>JAZBOH010000142.1:0-51935 GCA_036351055.1 Lysobacterales bacterium
ATTGTTGTTAATAATCTGGCGAGGAAATAGCGGCTGATACCGCATTACTCAGTATAGGAAGTAGTCGTAGAAATGCGATTTAATGTATCAAATGCGAATCTTCTTTCAAGTTCGCCTTGGGTCGGGCCAGCCGTTCACCTTGATTTCGTAGCATTTTTGGTTCAAAAACGGATAAAAGTAGCCGTTAGAACCGTATTTTTTCGGCGAAAAACGATTTTTAAGAAAAACAGGTAAATGTTGTGACCGGAATACACCTTAGAAAAGATGGTGCCCAGGGGCGGACCAATTCGCCAGGAGCGAATTAGGACGCACGAAGTGCGCCCGCAGGGTGAGTCGCAGGGATGCGACGAATCAATCGAATCACCGACACGCGGATTTTCAATCCGGAGGGTTAATGGTTAACCTATTGAAATATAATAATATATGTAAGGTATATATTCGTTAGGCACAAAAATAGGCACACTAGCTAGCGAGCAGGGCTGCAATTCATTATTGTTTAGAAAATGAACATGCATCGAGTTTTTGGACAAGAATACTTACAGTTATTGATATATGCAGGTATATTTGTCCAATGTCACTTCAAACTACCAACAAGCGGATCGATTCAGCAACAAGCATTTTCCGGCGTTATGGCGGGATTCTCAAAACCGGGGAGGCTCTTGATCGGGGCATCCACCGTCGCACGCTCTATGCCATGCGAGAAGCGGGCATAATTGAGCGAATGGAGCGTGGTCTCTATCGTCTGACGGATCTACCGCCGCTATCTGATCCGGACCTCGTCACGGTCGCTCTCAAGATACCGCAATGTGTAGTTTGCCTTATTTCAGCACTGCACTTTCATGACATAACAACCCAAATTCCACATGTCGTATCTATCGCCATTAAGCGAGGTGCGGAACGTCCTCGCCTCAAATTCCCTCCGATCCAACCTTATTGGTTTTCCGGTGAGGCGTTCACCGCCGGCGTGGAGCAGCGGTCAATCGATCACACAACGGTGCAGATCTACAGTGTCGAAAAAACACTGGCAGATTGCTTTAAATTCCGCAACAGAATCGGTATGGATACGGTTCGCGAAGCACTCACCCTCTATCGTGAACGTAAGAAACCCAACCCCCGAAAGCTGATTCAATTTGCGAAGATTTGCCGGGTCGAAAAAGTGATGCGGCCCTATCTGGAAGCGCAACTGTGATCGCTCGCTCCCTACAGAATGTATCAGCCTCAATTCACCGGCGTCTTTTGAACATCGCAAAAGAGACCGGACGCCCTTTTAATGAATTGCTTCAATACTTTGCCATGGAGCGTTTCCTTTTTCGTCTCAGTCGTTCAGCGCATGCCCCATCGTTTGTACTGAAAGGGGCTTTGTTGTTACGAGTCTGGGACACTCCCGACAGCCGAGCAACAAGAGACATTGACTTCCTGGCCTACGTCGATAATTCGCCGGAGAATATCGCCAGTATCATTCGTGAAATTTGCACAATTACTGATGTGGATGACGGTCTTTCCTTTGGTGCAGAGTCTGTCACCGCTCAACGAATCAAGGAAGATGCAGATTACGAGGGTGTTCGTGTCAGATTCCGAGGGCAACTTGGAAACGCCCGTATTCACATGCAAGTGGATGTGGGCTTTGGTGACTTGATTCACCCATGCGCAATCCAGGTGAAATACCCTTCGTTGCTCGACCTGGCTACGCCTTGGCTGCGAAGCTACACGCCCGAAACAGTAATCGCTGAAAAATCCCAGGCTATGGTGCATCTCGGCAGCTTGAACAGCCGAATGAAAGACTTCTACGATATTTGGCGAATGTCGCGGCAATTCGACTTTCAAGGGGAAACGCTGCGAGAAGCTATACAGCGTACCTTCAACAACCGAGGCACGGAATTGGTTGTATTTGAAGAACTGACACAGGAACTGCTGGAGAGTGAAGGTATCAGGACGCAATGGAGTGCATTTCGCCGAAAAGTACCTGTCGAAGCACCTGACAAATCAGGTGACGTTATTGAGGCGATTAGTAACTTTCTAGCGCCGGTATTCGCTAGCACTATTGGCGGACAAAAGTTTGACAAACGTTGGAAGGCACCTGGCCCCTGGTTTGACGAATAGAGTGAATGATTATTACAAGTCGCGGTGCCTAACCGTAGAAACAGCCATATTCATCTTGATCAATAATTGCCAGAACGTCTTCCAAGTTCGCTACGGTGAGTCCAGGGTCATAACGATGCCACTTTAAGTCAGCTCGCTGCCAATAAATTTTCCAGACCTGATGTGTCTTTACGTAGGTTGCCTTGGCGATACAGATTTCAATTTTCTCTTTGGGGTCGCCCCTCCAAACAGGACGAATTTCGAATATTTCGATACTCTGACCAGTTACTAGAAATCCCAGGTCAAGCTCAGGTCTAATATGAGGAGGCGGCCTGCGGCTTTCGATGTAGCGGCTTGTGATTTGTTCAAATCGTTTCTTTTCAAATCCACTGAAAGCCATAGTTCCAACTACCAAGTTGTGATTTGCTCAGAATGCATTTGTTCGGAAAATGTAGATTTTCTTCGCATGAGTGCATATTCAATGGCGTCGGATGGGATTTCATTTCCATCGCCATCCATTGTGAGAAAGCAATCAAACATCACTGATTACTATACTCGTTAACTTGTCGGTGTTTCACCACGGCGGGCAAAGGTATTGGATTTTGGGAGTGATGTGCCAGTATGAGCCGAGACAGAATATTTCTTCAGCCAGAAAATGGTGCCCAGGGGCGGAATCGAACCACCGACACGCGGATTTTCAATCCGCTGCTCTACCAACTGAGCTACCTGGGCATCCGGTTGAGGCTAAGCCTCTGACAGGCGCGGTATTAAACCGCTCTACGGCGTGTAAGTCAACCCGTGGGGGTCAGTATTTCAGGTTTCGGGAGCAACGTAACCCTCTGGTTTCTCGGAACCTTCACCGAAAAGGTACTCTTCCATTTCACCGACCAGGTACTTGCGGTGTTCCGGATTAATGGGTGACAGGCGCATTTCATTGATCAGCATGGTCTGGTGGGCCAGCCATTTTTGCCAGGCTTCCTGCGAGATATTGTCGAAAATGCGTTTGCCGAGCTCACCGGGGTAGGGCTGGTATGCAAGGCCTTCCGCCTCCTTTCCCAATGCCACGCAGTTTACTTTTCGGGTCATTTCAATTCTCCATTGTCCAGGCGGCTCAACAGGTCCGATACGGGTTTTGGCAGGCCGAGGTTGGTCTGTTGTTCCCGGTCGAACCAGCCGCGTTCTGACGAGCATTGTACCTGCGTGGCGTTTCCGGGCGTAGCCAGAACCGGGTGAATGGTCATTCTCAGATGGCTCAGGCGGTGTTCGACCGGCGACAGCGTTTTTTTCCCGTTCAGCCCGGCCCCCAGGGCAGTGGCGATGCACTCCAGGGAATCACCGGCAGGCAAACACCAGAGTCCACCCCAGATCCCTGTGCCAGGTCTCTTTTCCAACAGGACACGCCCCTTTTCGTCTTTGAGGATCAGCATCTGCAGGGTTACATCACTCACCCGCGTTGCTGGTTTCGGTGAGGGTAGTTGGTCAATCCTGCCCTGCAGCCGGGCCTCACAGTCCAGGCGCACCGGGCAGTTGGCACAATCAGGCTTGCTGCGTGAGCAGACCATGGCCCCTAGGTCCATGATGGCCTGGGTGTAGTCGGCGCCGCGGTTCATGGGCAGCCTCGTTTCTGCGAGTTCCCAGAGTTTTTTCTGTACGGCCGCAGCACC
The DNA here is from genome assembly GCA_036351055.1 of Lysobacterales bacterium. Classification (GTDB taxonomy): domain Bacteria; phylum Pseudomonadota; class Gammaproteobacteria; order Xanthomonadales; family SZUA-36; genus JABDPF01. Next base: position 3,744 of record JAZBOH010000142.1, read on the forward strand.
TGTCCAGCCCCTGGTTGCCGTGTGCCGCGCCAGGACGCGCCTCACGTTGCCATCCAGTACCGCGGCGGGCTTGTCGGTGGACTGCGAGATGATCGCGTTCGCGGTACTCAGGCCAATGCCGGGCAGTGCGGTCAGCTCTGCACTGCTTGCCGGCAGTTCACCGCCATTCTGTTCCAGGCAGATGACGGCAGTCTTGTGGATATTGCGGGCCCTGGCGTAATAACCCAGGCCCGCCCAGTGGGCGAGGAGTTTATCTTGTGATGTGCCGGCAAGCGACTCGATATCCGGGAATGACTTCATCCAGCGTTCGAAGTAGGGAATGACCGTGGCAACCTGCGTCTGCTGCAGCATGATTTCCGAGATCCAGACCCGGTAAGGTGTGCGCGGGTTCTGCCAGGGCAGGTCTTTGCGGCCGTTCTTGTCCCACCAGGCCAGCAGTCGATCGGAAAATGCAGATGGCATCAATTGATGGGCAGGATGGCGTTCACGAAGGAGCCGGCATCGAACGGCCGCAGATCCTTGGCTGCTTCACCCACGCCGATATAGCGTATGGGCACGCCCAGTTCGTGTGCGATGCCGAACAACACCCCGCCGCGTGCGGTGCCGTCCAGCTTGGTGATGGTGATGCCGCTCAGGTTGACAGCCTGGTTGAATTCGCGGGCCTGGCTCGTGGCGTTCTGACCGGTGCCGGCGTCCACCACCAGCATGGTTTCATGCGGTGCGCCCTCGTCGATGCGGCCCATCACGCGGCTGATTTTTTTCAGCTCTTCCATCAGGTTGTGCTGGGTATGCAGCCGTCCGGCAGTATCTGCGATCAGCACGTCGATACCCTTTGCTTTCGCCGACTGCAAGGCGTCGAATATGACGGCGGCAGAATCGGCGCCGGTGCCTTGCGCCACCACGGGTATGTCGTTGCGCTCGCCCCAGGACTTCAATTGTTCAACAGCCGCGGCGCGGAAGGTATCGCCGGCCGCCAGCATCACGCTGAGCCCGTCTTCCTTGAATCGCTGGGCCAGTTTGCCGATCGTGGTGGTCTTGCCGGCACCGTTGACACCGACCATCAGGATCACGAAAGGTTTTTTGCTCTCATCGATCACCAGGAATTGCTCGCAGGGTTCGATCAGTTCGAATAGTTCGGCCTGGACGGCCGGCAGTACCTGCCCGGGCTCGGTGATGATCTTGTTGTGGATACCCGCTCGCAGGTTTTCGACGATTTCCAGTGCGGCCTGTACACCGATGTCGGAAGTGATCAAGGTGGTTTCGATTTCGTCCAGCAGGTCCTCGTCGACCGTGCTGCGGCCGGTCAGCAGACTGCCCAGGCGTTTGCCGAGCTGTTTCCGGGTATCTTCGAGGCGCAGCTCCAGCGGATCGACGTCAGTTTGCTCGATCGGGCGCAGTTGAACGTCCTGGACGGCACCGGGCGTCTTCTTGTTTTTGCGGAATATGCGGAACATGCTGTGGGATTCCTCGGTCTGCCTGTCGATCTGTTTGCGCTCGATATGCTAGTTTTGGGGTTTAAGGTCCGGGGTTCAAGGACAAGCGGGCAAGGACGGAAACTTAATGAACAGGAAAAAGCCGGGAATGGTGAGGATTATCGGGGGCCGGTGGCGGGGCAGACGCTTGCCGGTTCCTGATGTGCCGGGCTTGCGCCCGTCCGGCGACCGGGGCCGGGAAACGCTTTTCAACTGGCTCGCACCCTACGTACGCGGTGCGCGTTGCGCCGACCTCTTTGCTGGCAGCGGTGTCCTGGGTTTCGAAGCGGCATCCAGGGGCGCGGCGTCCGTTGTATTGATCGAGAAAGCCACAAGCGCCGCCCGCTCGCTGAAAACCAACCTGGAAATGTTGCGGAGCGGCGATAAGGACCTGGATGTCCGTATTCTGAACATGGATGCCCTGGCATGGCTGGAATCCTGTGAACCGCGGAGTCTTGACCTGGTATTCGTAGACCCTCCGTTTGGTTCCGGGCTTGAGAAGCGTTCGTTGGCGCTTATGTCCGACAAGGATTGCCTGGCGGACGAGGCGTTGGTCTACCTGGAAACGGCAAGAAATTCAGCAGCTTCCATTCCCGGATCAGGCTGGGAAACCGTCAAGGAAAAGTCGGTCGGCGACGTGCAAATGCGCCTGTTGAAAAAAATCTGAAATTATTTTGAAAGTAAATCATGCATCGAAAGGTCTTCTATTATGCAGGCGTGACTAGCCTGTGTTTTGACTCCTCAGTCCCTGCTATGGGCATCCTTCGGGATGCCCATTTTTTTGGCCGCTGCACGAGCGTTGTAGTTCGCGACAAGGAATTTGCCGCTTGTCGCGACTTAAGTCGCCCCTACTTGGGTTAGAATGCCCCCTTTATAACGACTGGTAACGACTCTGATGAAGCGCATCGCGGTTTACCCCGGTACTTTCGATCCGATCACCAACGGGCACACGGACCTGGTATCGCGTGCTGCACGCGTATTTCCCAAGGTCATCATCGCCATCGCGGAGAGTCCGCACAAGGAACCTCTGTTCAGCCTGCGGGAACGCATCGCGATGGCCGAAGCGGACATGTCGCACCTGGACAATATCGAGGTGGTCGGCTTCAGCAACCTGTTGGTGGAGTTTGTGCAGCAGATCGGCGCATCCATTATCGTGCGCGGCCTGCGGGCCGTTTCGGACTTTGAGTACGAGTTCCAGTTGGCCAGTATGAACCGGCACCTGGCGCCAAAGGTCGAAACATTGTTCCTGACGCCGGACGAGGAATATGGATTTATCTCCTCCACGCTGGTCAAGGAGGTAGCGCGCCTGAACGGTGACGTTTCCACCTTTGTCAGTTCGCAGGTGCAGCAGGCCATGGAACAGCGTTTCAAAGAACGGGGATAAGCGCCTTGGCACTCAAGATCACCGAAGAATGCATTAACTGCGATGTCTGCGAGCCGGAATGCCCGAACGAGGCCATTTCGCAGGGCATCGAATTCTATGAAATCGATCCGATGAAGTGCACGGAATGCGTAGGCCATTTCGATACGCCGCAGTGCGTCGAGGTTTGCCCGGTCGAGTGCATACCCAAAGACCCGGATCACGAAGAAACCGAGGAAGCATTGTGGGAGAAATACCGGCGCCTGATCGCGCAGGCCGAAGTTTGAAAACCTTGATCGCCCGCCGCCTCCTGGCGGCCATGGCCTTGTTGCTGCTCAGCGCGGCATTGCCCGCAGCCGACAAGCCGGGTAAGGCCGCTATCGCCAGCCAGCATTTCCTGGCCACCCAGGCCGGGCATGAAATTCTCGCGCAAGGTGGTAACGCCTTTGACGCTGCCATAGCCGTCAGCGCGGTACTGGCGGTGGTGGAACCCACCAGTTCCGGCCTCGGGGGTGGCGGATTCTGGATGATCCACCGCGCCGAAGACGGCTTCCAGGTCATGATCGATGCACGTGAGGTGGCGCCGGCCGCGGCGCACCGTGACATGTACCTGGGTGAGGACGGAGAAGTTGACCGCGACCTGGCTCGTAACGGTCCGCTGGCGGGTGGCATTCCCGGTGAGGTCGCCGGCATGGAACACATGGCGGTTCATTATGGGCGCTTGCCGCTTTCCGTCAGCCTGCAGCCGGCCATTCGCATTGCACGCGAGGGATTCGCGGTGGATGAGAAGTTCCTTGCGCTGATGAACTGGCGAATCGAAACCATCAGGCGCTGGCCGGCGGCTGCCGAGGCCTACCTGGTTGACGGTGAAATTCCACCCCTGGGGCACGTCATCAAGCTGCCGGACCTGGCCTGGGTACTGGAACAGATGGCGGATCGAGGCGCGAAAGGCTTTTACACTGGGCCCGTGGCAGAGAAACTCGTCAAGGGCGTGCGTGATGCCGGTGGTATCTGGACCCTGGAAGACCTGGCCGCATACCGGGTCACGGAGCGTGATCCCATTCGCACCACGATTGCTGGCTACGAACTGGTAACCGCGCCACCGCCGTCTTCCGGGGGTATCGCCATTGCTGAAATCCTCAACATTCTCGAACCCTACTCCGTCAACGACCTGGACCCCGTGCTGCGTACGCACCTGATCGTTGAAGCGATGCGGCGCGCCTATCGCGACCGCGCCGTTTACCTGGGTGATCCCGACTTTGTCGAGATGCCGGTGGAAATGCTGACCAGCCGCTATTACGCGGACGGCCTGCGTGCATCGATCCGGCCCGACCGGGCCACGCCGAGCAGCATGTTGGCGGGCAATCAGCCGTTGCGGGAGGGGGCCGATACCACCCACTTCTCCCTGATGGATGCCGAAGGCAACATGGTTGCCGGCACCATCACGGTGAACGGGCCGTTTGGTTCGGGCTTTATGCCGCCCGGCACCGGCTTGCTGATCAACAACGAGATGGACGATTTTTCAGCCAGCCAGGGTGAGCCCAACCAGTGGGGCCTGATCGGATTCGAGGCGAACGAGGTCCAGCCCCTCAAGCGGCCGCTGTCCAGCATGAGCCCGACGTTCATGATCGGAGAAGACCGGCGGGCCGTGATCGGCACCCCGGGCGGCAGCCGTATCATCACCATGGTGCTGCTGGGTATCCTCGATTTCATGCGCGGCAATGAGCCGGAATCCTGGGTTTCCCTGCCGCGTTTCCACCACCAGTACGTGCCCGACCAGATTTCTGCCGAGCCGAACGCGTTTACCCCGGAACAGATCGAGGCCCTTGAAGCAATGGGCCATACGGTGCAGGTGCGTGAGCGCACCTGGGGCAATATGCACGGTGTTTTGTGGGACCTTGAAAGCGGGAACGTGACGGCAGGTTCCGACCCGCGCTGGCCTTCGGGCCGGGCGATTGTCCAATAAGTGTTTAATCACGTGGGAGCGGCTTTAGCCGCGATTTGAAGATCATCGCGGCTAAAGCCGCTCCCGCTGTAATCTGGAAATTTCATGAAAAATATCATTGTTAGCATCCTTCTATTGATTCCAGCCCTGGCAGGTGCCCAGGTCACCCCCGTACAGATCGACGAACTGGCCGCCGATGCACAGGAGCAGGTGGTGCAGTGGCGGCGCTGGTTCCACCAGAATCCTGAATTGGGCAACCGCGAATTCAAGACCTCAGCGCGGATCGCCGAGATCCTTGAAGGCATGGGACTGGAGGTAAAAACCGGTATCGCGCACACCGGCGTGGTGGCCGTGATTGAAGGTGGCAAGCCGGGCCCGCTGGTGGCGCTTCGTGCAGACATCGACGCCTTGCCCGTGAAAGAGCAGACCGGCCTGCCGTTCGCCTCCGAGGCCAAGGGCGAATACCGCGGCCAGGAAGTGGATGTGATGCATGCCTGTGGGCACGACAACCACATGGCCATGCTGCTGGGGGCAGCGCAGGTTCTCAACGCGGTCAAAGAAGACCTGGCGGGTTCCGTGATGCTGATCTTCCAGCCGGCTGAAGAAGGCACTCCGAGTGGTGAAGAAGGTGGCGCCGAACTGATGCTGAAAGAGGGAATCTGGGACGAGCGGAAACCCGAGGCGGTATTTGGCATGCATGTCGGCCTCAATCCGAGCGATTCCCTGGTTCTGGTCACACCGGGTCCGGCCATGGCGGCGGCTGACCGCTTCGAGATTCGCGTGGACGGTGTGCAGACGCATGGCGCCATGCCCTGGGCCGGTGTAGACCCCATCGTGGTTGCATCGCAGATCGTGCTGGGCCTGCAAACCATCGCCAGCCGCCAGGTTGACGTCACGCTGGCGCCATCCATCATCAGCGTGGGCCGGATTTCCGGCGGGGTCAGGAACAACGTGATCCCGGACCAGGTGGAACTGGAGGGCACCATCCGCACCTTCGATGCCAATATGCGCGAAGAAATTCACCGGCGCATCGAACAAACGGCCCGCGGTATCGCCGGGGCTGCCGGCGCAGAAATCGAGTTCGAACTGGACCTGGGTTACCCGGCACTGGTCAATGATTACGAGTTGTACGATCGGATGCTGCCCACGCTGAAGCGGGTCACCTCGGTCGCCAAGGGGCATCCGCACACAACCGCAGAGGATTTCGCCTATTTTGCGCTGGAAACTCCGGGCTTGTACGTGTTCATGGGCAACGGCCCGGCCGGTGGAGATGCGCAGTACAAGGCGCCGAACCACTCGCCCTTTTTCGATATGTACGAGCCCAACCTGGAAACGGGCGTAAGGATTTTTGCCAACCTGGTGGTGGACTACCTCCAGGACTGACAACTCATCCCGTCGGAATGGTCAATACCGGCCCGGTGCTGTCGCTGGCCTTGTTGGTCAGCGTGGTCAGGAAAAGCATCAGCGTAAAGACGCGCTTGGACGCCATGTCTGTATTCTCGATCCAGTACCAGTGATCCCGGTACTTGATTGCGGCAAAGGACTCATCCGGGCGGTCCTTGCCGGAAAGCACGTGGAATGGCCGTGCGAGCTCGCCCTGAAGTTTGAAACCCGGAACAGCCTGGTTGGCCAGTTCGGCGGGAACATCGACAAAGCCAGCCATGGCGGACAGGGTTTGCAGGACTGACCGGGTTTGCAGGGACAGGGTGTCCCGGGAAACCCTTGTCGGCGCGTAAACGACCCGAAACTTGTGGGTATCAATGTCCAGGCCCATGATCTCGGCGATCCGGGTGCGCTTGGCCCTTATGGCGTCTGAGATGTCCTCGTGGCGTAAAACCAGCAGTACGTCGTGCCCCGTTGCGGGGTCCGTATCAAACTCCCACGCGATGGCGCCCAGGGCTTGCATCTCGCTCATCAAGCCGGCGAGTTCGTAAAATTCCGGGTCCGCTTCCACGCGGGTTCTTGCGATACCCGAGTAATTCTGTACCCCGTTAATAGCCTCTACCGACCAGGTAAAAAGCAGCTCGGCACTGTAGCCAGCCTGGACCAGCGCAAGCAGGTTCTTGGGTTGTACCGGCGCCAGCAGGCTCCTGAGGTAGTCATCCCCGGTTTTCGGCATGTAGGTGATGGTGGGCCGGTCGGTGAATTTTCCGCCTGCTCCCAGGCCCTGCGAATCGCCACCTGTGAAGCTGTCGGAAAACCCCAGGCGGCCTGAAACCTGAGTCTCCATGCTGTAGCCGCTGACGATGGATCCGACATCAACAAAAACTGGCATGTCGATGTAGCGAAGCTTGACGATGTTGGCCAGCATCTGGTTTTTCCAGTTGTTACCGACGCTATTCCCGTAGTTCAACTGGTCCTTATCCAGTGTCCTGGGCCCCACGCTGCCGCAGCCGGCCATGGTGGCGATGACAATCGTGCAAACCGTGATGGCCAGATATCGATGAATAGCGTTAATCGTCATGGTTTTTCTCCAGCGCCTGTGCGCCAGGTCATTTTAGGGCCTGGGGTAAGCCCTGGGCAATGCCGGGTCCTGTTCCAGGTAACGGTCGCGCAGCAGGGTCTGCCGGGAGACCATTTCAATAGACTTGCCCGCGATGATGACCTGGTCGGCGGCGCTAGTCACTTCGAGTGGATCACCGCTCCAGATCACCAGGTCGGCCCGGCTGCCTGGTTCGATGGTCCCAAAACCCTCATTCATGCCCAGGATGCTTGCCGGGCTGGAGGTCAAGGCCGCCAGGCCTGCCTCCCAGGGCAGTCCGTTGGCGACCGCGTTGCCGGCCGCCTGGCGCTGATTGCGGGCGTTGTGCGTGCCGGCGCCGGTAAACGCGATGCTGACGCCTGCCTCGTTGAGCAAGGCGGCGTTGTCCAGGCGTGCACCCAACTGGTCAAAGTTCACGGGCAGGTTGGCCATGGGGTTGAGTAATACCGGAATCCCGGCGGAAGCGAGGTTTTCCGCGACAACCCAGGCCTCGGCGCCGCCGCTGATGACGGCATTGAGGCCGTGTTTTTCTGCAAAAGCCAGTACCTGCAGGATGTCGCTGGCGCGGTTGACTTCAAACAGGACAGGGCCGCCATCGAGATAGGATTTCAAGCTTGCACGCCCGGCAGGCGTGAGTAGTGGAGCGGGGAGCCAGGACAGTTCCGAGCCGGCTTCAGCCACGGCCTGTTCGAGCAGCATCCACTGCGCGGCGCGTGACCCTTCACTTTTTGCCGAGGCCCCCGAGCCAAGGCTGATGAACAGCACTTTGCCACCCATAAAGGATGAGTACCCGCCGTCGAATGAAACGGCCTGGCCCTGGCCACCGATGACGCTGCCGGCCTGGGTCGCGCCGAGCAGGCACCAGGTCAAGCCCTCGATCCGTGTTACCGGTATGGAGGTCGAAAAAGGATTGTAGGCCGGCGTGACGTCGAACTCCGGTCTCATCTCTTTACCGCCAAGTGTTTGGTCGGCTGTTCCTTCGACCATCGAAATCTCAACCAGGCCATGCGAGGTGATGCCTGCAAAAAGACCGGGGGTCACGGGTCTGCCCTGCGCTTCTATGACCGTGGCGTCGGCCGGAGCGTCCAGGTCCACGCCGAGGCTCTGGATGTGCCCGTCCCGGATCAGGATATCGGCGTCCTGCATCGTGGACCGGATGCCCATGGTATGCACGGTGGCGTCGTTGATAAACAGGGTTTCGGCCCAGGCCTGGCTGGAAACGAGCAGGCTGGTGGCGAGCAACAGTTTTCTTGTAATCATTCTTCCACCCCCAGTTGTTGTCCGAGTTCGAAGTCGGACAAGGCTTGCCTTGCCGGGTCGTGCCGGTCGTAGAGCAGGGCCCCGTCCACAAAGACCTGGTCCGCCTTGGCGTAAACACTGAACGGGTTGCCGTTCCAGATAACAACGTCGGCCATCTTGCCCGCCGCCAGGGAACCGGTCTGGTCCAGGATACCCATAGCCTGTGCCGGGTTTGCGGTGATCCAGCGAATGGCGTGTTCGGGTGCGATTTCGAGTCCTGCGCGGTTACCGCGCGACATGGCCTTGGCCGCTTCCTGGTTCAGTCGCTGGATGCCTTCCGCTGAGTCCGAATGCACGATGGCGCAGCCGCCTTCGGGCCGGTCCACCAGCGCGATATTTTCCATGATGCCGTCGTAGGCTTCGGCCTTGAAACCCCACCAGTCGGCCCAGAGTGCGCCGCAGACGCCGTGCCCGGCGAGTTCATCGGCAATCTTGTAGGCTTCGACTCCGTGATGAAAAGCGCTCACCTTGTAGTTAAATTCATCCGCCATGTCGAGAATGGTCATCATCTCGTCAGCGCGGTAGCAGTGCATATGCACCAGGATTTCACCTTTCAGCACGGCGGCCAGGGTTTCCAGTTTCAAATCCCGATCTGGGGGATTGGCTTCCTCGGTCCGGTCGCTCTTTCTGCCATTCTTCCTGTTCTCCCAGTCGGTCCATTCCTGCAGATACTTCTGTGCCTCGATCCATTGCGCCCGGTAGCCGGCGACGTTGCCCATGCGGGTGGACGGTGTTTTGTTCTTGCCGCCATAGACCCGCTTGGGGTTCTCGCCACAGGCCATTTTCAGGCCGTGCGGAGCGCCGGGGAACTTCATGCCCTGGTAGCTGATGGACGGCACGTTCTTCAGGGTAACACCGCGGCCACCGATCAGGTTGGCGGAGCCGGGCAGGGTCTGCAGCGTCGTCACCCCGCCGGCACGGGCGCGGTTGAACCCCGGATCCTGCGGCCAGACGCTGTGTTCGGCCCATACCTCGGCGGTTACCGGCGCGGTAGCCTCGTTGCCGTCCGAGTGGGCCTCGATGCCGGGACTGGGGTATACGCCCAGGTGTGAATGCACGTCGATCAACCCTGGCGTTACCCAGCGGCCCGCGGCGTCGATAAGCTGGACATCTTTGCCCGCCTTGATGGGGGCTTCACTGACGGCCTCAATTATTCCATTAGAAATCAGCAGGTTGCCATTTTCTATTCGCTCGCCGTTACCGGTCAGAATCGTGGCGTTAACGATCAGGACGGGTTCTGAGGGCACTGCCTTGTAGGTGGAAGGAAAGGGTTCCGCTGCGGCCTGTTGCGCCAGGGCAAAACTGGCCAAGGTCAGGCCCAGGGCAAATTTTCTGAAGGTCATTTCGACTCCCGGTGTTATTATCGCCGGCGACGCGGGTGAAGCAGCCGGGCAGGTACTACAGCACAAATGAAAAAGCTGATCAAACAGCCTGAATTCAAACAGTGGATCGAAGACAGCCTGGCCAGCGGCGAGAACGTGCTTGCCATCAGCAACCAGGGCACGATTCTCCACTACCGGCAGGACGGTGCCAGGCTGATCATCAAATCGGCGATGGGTCGCGGCCCCGCCCGCCTGGTACGGCAGCGCACCTTGCTGCGTGAGTACCAGGCATACCAACGCATGCAAGGCCTGGCCGGTGTGCCTGAGTGCTTCGGAATGGTTGACGGCCGTTACCTGGTGATCGAATTTATCGAAGGCACGCCTTACCGCGAGGAAAACTGGAGTGACCGGGACCAGTGGTTCGTGGAATTCCTGGCCGTGTTGCAATCGTTCCATGAGCGCGGGGTTAGCCACGGTGATCTGAAATCCAAGGACAACATCATGGTAACCGCGGACGGCAAACCTTGCGTAATCGATTTTGGTACGGCCTTCACTTCGAAAACAGGCTTCCACCCGGTTAATAACTGGTTTTTCGAGCACGGCAAACGCATGGACATCAATGCCTGGGTCAAGCACAAGTACCGCGGCAAGTACGGCGATGCGGCCGGTGCAGACCTGGAACTCCTGGATTACAGCTTTATCGAGTACTGGGTGCGGAGGCTCCGGGGACGAAACATGGAAGGCTTCAAAAAGTAGGAGCGATCTTTGCTCGCGACTCTGTGCCTCGCATCCTGTGAAACCATCCCCTGCCTGGGTTCATGGCTAGCGGTCCCTTCGGGATTTCCCTGGCGTCGAACGAGCTTCGTTTCCCTGCACCCACGCACAACGGCATTCCAGTAGCGCTTCTCTAAAAGGTACCGGATCCATTTTTCGCGGTTTAATGTATCCGGTACCATTTATTGGCGCGTGATCATTTTTACCCAATACACCCTGAAAAGCGCGTCACCACGGCACCATGTGAACTCGGGCCGATTCCCGTGTTGCATTTATGAAATAGGGGCCGGATACATTTACTGGCGGAAAATGTATCCGGCCCCTTTTGTTTTGAGTCCAGGCCGTGGTGGCGTATACCCCCTTTCCGGGGCTTGTGAGGACAGGATGTCCTCAGACGAGCGCCACACGGACGTACCCGCAAGGGAGCACAGGCAACGAAACGGGTTTGGTTTCGCTGCAGGCGAAGAAGAGCCTGTTGAGTGCCGTCGTGCGTGTCCCCGGAAAGGGGGTATACGCCACCGCGACCGGGTTTAGAAGTCCGATATGGCAGTCGCGAGCAATGCTCGCTTTTACAGACCTTGTGCGGAGAGGATTTTCAGGCCTTCCGCTATGGATATGGGGGGAGTATAGCCGAAGTCATTTTTAGCGGCGGCGGTATTGAACCAGTGGGCGGTGGCAAGTTGTTCTACTGAAAACCTTGTTACGGGCGGCTCGCCCTTGAGCTTGAAGGTTCGCCAGGCGGTTTCACACAGGGCTCCGGCGGTCATGGCGGCCATGGCCGGCACGGCGCGGATTTTCACATCTACACCAAGGGCGGCAAGTAACTTGCCGATGATTTCACCCTGCGGCATGGGTTCGTTGTTGGTGACGAAATAGGCTTTGCCGGCGCAGCGTGCCGCAGAGCTCAGCTCTTCGAGGGCTTTTACATGGGCCAGTGCAGCGTTTTCCACGAATATCGTGTCGATGATTTTATCCGGGGCGGGCAGCGCCAGTTTCCCGCCCCGTGCCTTGGCCAGCAACCGGGGCAGGATGTGCGGGTCGCCAGGGCCCCAGATCAGGTGGGGGCGCAATGCCGTCGTTTTCAGACTCTTATCATTGCCCGCGATGACGAGTTTTTCCGCCTCGGCCTTGGTTTCGGGATAGGGCGCGGAAAACTCCGTGGCGAGTGGCAAGGACTCGTCGGCGCCTTCGATGTCACCACCCGCGTGCACCACGCTGGGAGAGCTCGTGTGGACCAGGAGCGCAATGGTGTGTTCGCGGCAGGCGCGGATGACATTGGCCGTGCCGTCGACGTTGATGCGGCGAAAATCTTGCGGTCTGCCCCAGATTCCGGCTTTGCCGGCCGTATGAACGATAGCCCCGCAACCATTGGCGGCCGATGACAATTGGGCGTAATCGGAAACATCGCCCTCGACAGAGTGAACGCCATGGGATTCGAGGTGCTTTGCCGGGCTGCGCTGAAACGCGATGACCTCGTGTCCCAGCGCGGCAAGCTGCCGGCAGACCGCGCTGCCGAGAAACCCGCCTCCGCCGGTGACCAGGACTTTCATAAAAAGCCTAGCTCTTCATTTTCTTGCTGGCCCATTCGGCCAGTTCTTCGCGCCCGATCTTGGAGTTGTGCCGGATATCCACCGGGAAGCCCGGGTGGAACAACACGGTTCGAATCTCGCGGGTGATCGAAAAAGCCTGGGCGAGTTGCAGCAGGTCGAAATGGACCCGTTCGGTGTCCACCGGGGAGAGTTTGCCCTTGATCTCGATGCACAACACGGGCATCTGGCGGCCCCTGGCGCCGACGCCGACCACGGCGGAGCGCACCAGGTCGGGGTGCTGGTTGAAGATGGCTTCGCACTGGTCGGCGAACAGGACTTCCTTGCCGGTGTCGATGCGCTGGGAAACCCGGCCGCAATACCAGAGGCGGCCCTGGCCGTCGAGGATACCCACATCGCCCATGCGGTGCCAGATACGGCCTTGTTCGTCACCGAACTTGGCCATCTCGGTGTCTGAATCACGCTGCCAGTAACTGTCGGTGCAGCTCGGGCCGGTGACGATGATTTCGCCGGGCATGCCAAAGGGCATCTCGGTCGTTTCAGACAGGTCGTTAAAAGCCATGTCTGAAATTTTGATGATTTTTACGTCGTTGGGCTCGATCGGCCGCCCGACACAAACACCATCGCCTGACTCGATCCGGTCGACCATCTTGTCATCGAGTTCGCTGGCCGAGATGCTACTCACCGGCAGGCATTCAGTGGCGCCATACGGTGTGTGGATCTCTGAGTCCTGGTACAGCGATTGCTGCATGCGGCGGATGGTACGGATTGGCACTGCGGCGCCAGCGGAAATCACCCGCGTCACGCTTTCGATGCGGATACGGTTTTCGACGCAGTAATTGCTCAGCGTATTGAGCAGCGCCGGGGAGCCGAACAGGTTGGTCACCTTGAACTGCTCAATGGCCGCGATCAGCTTTTCCGGGTCGGCATCGGCAGGCCGTGTCGGGTCCATGATGGGAACGACCGTGGTCATGCCGAGAGCCGGGTCGAACAGGGCGAACGGCGGAAAAGTGGGCAGGCTCACCTCGCCGGGCTGTATATCGAAGGCGCTTTTCAGCATCTGGACCTGGGCGTTGAAGTGCCGGTGACGGTACACCACGCCCTTGGGTACGCCGGTGCTGCCGGAAGTGTAGAGGATGGCCGCTATATCGTTGGGCTTGACCTCGGCCAATACCTGGTCGCGACTCTTTTCGCCCAGCTCACGGAGTTTTTTCAGGGTGATGCCGCCCAGGCCGATTTTCGGCCCGGCGGTAATCAGCAACTCGCAACTTCCCTTTGCCCAACCCAGGATCTTGCGTGCAAAGTGGGCCTTGGTGACACCGATGAATGCTTTGGGTGCGGCTTCCGCCAGGCACTGCTTGAGCGGCTTCATGCCGATGCCGGGATCGATCAGGACCGGCACAGCGCCTGCTTTGAACAGCGCAAAAAACACCGCGAAGAAGTCCAGCCCCGGGGTCAGCATCAGCGCTGTACGTGTTCCCTGGCCGATGCCGTATTGCTGCAGGCCACGCGCGTAACAGTCACTGAGTTCGTCCAGTTCCCGGTACGTGCAACTCAGGTAGCGCTCTTTGCCAAAAGCACTGCTCTTCGGGTAATGAATCGCCGCGGCGGCAGGTTGCCGGCGGGCTTGCCAGCTCAGGGCGCTGGCTACGTTGGTGCTTTCATCCGTGTTCCAGGTGTTTTCCACTGGCCTGTCCATTTTCCGATTCGTCGGTGGTTCCCATGAAGTGCGTGATTGCTTCGATCAATGCCGGGCCGCCATCTTCGAGGATGTAGTGACCGCAGTCGGGAAAACGGTGGAGTTCGGCTTTCGGGTAGTAATCCAGCCAGGTGTTCAGGAATGGCGCATCGAACACGAAATCCTTTTCTCCCCATGCGATCAGGCACGGTTTGTCGGCGAATAAGTGTAACTGTTTCGCGGTGTTAAGCAAAATATCGTAACCCGGATCCTGCTCTGCCAGGGGAATGTCCTGCACAAACTTGAGCGTCGCGATCCGGTTCTCAGGACTGTCGTAAGGCAGGGTATAGCCCGCGCGAATTTCCGCGGAGACGGGTTTTTTGAAACCGACCCTTGCCGCAATGCCTGAAAAAGCGTTGAGGTTGCGAACCAGGAATGCGCCGAGCCGGGTATCGCGCACCAGGCTGAGCGCCGCTGGCATTTTCTTGCCGGGCGGCAAAGGAAATGCCGCCGTGTTGAGGATGACGGTGCGGACGATGCGGTCTGCGTTGTTCACCGCCCAGCCGAAACCGATCATGCCGCCCCAGTCATGCACGACCAGGGTGATGGGCTGATCCAGGTCGAGGCTGTCGACTAGCGTCGCGATATCTTCGATACGGTTTTCCAGGCGGTAACTGTAGTCCGCTTCCGCTGGCTTGTCGGACAGGCCGCAGCCGATGTGGTCGGGCACGATGCACCGGTACCGCTCGCGCAGTGCCATAACCAGGTTGCGGTAATAGAACGACCAGGTTGGGTTTCCGTGCAACATCAGCACGGGCGGCCCATCTCTTGGGCCCTCGTCGAGGTAGTGCAGGCGCAGGCCGCGGGTCTCCAGGTAATGACTGGAGAAGGGGTACAGCGCTTGCGCGGGCCTGTCTACCAGACCACCTCCGCCATCTGGCAGTTCAGGCCGGAGCCGATGCCCAGCAGACCGATGCGGTCACCCTTGCTGACCCTGCCCAGTTCCACGGCCTTGGCCAGTACAATGGGCACCGAGGCCGGCCCGATATTGCCCATCTCAGGGTAGATGGCATGAACCTTGTCCGGATCGAGTCCGAGCAGGTTGACCAGCGAGTCCGTATGGACCTTGCTGACCTGGTGGATAACGAACTGGTCCAGTTCACCGACAACCCAACCCAGCGCGATCTTGGCGGCATTGAAGGTCTTGGACGCCAGTTTCAGGCCTTCACTCAGCAGAATGCGGGTGTCGGTTCTCATCTGGTCCATTTGCCCGCGGCAAAGGTCGTTGAACTCAGTCGCGGCGCGGGAAACGCTGCCCAGGTAGGAATGACCATCCGGTGCGAGTTCCTTGCGGGCCATGACCATGGCGGCGGCGCCGGAGCCCAGTGTCAGCGAGGCAAACTCGGCGCGAAACTGGGCTTCACTGATTTCCGGGTCCAGCATCCGGTCGATCGTGGCCTCGGTGATCGGGCGGCTGGATTCGCCGTCGACGACCAAGGCATAATCGACCTCGGTGCGTTCGATCATGCGCGCCGCGATGTCCATCCCGTTCATGAACGCCAGGCAGGCGTTGCCAACATCGAAATTGAGGCAGTTCTCGCTGAGCCCGAGGTTACCGTGCACGATGCAGGCGGTGGAAGGCTCGAGGTAGTCGCGGCACACCGAGGTGTTGATGATCACGCCGATCTTTTCGCGGTCGATACCGGCCTCGTCCAGCGCCTTTTCGGCGGCCAGGGTGGCGGCGTCGGAAGGTGCGGTGCCTTTCTCCCAAAAACGGCGCGCACCGATACCAGAAACATCTTCCAGCAGATTGTCGCGAATTTCCAGGCGATCCAGGGTGGGTTTGAGTTGCTTTTCGATTTCCTGTGACGTGACCCGGATTGGGGGTACTACGGCCGCAAGGGACTTGATCACTACATGCTTGAATTTCATGGCGCTCGCCGGGAAGGATGATCCGCATAAGGTATAGGTGATGGCCCCGCCATTCAACCGTTGATTCAATCAAGCGGGGTCATGCGCTAGACTGGCGCAGTCATGCACACGGAAGAATTTGCCGAACACTGATTCCGGGGAGAATCCTGGCCTTGCATCAAGAATATGAAAATGTAGCCGCCGGCCCCGCGGACTTTCTGCCGCAGCGTGTGCCCCTGCGCGGCCTTGAGCGCCCCGCGCCCGGTGAGATACACGCCTGGTTTCTTGACCTCAACGAAATGGCCGGATCGCTCAGGTCTGCACTGGACGACCCCGGTTCGTACCCTGGCCGCCAGCCGTTCACGGGCGGCCAATTGACCTTCACCCGCCGTTTTTTCCTGCGGCTGCTGCTGGGTGCCTACCTCGGTATTCCTGGAAAAGAGATTAGGATCATCCGCAACCGCAAGGGTAAACCGGTACTCGACCCCGCCGTGCATGGCAGGGAATTGCATTTCAGCATTGCCAAGAGCGGCTATGGTTTCCTGGTTGGGCTTTCTTCTTCCAGTTACCTGGGTGTGGACGTGGAACCTGTCGACCGCCGTGCACAAAACGCGCTGGGGGTTGCGAACCGCTATTTCAGTGAAACGGAGGCCGCGGCACTGGCTGCCATGGATCCTTCGCGGCTCGACACGGCCTTCCTTCGCACCTGGGCCTGCAAGGAGGCGGTCGTGAAGTCGCTGGGCCTGGGTATTGCCAACCAGCTTTGCCGCTTCACGGTCGACACCGATCCGCGCCGGCCCGCCGCCATCCTGGAGTTTGAGGGCGACCTGGTCGAAAACTGGTGGCTGAGCCTGATCCGGCCTTCTGAATCGTTCCTGGGCGCCATCGCCACGCGCAGCAACCCGGTTTCTCTCAAAGCCTACCGCATGCTGCCAGCCCGGTTGGATCACTAGCGGTAATCCAGGACGTGCCAGGCAAACTGATTATCCTGTTGCTGACGGCAAGCCTGCTGGCCGGTTGCTCTCTTTCGAAGAAGAAAGTTCGCGAGGTGGATCAGCGGGTCGAAGAACACCGGGAAACGGCCCTGGTTTGCCCGCCAGGTAACCAGCAGCGTTGCGCCATCGAATCGCCACTGCTCGAGCTCGCGCAAACTGCCCAGCAGGGAGGCAGGCACCACGTCACGCTGGTGGAAAACGGTGAAGACTCGCTGAAGCTAAGGGTGCACCTGGTTCGCTCGGCGCGCGCCCGCATTGACGTGCAGAACTTCATCTTGCGCAAGGACGTGACCGGGGAACTGTTCCTGAATGAGTTGTTGAACGCGGCACGGCGCGGCGTTCGTGTCCGCCTTTTGCTCGACCAGATGTTTTCCTTCTCGGATGCGGAATACCTGGTTCTGCTGACCATGACCCACAGCAATCTGCAGGTGCGTTTCTATAACCCTTCTTTCGACAAGGCCAAAATGGCCAAGCACGACTGGCTGACCGGGATTGCCTGCTGTTTCCGCCGCGTCAACCAGCGCATGCACAACAAGCTGCAGGTGGTAGACGACCTGGTCGGGATTACCGGCGGGCGCAATATCGCGGACCGCTATTTCGATTTTGATACCAACTACGAATTCAAGGACCGTGACGTGGTGGTGTTCGGGTCAGAGGCCGTGGCGATGCGGGAGTCGTTCGACTGGTTCTGGGAAAGTCCCAAGACGGTCCCGGTTCAGCACTTGCGCGACGTGGCTGCCGAACTGCTGTCAAGTGAGCCGGCACAACTGGGGCCTTACCAGCCGCCGGAACGCCTTGCCCCGGTGCTTGCCGAGGCTGCCGATGGGCAGCGTATGAAAGCGCTGTTTGTCGATCCCGCGTTCGAGGTCGATCGTCTTCGCTACTTTTCCGACCAGCCGCGCAAGCTGGCTTTTGAAAACCCGGACCCGGCAGACGATGTAACACAAGAGCTCTACGCGATCCTCACCTCGGCTCAGCACAGTGTGCTGATCCAGTCGCCCTACATGGTCCTTTCCAAGCGCGCACGCAAAGTGTTTGGCGGCATACGCCAGGACCACCCGGATATCGAACTGGTCTATTCGACCAATTCCCTGGCATCCACCGATGCCGATACCGTGTACGCCAATACCCACCGGCACAAGAACAAGTACCTGGAGAAGTTCGGCTTCCGAATGCATGAATTCAAACCGTTCCCGGTTGATGCACCCGATTTTTTTCCACGCTGGTCTGAACTGATCAGCGAAAAGCAGAACGGGATCGAGAGCGATTCGGTGGTTTCCGGGGACAATTCGACGATTCCGATGCCCGCACCACGTGTCGGCTTGCACTCCAAGTCATTCGTCGTGGACAGCCGGGTGGCCATGATCGGTTCGCACAATTTCGACCCGCGGTCGGAAGGCTTCAATACGGAAAACGGGGTCATCGTCTGGGACCAGGCTTTCGCCCGCACCGTGGAAGCATTAATCCGCCGTGACATCGAGCCGCAGAATAGCTGGGTGGTCGCGATGAAACCCAGCGGTGTACAGGCTGCGTCCGCACTCGAAGCGCCCCCGGGCGCCGGTGATTATGACCCATGGCCCCATGGCAATACCTCGGCCTACGAACTGGCGGAGGGCATGGACCCCCTGCCGCCTGGCCATCCCGATTTCTACCGGCATTACTACCCGATGGGCAATTTCCCCGAAGTGGTCCGAACACGCCGGCAGATCCTGATCCTGTTCCTGGGCTCTTTCTTCTTTTTCCTGGAACCCATACTGTAGGGCCAAGCCCAACTCGCGACCTGATCCTATGCACCTCATCATCATCATCGTTGTTTTCGTCGCCCTGCTGGTGGGCCCGGGCATCTGGGTCAGGCGGGTGATGCAACGGTACAGCCAGCCTGCAGACCGCTACGAATTGACGGGGGAACAGACGGCACGCGCGCTGCTGGATGCCGCGGGCCTGCATTCGGTGAAGGTGGAATCAACGGACCTTGGCGACCATTACGACCCTGCGGCAAAAACCGTTCGTTTGTCCGGGCAGAATTTCCTCAGCCGGTCCCTGACCTCGACGACCGTCGCCGCGCACGAAGTCGGACACGCATTGCAAGACGCCAGCGCTTATCCGCCCCTGCACTGGCGCACCAGGCTGGTGAAGTGGGTTGGCCCGATCGAAAAAACCGGCGCCATGCTGATGATGGCGACACCCTTGATCATCGGCATCACGCGCCTGCCCTTTGCGGGCCTGCTGATGTTCCTGGGTGGCCTGCTGACCCTGGGCTCTGCGGTGGCCGTACACCTGCTGACCCTGCCTACCGAGTTCGACGCCAGTTTCGGGCGCGCCATGCCCATGCTGGTAGACCAGGGTGTGTTATACGAAAAGGATGAAAGGCATGCCCGCAAGCTGTTGAAGGCGGCGGCCATGACCTATGTATCCGCTTCGCTGATGAGCCTGCTCAATATCGCGCGCTGGTGGGCAATTCTCCGCCGCTAGATTGTTTGCGCGGAGCCGTTTTCTGATGTGAGAGCGGCTTCAGCCGCGACCTGGTTTTTCTGGGCGGTAAAAACTCGCGGCCAAGGCTGCTCCTACCTCGGGCCTTGACTTCGGTTGGCGCGAAAGAGCAGCCAGGCACCGGTGACAAGGGCAAGCAGGCCCGGTGAGGAAGCGCCAAACAGATACCAGGGCCCGGTTTCCAGCGCCATCATCAAGCTGCCGCTGAAAAACAGCGCACCACCGCTGATGGCCCGGACGGAAGCGAGGCTTGCCCTGCTTTCCGACCGGCGTAATGCGGCCAGGTCCTGCGCGTCGATACGGGAAACGAGCGTGCCCTCGGTGGCCTGTTTCAGGTAGTCATGCAGCAGCCCTGGCATGTCCGGGGCCTTGCTGAGCCAGCCGGGCAGGCGCTCGCGCAGGTCTTTCGCAGCGCTGTCGATGCCGTGTTTTTCACGCAGGATGCGCTCGAGTTCCGGCCTGGAAGCGGCCAGTACGTCCAGTTCAGGAAACAGTTCCCGTCCCAGTCCTTCGATATTCAGGAGGGTTTTCTGCAGCATGATCAGCTGGGGTTGGATGTCGAGTTTGAAACGATAGGCCACCTGGATCAGTTTCAGCATCAGCTCACCGAAGGATATTTCGTTCAGCGGCCTGGAAAATACGGGTTCGCCAACAGCGCGTATGGCGGCTTCGAGTTCTTCGATGCGGGTGTCATGCGGAACCCAGCCCGCTTCCTGGTGCAACAGGGCGACGCGGTAATAATCCCGCTTGAACATGGCCAGGAAGTTTTCCGAGATGAAATACAGGTCTTTCTGGGTCAGGCTGGCGACGATGCCGAAGTCCAGCGCGATATAGGTCGGATTTTCCGGCTCGCTGATGTCCACGAAGATGTTGCCGGGATGCATGTCGGCGTGGAATAGGTTGTCGCGGAAAACCTGGGTGTAGAACACCCGGATACCGGTCTTGGCCAGCTTTTCCATGTTGACGCCGGCCTCGCGCAGCTTCTCGACGTCACTGATGGGAACGCCGTGGATGCGCTCCATGACCAGGACCTGCTGCCGGGTGTAGTCCCAGTGGATCTCGGGCACGTAAAGTTCGTCTGAGTTTTCGAAGTTCTGACGCAATACCGAGGCGTTGGCGGCTTCGCGGTTCATGTCCAGCTCGTCGAAGATGAACATCTCGAATTCGCGCACAAACTCGGGTGGCTTGACCCGGGCTCCGCCTTCCCAGTATTTTTCGGCCAACCGGGCGACCTGCATCAACAGGTCGATATCGCGCCGGATCTGGCGGCGTATGCCGGGGCGCACGACCTTGACGACGACCTCCCGGCCGTCCGGCAGCGTGGCTTCGTGGACCTGGGCGATGGATGCCGAGGCCAGCGGTTCCAGGCTGAACGAGGCAAACAGTTCGGAGACCGGCTTTTCCAGGGCCTTCTCGATGATGGCCTGCGCATCTTCCCCGGGGAAGGGCGGTACCTGGTCCTGGAGAAGAGCCAGTTCGTCGGCGATATCGGGCGCGACCAGGTCACGCCGGGTAGAAATGATCTGGCCGAACTTGACGTAAATCGGGCCCATTTCATGCAGGGCCAGGCGCAGGCGCTCACCGCGCGGTTTATCCGCAATCTCCTTGCTGCCCGGCGTAAAAACCCGCAACAGGCGCATGGGACGGTACAGGTGGGTCGCTTCGAGAAATTCATCGAGTTGATATTTCGAGAGAATGGCGCTGATTTTCAACAGCCGCGCGAACTGTTTCATGCCGTGAATCATTCGATGTCTTCCCGTGAGCGCTCGAGCCGCTCGATTCGCTCTTCGATCCGCTGCGCCATGTTTCCGACCTCGTCGACCGCTTCGCTGAACTCCGGGAGTTCCATGGCGTGAACGACAGGGCCCTGGCCGCGGTTGAAATACTCCTCGATCATTTCGCCAGCACTGCCCGCGGTTTTCCTGGCGTGTTCCGCACCGCTGCGCAGCCCGGCCGCTACCTGGTGGCCCCACACGTCGCCAAACAGGCGTGACAGGCTGCCTTCCCAGTCCGGGTCGAGTTGCGAGAACAGGCGTTCGAGATCGCGCGCCAGGTTGGCGTCGCCGGTGATATTGACGCGTGAATCGTCCCCTCCCCAGCGTCCTGCGCCTGCCGGCGCAGCCATCGAAAACAAGGCGGACGGCAAACCGCTGATCACGGTATCGGGCTCGGCGCCGGCGCGGGTACTGACGCCGACGCGCTGCTTGCCGAAGGTGAAATACAGCGTGATGCCGAAGCCCTCGATGTCCAGTTGAAGCACGCGTCCGGCCAGGCGCTGCAGGCGCTGCTGCGAGTCGTCGTCGAGAGCGAGCACCCGGTTGACCGCGCCTTCGAGCAGGGTCGCAAGGATGCCGGGCAAGGGTGTTCTGTATTCAGGCATGGTCAGGAATGGGTTCCGCTGTGGATGGCGACGATACCGCCGGTCAGGTTGCGGTAGCTGACTTCACTGAACCCGGCATTCCTCATCATCTCGGCCAGTTCTCCCTGTGGTGGGTGCTTGCGGATACTTTCCGCCAGGTAGCGGTAGCTTTCCTCGTCGTTGGCCACCAGTTTGCCGAGGACCGGCAGCACGCCAAACGACCAGGTATCGTAGATTTTCTTCAACGGTTCGGCCTGCACTTCGGAGAACTCGAGAATCATGGCGCGCCCGCCCGGCTTGAGTACACGAAACATCTCCCGCAGGGCCGCGTCCTTGTCCGTGACATTGCGCAGGCCGAAGGCGATGGTCACGGCGTCGAATTCGCCGTCTGCAAACGGCAGGTTCTCTGCATTCACCAAAGCGAACTCGATATTCTTGACGATCCCCCTGTCCTCGAGGCGCCTGCGCCCGACATCCAGCATGGCTTGGTTGATATCGGTCAACACGACCTTTCCGTTGGCCCCGACACGCTTGCTCATGAGCGCGGCGATGTCGCCGGTGCCGCCGGCCAGGTCCAGTACCCGGTCCCCCGGCAGAACGCCGCTGCGGGCCGCGAAGTCCTGTTTCCAGGCGCGGTGAACGCCCAGCGACATCAGGTCGTTCATCAGGTCGTAGTTGCCGGCAACGGATTCGAATACTTCGCGAACCAGCCCGGCCTTCTCCTGCACCGGTACTTCCCGGTAACCAAAATGCGTTGTTTTTTCTTTTTGCTGGTTCATCATGTTTCCTTGCGACAGCGTATTGTATCCCGCCACATACCTTCGGGGAATTGCGGAACTGGACGACTAAGGGCGAGTGGGTGGAAAATAGGGTGTCTCGCTTCCCTGCTCCCGGCTTCGCCGGAAGGCGGCTGCGCTTGACTGCATGCTATTAGCGCACGGCCCCTCTGGTGCTGCTCGCTAAGCTCGACTTACCCAACCGGGGCCGGCGGGTCACCTTCCGCTCCGCGTATCCCAATTGATGGAGCCTTTCGATGAAAAAAGTTGTTGTCACTATCCTGGTGCTGTTATTGCTGCTTGGTATCGCCGCCTGGTATTTTGTTTCCTTCCGCCTGGACGGCGTGATCAAACAACAGATTGAACAGGTGGGCTCACAGACCATGGGTACGTCTGTCAGTGTTGGTTCGGTTACTACCGATCTCAAAAATGGCTCACTGATCATTTCCAATATTACGGTTGCAAATCCGCCCGGGTACAAAAATACCAATGCCCTTTCCTTGAATGGCATAGAAGCTGCCATTGACTACAAAACCCTTGATATAAAACGGATTATTGTCGATAAACCTGAAATTGTTATCGAAGAGAAAAACGGGGCTAGCAACTTTACGGACCTCCTGGCCGGAATGGAAGACAGTCCGGAGCCTGAGCCGGCCGAAGAAGGTGCTGAACCACTGATTCTGGACATTCACCACTTCCGCATGAACGAATCCCGTGCGGCGTTTGAATCGGTTTCGCTGGATCATTATTCCGACCTGAAGGTCAAGGCAATCGAGGTCAAGAACGTCGAGGGAACACCACCGGAAGTGGCCAAAGTGATCACCAGGGAGATCGTCGAGGAAATCGTATCCGCGGCGGCGATTGAGATTCTGAAAGCCCAGGCCTCCAAAAAAATCGACGATATTTTCGGCCGGGACAAGGATTGATTGATCAGGACGGGCGGTAACGGTACCGCCCGTACCCGAGCAGGGAAGCGGGACACCTTTTTCCTAGCCGGATTCCTGGAACAGGTGCACGTCGCGTTGTGGGAACGGGATGGAGACGCCTGCCGCGTCGAAGTTTTCCTTCGCCTGGCGCGTCAGATCCCAGTAAACGGTCCAGTAGTTGTCGGTTTCTGTCCACGGCCGGCAGATAAAATTAACCGAGGAATCTGCCAGTTCGTGGACCTGGATGTTGGGTTTCGGGTCTTCGAGGATCAGCGGGTGCTCGTCCACGATTCTCTGCAAAACGTTCATCGCGGTCGCGATGTCGTCGCCGTAGCCGATGCCAAATACCATGTCGACACGCCGCACCGGGCTGACCGTGACATTCGTTATGATGCTGCCCCAGACGACCGAATTGGGCAGGATCACCACCTGGTTGTCCAGGGTCCGTACCGTGGTGGAAACGATGCTTACGGCTTCAACTTCGCCAAGAATGCCATTGGTGTCGACCAGGTCGCCTACATCGAAGGGCTTGTTAATCATGATCATCAGGCCGGCTGCCAGGTTGCCCAGGGTTTCCTGCATGGCGAAGGCCAGGATGAAGCTGGCGCCGCCGAGGACAGCAAAAAGCGGTGTGATATTGATGCCAGCCATAGAAAGCACGACCAGCAGGCCGATGGCGAACGCCAGCCAGAATACCGCCTTGAGCAGAAAGTCCTGCATCAGCTTGGAAAGGTTAGAGATGCGTTTCAGGCCTCTTGCGAACAGGTTTCGAACCAGGCGCGCGATGATCACCAGCATAAACAGTGCAACAACAACGGTTACAGCCCTCACCATGAAGCTCACGCCGCCGTCTCTGGATGTGGCCCAGGTCGCTACCTGGCTCACAATGGTTGTGACATCGGTTGCCTGAATTTCTGATGCCAGTGCGCCTGAAACGTATTGCCGGTAGCCTTTGATGGCTTCGGGGTCGGCTCCTTTCCGCATCATGGAGTCGAGGATCATGGTTGCCTGGTTAATCAATATCTTTCGTTTTTCGGTGGCCTGGTTGATGTCTTCGTGGATCCGCACGAGTTCATCACCTTCTGCGCTCATGGCCGCAATTTTGAGGTTGGCAACCCTGGTCATCTGGGACTGGATAAGTAGCTGCCAGCGTTCGGCCTCGGTTGCCAGTTGTTCCAGCCTCAGCGGCGTGATCAGTAGCCGGAGTTCATCCAGGCTGTGATCAGCTGACAATTCCTTTTGCAGGGAGTAGTCGACGGCTCCGGGTTCAATTTTTTGCTTTGAACTTTCCTCGGCCCGCGCCACCGTTCCGGTGGCCAACAGAGAACAGAACAAGAGGATCATCAGTCGTTTCAATTTATCAATCTCCTACGGCGCCAAGACGGTCGCCAAGCTGAATGGTCTGGCCTGCACCGGATCCCAGCACGGCATTTTGCCCAAATGCGGGCGCCTTTTTTGTACCCGGCATGGGGTTGATGTCACGCAGGGTTTTGTATGGTTCCCAATCGGGGTTTTTCCGCCCTGTGGACTGGTCAATCGTTGTTACCACACATCGCTCGCAGGGATAACAGAGCCGGAGAGCGTAATGGGTTCCTGTCAGCCTGGAATGCCCATGCTCAGTAAAAGCCGGCAGCCCGCTAATGACGATATTTGGCCGGAAGCGGTTCATGGGAACAGCCTGTTGGCCGCGGGACAGCAATTCCTGGTTAAGCTGGTCGAGTGAATTCTCATTTGCTACCAGGAACGGTGCGGCGTCGGCAAACAGGGTGCGGGTGTCGGTGCCGAGTTTGTCGGGTTTGCCCTGGGGGCGCACAAAGTGGCGCGCCATGCTGACCAGTCGCAGACGTTCATTGCTTTCCAGCGCCTCGGTCAGCCAGTTCGATACATCTTCGCCCTGGTCGGTGGTCTCACATTCGTCTTTCCATACGCGTGTTTGAATGCGTTTGCCCACTTCTCCGTCGAACGGCACAAAAATGCACCCGAAGCCGTCGCGGGACATGAGCAGGCCACCCGGTTCAAAACCGGTGTCCACCAGGGCCATCAGGGGCATATCGCGCTGTGTGACGAAGCTACCATCCGCGCGCACGACCATGAAGCGCCGGTCGTGTTCCAGGCCTTTTGGAGTCAGTACGGCGCTTTCCTGTGTTATGCCTTTCATTGACTTGACGGGATAAACCGTCAAATTTGCGATTTCGATATAGGGCGGACTCACTTGGCGCGCTTATCCGCAACCATGAACACGCAGTTATCGAGGTGTGGATCACCGTCCGGGTAGGGCTCCATGTGGAAACCGAGGCTCTTGTAGCAGTGCCAGGCCGGCTTGTTGGCGGTCATGACATAGAGCGAAAACTCGTCTGTGTTGAGGGCCTCTCCGCCATGCCGCATCAAGCGGCCTATAAACTCAAGGCCGATACCACGCCGCCGGAATTCGGGGTTGACGACGATGCGGGCAAGGTGGCAGCGCGCGAGCTTGGCGTAGTACTGTCCAAAAGCCAGCAGTTCACCCCCTTCACCCCAGGCGACCCGCGACTCTATCCGGTTCCAGTAGATATCTTCCAGGAAAGTCTCTTCCCGGATCGGGTAACGCGTATAGGGGCTGCCCCATAGCATGACGCTTTCCTTGTCAGGGAACCAGGTCATGACTTGCCTGGCGTCTTCGATGCGTGCTGGTTCAATTCTCATGGCTTATCCCGTTCCTGCGACCTTGATGATCGCGCAGGTTTCACTGATCATTGCCTATAGATTCTACACCCCGGGTCGGGGCAGGTTTAAGGCGTACAAATGTATTTGCGGTCACTTTTTGTCTTGTTTCTTCTGCTTGCCCCATTGCAGGCAATAGCTCAGCTACAACGGGCTGAGCCTGAAAAACAGGTGCATTGGGCCACCGCAGCCTTTTTCGGAACCGGTTGGTACAGGGTGGACGACAACCGCACTTCGTATATTTTCCGCATCCCGCCACGCCAGTATGTACGGAAGTCGGGCTGGCATGAAGACGGCAAACGGAAGCTGGGTGTGGAAATACTCTACCCGCTCGCGCTTGGTCTGCACCAACTGGACGACCTTCCTGATTTCCTGGATTTCGAGAACTACGGGACCATCACTTTCACTCCCGGTGTGCAGGTGGAGATACCGGTGACAGAACGCTGGTATCTCAGGCCTTTCGCGAATTTTGGCGCCGGTTACGAAAAAGAATCCGGGGAGTGGGCAAGTATCTGGTACGGCGGCCTCAAAAGCCGTTACCTGCTGGGCGAGCGCGAGAAGTTTCACTGGTCGCTGCTTACGTCGGTTTATTACGCAGGCTACAAACCCGAGTATAAGAACCGTGGCCAATATGGTTCGGTGCTGGCTGGACTTGAATTCGACAACAAGCTGGGCCAGCTGACCTGGGGTGGCGAACAGCTGTGGCTCAACTGGCACCTCACCTACGAGTACCTGTTCGACCAGCTCAATTTCCACGTGTCCGAGGACGAGGTGGTTTCGGTCAACGATACATGGGAACTGGGCCTGGCCCTGGGCACGGGCGACAAAAAAATGAAATTCTGGTTCCTCGGCTTCGAGCACGTCGGCCTGTCGTTCAAAACCAGCTCGAACGGCGAATACAACGCCATCACCTTCAACCTCCGTTCTCCCTTCACCCTGTAGAAGGGTGACCTCGCTCGAGTTTAAAACACCGGGGCTCAAAAGGTACCGGATACATTAAATCGCGAAAAATGGATCCGGTACCTTTTATTGGCGCATGATCATTCTTACCGTAATACACCCTGAAAAGCGCTCCACAACAGCACCTGGTGAATTCTGGCCGATACCGGTAGTGCATTTTTAAAAAGGGGCCGGATACATTTATTGGCGGAAAATGTATCCGGCCCCTTTTGTTAAGAAGAGCCTGTTGAGTGCCGTCGTGCGTGTCCCCGGAAAGGGGGCATACGGGGCCGCGACCGGGGTTGAGAATCAGAGCTCACAATCGTGAGCAGGGCTCGCTCCTACACGGTTAAGGCGCCGCCGAGCTTGATCACTTCCGCGATCATCAGGTCAAAGTCTTCCAGGCGGCTGCGGTGGTTGGAGATGGCGGCGCGCAGGCAATATTTACCGTCCAGGGTGGTGTAGGAAGGTGCGGCGATGCCGCCTTCCTGCAGCTGGACTAGAAGTTCCTTGTTCAGTTGGTTGAGCGCCTCGGTATCGAGCCCCTCGCGGTAGTAGCGGAAACAGACGATATCCAGGCCGGGCTTGGCCATCAGTTCCAATGCCTCGGACTTTGCGACCAGGTCCGCCAGGTAACGGGCCTGCTCCACGTTGCGGGCGATCATGCGCCCGAACCGGTCCAGGCCGTGTTCCTTGATCGACATCCAGACTTTCAGCGCCCGGAACTGCCGGGTCAGTTGCAGGCCGTAGTCGCTGAACCAGACCTTGCCCGACGCCAGGCCGCCTGCATCCGCCTCGCGCTGCAGGTACTCGGGGACCAGCGCGAACGAGTCCCGGTGGGCCGGCGCATCGCGGATGATCACGCAGCCCGCCTCAAAGGGGATGTGCATCCATTTGTGCAAGTCGAGCGCGATCGAGTCGGCGCGCTCGATGCCGCTGAGCTGTTCGCGCACACTGTCGGCCAGCACGGCTACCGCGCCGATGGCGCCGTCCACGTGGAACCAGAGGCCTTCGCGCCGGCAGAAGTCAGCGATGGCATGCATGTCGTCGATGGCGCCGGTATTGATCGTTCCCGCGGTCGCGATGACACAGAACGGGATCATGCCGGCTGCCCGGTCTGCGGCCACCTGCCGCTCCAGGGCGCTTACATCCATGCTGTAATCGGCGTTAACGGCCACATGCCGCAGGCCGTGTGAGCCCAGGCCCAGGGTTTCGATGGCTTTCTGGTTGCAGCTATGAATCTCGGTGGACGCATAGACGGTCAGGGCGCCTGGCGCATTTTGCACCCCCACGCGCCGCACATCGAATCCTGCATTGCTGTTGCGGGCCACGGTCAGGGCGGTGAAATTGGCCATCGAGGCCCCGCTGGTCAGCAGTCCGCTGCTGTCTGCCGGGAACCCCATCATTTCGACGATCCAGCCAATCACCTGTTGTTCGACCAGCGGGGCCACGTGGTTGATACCGCCGACATTGGGATTGAGAGAGGCGGCAAGGAAATCGGCGAGGGCGCCCATCACGGTGCCGCTGCCCATGTACCAGGCCCAAAAACGGGGGTGGTTGGTGTGCAGGTTGAAGGGCAGGATGTTTTCGAGGAACTCCTCGTAAACAGTATCGGGCCCAGCCGGGCTACTGGGTGCTGGCGTGGTGAGTTTCTCGGCGACATCCTTCGGCACCTCGGTCCAGACTGGCCGGTCCCGGTTCGTGCCGATGTAGTCCAGCATGTCGTCTACCATGCGGTGGGCCAGTTCACGCATCTCTTCCCAGTTTTCCGGGTCGAGGGTCTCGAGGGGTTTGCTGTTTTCCATGGCTGGTCATTGAACCACTAATGACGTGGACACGCCACGCGGCGAAGCGGTTATCATGTGTTTTTTGCAATGGAGAACGGCGTGCACCTTGGTACACCCGCCCTGCTGGATTTCTGCCGCAGGCACCGAAATGACGATGACCTTGTCCTGGTTACGATTATCGATACCAGCGGATCGACCTACCGTAAAACCGGCGCGATGATGCTGATCAGCCCTGACGGCGACTTTGAAGGCATGATTTCCGGTGGCTGCCTGGAAGGTGACTTGCTGGAACACGCGGCAGCTGTTTTCGAAACGGGCGAACCGGCATATGTCACCTACGACATGTCGGCCGACGACGACCTGATCTGGAGCCTCGGTATCGGTTGCGACGGCGTGATCCACCTGATGTTGCAGCGGCTTGACCGTGACAACGGGCTGGCGATATTCCGCCAGGTGGAGGCTTCCCACATGGCCCGAAAAGCGGTGCTGATGGCGTTGGTGACCCACGTCAAAGCCGGGCTTTGCGCGGGTGAAATGGCGCTGGTCGACACGTCGGGCCTGGCGCTTGGGCAAGCCGGGCTGCTGCCGTTGCTGAATGAGACAGCCCGCAACTGGCCGGAATGGCGCAGCCGCGTGGTCGAGACCGAGGGCGCCAGGGTGATGTTGGTCAACATGCCGGCTCAGACCCGGGTTCTGATCTGCGGGGCGGGCCCCGATGCGGTTCCCGTGGCACAGGCCTGTTGCAACCTCGGCTGGGACGTGGTGGTCACTGACCACAGGCCTGCCTTTGCACGTGCGGAGCGATTCCCCGAAAATTGCACCGTCATGCAGCAGCGCCAGGAGGCCCTGAATGAGAACCTCGACCTTGACCAAATCGATGCAGCGGTGATCATGACCCATCATCTTGAAAGCGACGCCAGTTACCTGGGCCAGCTTTGCGGCAGGCCCCTGCGCTACCTGGGCCTGCTGGGGCCGAGCGCCCGCAAGGACCGCCTTCGCGAAATGGCGGGCTGCCCGGACAGCCGCCTGTTCGGGCCGGTTGGCCTGGATATCGGCGCTGAACTCCCGGCGTCTATCGCCTTGTCCATTGCTTCGGAAATCCATGCGGTATTGAACCGGCGTGACGGCCGGTCGCTAACGGGGCTTGCCTATGACTGACCGATTCGGAAACCTGAACCTGGCCGCGATACTGGTCGCCGCCGGTCCTTCGTCACGGCTTGGCCAGCCCAAACAGCTGGTCAAATTCAAAGGGGAAACCCTGGCCCGGCGTTCCGCCACCATGCTGGTCGACCTGGCACTGAATCCGGTTGTGGTCACTGGCTGTGAAGCCGAAAGCGTGGTTGCGGAAATGGATAGCCTGCCGGTGAACACGGTCCTCAACCCCGAATGGGAGAAAGGCATGGGTGGTTCCATCTCCCACGGGGCCCGGTATGTGCCGGCCTATCCGGACGGGATTCTGGTGGCGGTCTGCGACCAGTGGTTACTGGAAAAAGCCGACCTCGAGCGGCTGATCGAATCCTGGGCTTCCGACGTTTCTCGTATCCACGTGGCAAGCTGGAAGGAAGGCGCTGCTTTTGTCTCGGGTCCGCCTGTGATTTTCCCGCGTAAACTGCACGGGGAACTGAAAGGCCTGGAAAAAAGCCGCGGCGCACGCCAGGTCATCGACCGGCATATCGATATCGTGGAATTTGTTGAACTGGAAAGCGCCGCCTGGGATCTCGACCGCCCCGAAGACCTCAAAAAGCTTCAAAACAGCTGAGCACAGGCTTCAGCAAACTCCTGAATGCAGTTGAGCACAGGCTTCTGAGAAAGGTGCGGTTTTGCCGCAGGCAAAGAAGCGCGTTTCGAAAGCCGTTGTGCGTGCAGCCGCCTTCCATTGCGCAGCAATGGGAGCAGGGAAACGAAACACCTTAATCGATGCGCTTCCCCCCGATCGCCCGTCCGCTTGCTTCGTGTTTCATCACGTACTTGCCAAGAAAATTGCGCGTGATGACGACGTTTGAATTACCGCCGCTGTATTTCATCGTTCCCGGCTGGCGTTGACGCCAGACCTGGCCGTTATCCAGTTCGAACACGGTCTTGCCCGACCACCCCCGGAACGCAGGCAGCACTTTTGCAGGCAATTCGAAGGCCATATCCTTCTTGTATTCGATTTTCTCTTCTTCGGTCATCTGCGAAGGTTTTTTGACCACCTCAGGACCCGTAACCGCGCCTTCCCGGTAGCGCTCCACCCAGTTGCTGAGGTGAGCCCGTTCTTCTGGTGTGAGCTTGTTCAGCCCGGACGCCGTGAAATCCTCGCTCGCCATCAGGCTTTCGATATCCGGGGGTGCCGCCTTGTCAGCTGACAGCGACACGGAAAACATGACGATTGCGCCGAGCAAAATAATTTGTCTCATTTGAAACCCATTCTGTCGTTAGTTCGTCTATAGGGAGTACAGCCAAAAAGTATAATGGCCCAGACTAATTATTAACATTGGCAGCGCGGCAAGAGGCCCTGGCCTGCCAATGTTCTGCAACCATGCCTGGAGTAAATATGAACCGACAACTCCTGTTAATTTTCGCCTTGTCAGGCAGTCTCTGCAGTGCCGGCATCCTGTTGGCTCAACCGAATGCTGCAGTTCCCGAACCCTTCCAGGGTCATGACCCTGCTTCGACTTACACGATCAACTACGAAGACCTGGATGCCATGCTCAAAGCATCTGTCATCGACGTCGGGCGCTCCACCCGGAAAAAGGCCGAACCGGTTCCGGCGACCACCGGCACGCGGATGAAGAGCAGCGTCAAGCGCGCCACGGTCAACGAGGGCAACCGCTTCCGTTTCGAAGCCTTTGCCGAAGACGATGACCTTCGAGCACTGCTTGGCGAAATGAGGAAAAGCCTGCAGAACATCCCCGCGCAGGCGCCGCTGGAACTGTTTTCCCGCGACGAGCAACTGGCCTATTGGCTTAACCTGTACAACGTCACCTTGCTGGATGAGATTGTCGCCATCTACCCGGAACGTTCACTGAAGAAATTTCTGACCGGGAAGAAGTCCATCCTGGCAAAGAAGATTCTGACCGTAGCGGGTATCGAACTGAGCCTGGACGACATCCAGCACACGATACTCGGACAGAACTACGACAGGGATCCACTGATCATGTACGGCCTCTACCAGGGCGTCATCGGTGGTCCGAATATCCGCAAGCGCGCCTACACCGGCGAAAACGTGTACCGCAACCTGGCGGACAACGCCGCCGAGTTCGTCAACTCCAACCGGGGCAGCGAAGCCGGGCGCACCAGCGTATTCCACGTTTCTAACCTGTATGAACGTAACGCTGCCTGCTTCCCTGACTTCCAGGCCGATCTCAGCGAGCACCTGATGGCCTTCGTCACCGGCTACGAGCGTGAAGCCCTGAAAACAGCCGGCAAAATCAAACCGGATATCAGCGATTGGTCGGTGACCGACCTGTACGGAAGTTACCGTGACGTCGGCGGGAGTTTCGCCACCAACAAGGCTGCCATGCTCGACGCGGTGCAGGCCAGCACCATGGTGGATTACCAGGTCATCTCGACCAACTTCTCCGATCCGTCCGGCATGGTGATCGGCAAGGCGCCCGGGCCGAGCCGCTTCAGCCCGGAATTGCTTGCCCACCTGACGGAAATAAAAATGAAAGAGGAAGCCGCCTACATCGAAAAAGGCGGCACGGTCACGGTGGAGGAACTGGGCCAGGCGCCGGAGCCGGCTAATCCCGAGCTCCGGCAGGAACAATAGGCCCGGCTCTTGAAAGGGACGCTGCCGCTACTGCTGGTGTTGGCTCTTTCGGCCTGCGCGGCGGCGTCCGGCGGCCTTTCCCCGGGTGCGCAAGCGCTAACAGCGGACGACGTTCTCCGCCACAGCCCGCTGGCGGAACCGGGTTTCGCCGAGATCGATTCCGTGGCCATCCTGGAACTCAGCCCGGCAATGGCTGCTTTCCTGGATGAGAACGTGGACCGCAACGGAAGCGAGAACGAAAGGCTGGCGCAGTTGGTGCTCGCGGTGGTCAAGGGAGACCGTTTCAGCATCGCTTACGACGACTCCACGCGCAGCGCGGCATCGACGTTTGAAATAGGCCGCGGCAACTGCCTGTCATTCACCAGCATGTTTATCGCGATGGCCCGTGACCTGGGGCTGCAAGCCCACTACCAGGAAGTCGAAATTCCGCCGGATTGGTCGATGTCGGGTGAGTTCTTTCTGCTCAGCCAGCATGTCAACGCCGTCGTGGATATCCGTAACGCCCTGTCCCGCGTCGTTGATTTCAATACCTATGAATTTAACGCCTACAACGAAAGCCGGATCATCAGCGACCGGCGTGCGCTTGCTCACTACTTCAACAATATCGGAGCAGAGCAGATGCTGGCCGGCGAATCGGCGCCCGCGCTGGCCAATCTGCAAAAAGCGCTGGCCGAAGACCCGACTTTTGCGTCCGCCTGGGTCAACCTGGGTATTCTCCACCGCCGCGAGGGCTACCCGGCGTATGCCGAGGCCGCCTACCAGGAAGCCCTGGAACTGGAAAAGGCCAACCTGCTGGCGATGAGCAACCTGGCCAGCCTCTATGAAGAGCAGGGCCGGCCTGACCTGGCGGAAAACTACGCTGTCAAGGTGCGGGCGCACCGAATGAAGAACCCCTACTACCGCTACGAGCTGGCCAACCTGGCGTTTATGGAGGGTGACTACAAGGCGGCGATTTCAAACCTCAAGTACGCCACCCGCAAGCGCGGGGAAGAAGACCGCTTCCATTACCTGCTCAGTCTCAGCTACCTGATGGACGGAGACCGGGAGGCTTCTCGGCAATCAATGCAGAGGGCGGAGGAGCTTGCCCGCCAGGGCAAAGACCGGCAGAAGTACCATCACAAGCTGGATTTGTTGAAAGCGCTGGGACCGGTTCCGGACTAACCCTGTTCCCCAAATGCTTTTGCCAGCGGTTCCCGGTAGTTTCGCCAGCGCTGGATCGACCGGGCATGCAGGGGTTCGCGAACCTGCCACACGCTGGCGGTCCTCACTGCCCCTTCCTGCTGGTGGAAGCGCAGGCAGCGTTCGTCCCATTCCTCGCCCAGCCAGTGCAGTAACCGGGCAACCGTTTCCTGCGGCTGCCTGACCAGTTCCTCGTAGCTGACGCGGACCAGGTCCTCGCCCAGGACAGCCTCCCAGTGGTCGACCAGGCGGCGTTGCAATTGGATGTAGTGGTGGATGTGTTCCAGGCGAGTGGCGTAGTTCTGCCGCGGTCCCAGCCGTGTTCCAAATATCGAAACGGCGACGTCGCGCCAGTCACGCTCGGTCACGATGAATTTCGCCGAGGGTAAAACGGCCTTGATCAAACCGGCATACAGGAAATTGTCCGGGCGCTTGTCGGTCAACCGCGCATGGCCGCCGGTTATTCTCCTGGCAAGGGCCTCGTGTTCACTGCGCCACGTTGCGGCGTTTTCGGTCGTCACTGTTGCCAGCGATTCCGGGTAGCCACGCAACTGCCCGGCCAGCAGGCGGGGGAAAAACTCGCTTTCACCGCCGGCCGTGAAGGAAGGGTGGGCAGCGAGAATCTGTTCCAGCAAAGTGGAGCCGGTTCGGAACATCCCGCAGAT
Organism: Lysobacterales bacterium; assembly: GCA_036351055.1. Lineage (GTDB taxonomy): Bacteria > Pseudomonadota > Gammaproteobacteria > Xanthomonadales > SZUA-36 > JABDPF01. The sequence goes on from JAZBOH010000142.1 coordinate 38,101, forward strand.
AAAGACGGAAGACGACGACTCGCCGTCAAAGCGATCGACCCAGTCGGTATCGCAGGCACGGGCGATCCGGTCAAACAGCGATGCGGTTTTCTCGGGCTGGTAAGCCGGAAATCTCCTGGCGTCCAGTGCGTTGGCGTAGGAATAATGTTGCCAGGCCAGGCCGTGGTCGCCCAGTTGATCGTAGGCACGGCCGAGGGAAAACTGCAGGTCGCTGCTGGCGCTGGTCAGCGCAGCTACCTTGAGGCGGTTGAGCAGCGGGTCGTTTCCCTGTTTGAAACGGTGGGTATCTGCCAGGCGCGCCAGGGCCCGTTCGTTGTCGGGTTGCAACTGCAGGCACTTTTCGAAGTAGCGGGCGGCCTTCACGCGGTCGCCCAGCTGTTCCGCCAGGTTCCCCAGGTTGTGGTAGACCGGCGCATAGCGCGGGTTCAGGCTGCGGGCCTGGTGAAAATGCCGGATGGCCTTGTCGTGGTCGTGCAGGTGGTCCATGTAAATATTGGCGATGTTCAGCTGCGCTTCTTCCGGCGCGCTCACCCCCATTTTCAATGCCTTGCGGTAAGCCTCGATGGCTGCCTGGAACTGTCCGTCCTTACCCAGGTAGTAAGCCAGGTTGAACATCGCGTCAGGCGAACCGGGATGTTCCTCCAGGCGCCGGCGGGCGGCTTGCAATGCGTCTTTCAATGGAGCCGACATGGCGGATTTACCGTTTCCCCGGACCAGGGGTCATTCTAGCAAGTGAGAGCGGGCCATGCGGCCCGCTCCCGGTCTTGCTCAGGGACCAAGGCTTCCCTTACCAGCGGAAGGTCACGTTGCCAAAGAAATAGCGTCCCAGGGAGTCGTAGAAACCCGCGATCTGGTTGGCATTACCCCAACCGGACAGCGTGTTGCCGACCATGGGCGGCTCTTCGTCCATGATGTTGTTGACGCCGATGATCACGTCATGCGTTTCCATGAACCGGAACACGGCGCTGGCATCGAAGTACTGCTGTGCGCTGTTCAGGTTACGGTTGGCGATCAGGTCATCCGTGCCGTAGTACTTGACACCGTCGTAGTAACGCCATTTGCCGGTGACGGCCCAGAAGCTGTTGCTGTCGTAGGTGGCCGAAGCAACATGGCGCCATTCCGGTGACGGATAGCAGATGTCGCTGATTTCACCGACGCAATCAAAGGTGGACGTATTGTCGCCCGGAATCGGCGTGGTTTCCTTGGACAGCATGTAGGTGCCAATCGCGTTGAACCGCCAGTGGTCACCCAGGTTCCAGTTCCAGGCCAGGTCGACGCCTTCCCAATGCTGGTTACCCAGGTTGAGTTGCGTGGCCCACACCCAGCCGTTCTTGCCTTGCCAGAGGCTGCCGTTGCCCGAACGGTTGATGGTGTCGCACAGGTTGCCCTGCAGGGCGCACTGGTCGAGCGCCAGCGCCGGGTCGATGTTGTCGATCACGTCGTCGATGTCGATATCCCAGTAGTCGATGGAAATGTTCATCGTGTCCATGGGCGTGATAACGACACCCAGCGTGATGGTGTCGGCCGTTTCGGGGTCGAGGTCCTGGTTGCCGCCAAACATCGCGTTGTACTGGCCGGCCGGGCTGACCGTTATATTGCCGTACTGTGAAGCCGTCACGCCCGTATTGGCGCACTGGGCCGCCGTGTAGTCCGGCGTGTCGCCGGCGCAGGGGTCGTCGCCCGTCCACAAACCGATGTTCTGGGGAACGAACAGTTCGTTGATGCTGGGAGCGCGGACCGCGCGGTTATAACCCGTGCGGATACGCAGCATATCGATCGGCTGCCAGTCGAAGCCCGCCCGGTACGTGCTGGCGGAACCGGTGGTCGTGTAATCGGACCAGCGGTAGGCGAGGTCGAGGGTCAGGTTCTGTGCCGCAGGCAGGTCAGCCAGCAGCGGGATATTGGCCTCGGCAAAGAACTCGTCAACCTTGTAACCACCCGAAATGCTGGGCTGTGGTCCGCCCTGTCCCAGCAGCAGGCCCTGTTCGTAGAGCGTGTCGGAAATGTTCTCGTAGAACAGGTCCATCCAGTTGTAACCCGCGGCCACCACGATTTCACCCGCCGGCAGGCCAAACCCGGTATTACCGGTGGCGTAAGCGCTGAAGATCTTGGTATGGGTATTGTTGGTCTGGACCGCCGTGCCGCCGAGGGTGGCAGCCTGTTCCGGCGTCACACCCTGGTAGGTGAATACTTCGTACGGGATACAGCCGGTCGTTTCAGCACACAGGTCGCCGTTGACAGCGGTGAAGATGCTGGGGGCGAGGAAGTCGTTGATGTAGGTCGAGTTGGACGAGGTCTGGGCGTTCAGGTAAGAAATGTCGTAGTCCCAATTGTCGTTGATCGCACCCTTGAGACCGCCAACGACGCGGAAAGCGTCATGGGTCAGCACGTCTGAACGCGGACCGCCCTCGACGTTGCGCTTGCCGATGTAGATGCCGAACTCGTCTTCACCCGGGAAGTATTCCATCAGGGAACCGCGGAAGGCTTCGGGGAAAACGCTGTTGTCCAGCGGCAGCGGGTAGACCTCGTCGAAGAAGGTTCCTGACTCGGCGATCTGTGCCCGCGTGGAGTTATGGGCAAGCCCCAACTCCATGTAGGCGACGGCGTGCGGGTTGATCTCGAAATCGACGAAGCCACCGGCAGACCAGCGCTCGTCGGGCCGCATGAAGTGGTTGATCGGCGCGTAGTTGTAGCGGTTAGTGCCGTCGTCGTCGACCAGCGTGCTGTTGGACGTGAGGTTGACGAACACTTCCTGGTCGTAGTCGTAGCCGTAGGGGCCTTCACCAAAATCGGTGAGCGGTGCGATAAAGAAATTCGGGACCGGTGTGTTGCCGGAGCCGCCGCAGCCGTCACCGGCGTCGTTCAGTGCGCAGCTCGAATAGTCTCGTTCGCCGGAACGCAGCTCGTTGTTCTTGCGCCAACTGGCGTACAGCGTCGCGTTGCCGCGGCCGTCCATGAAGTCGCCGCCGATGATGAGGTCGATATTGTAGGCCTCGCCGTCGATGCCGGTGCTGCCCGTCGGGTAGTCAAAATTGCGCTCATCCATCAGGGCCTGGATATAGCCGTTGTCGTTGTCGTGCTGGTAGCCACTCCAGCCGGCGCTGATTTCAACGCCATCGACGCGGCGCATGATGAAGTTGACCACGCCGGCCACGGCGTCCGCGCCGTAGGTTGCGGATGCACCGCCGGTCAGCACTTCAACGCGCTCAACCATTGCGGCCGGTATCTGGTTGATGTCCGGCGCTTCGGTGTAGACACCGCCGGGTTGCATGCGCCGCCCGTTCACCAGCACCAGGGTCCGGTTTTCACCCAGGCCGCGAAGGTTCAGCGACGCGGTACCGGAAGCACCGTTGGAAATCATCGAGTTGCCAAAGAACGAGGTCTCTACCTGGGGCAAGGTGTTCAGCACATCTTCCATGCGGGTCAGGCCCGTTTTGCTGATTTCATCCATGCCCACCACGGTGACAGGGCTTGTCTGGCCAAATCCGTCGATGTGCTTCAGGCGTGAACCGGTAACGATGACTTCTTCGATGGCGAGGTCTTCTTCCACGGCCTGTTCATCCTGGGCCAAGACTTGCCCGGGGATCATGATCAGGGTGGAAAGACCGAGTGCTGCAGATACGGCGAGACTAATTCGCTTTTTCTGATACATAAGTGTTGCTCCTGTTCTCAGTTTCTGAATGTGCCAATGCCGTTTTTCTGAATTTGAAACGACAAAAACCCTCGGCTGGTTAAGCCGATCCAGAGCTGATGTGTAGAGCAAGTGTTATATTTACATTAAATCAGTTCAGAATCCATCTTTTCTTGCAACATTTTGCGTGTTTGAAGAAAATAGAAAAAATGGGCTAAATCAGTGGGATATCGATGATTTCGAATGCAGCCCGGTCCGGAAAACCTGTCAGCAGACAGGAATTGCTGCGCTTCCAGCAGGCGTCCCGGGCGCATGCCAGGGGTGACATCGCTGCGGCTGAGGCCGGGTACCGTGCCTTGATACGGGAAAAGGTCAAAATCCCGCAGCTGTACCACCAGATGGCCCAGCTCAGTGCACAAGGCGGCCGCCACGCTGAAGCTGCGGCCCTGTGGAAGAGGGCGCTCAAACTGGACCCCGGTTTTTTCCAGGCCAGGTACCTGCTGGGTAACCTGCTGAAGTCCCGCGGAGAACTGGAACAGGCGGCGGCCTGTTACCGGCGCGTCATCGCCCAACAGCCGGGATATACGCAGGCACATTTCACTTTTGCCGGCATTCATCGCTACGAAAACCTCGACGACCCGCATATCGTTGCCATGCAGCGGCTCTACCGGGACAGCAGCTTGCCAGATGAGAATCGAATCCAGCTGGCCTTTGCACTGGCCAAGGCCCTGGAGGATTGCGCTGAGTATGCCGGCGCATTTGATTTCCTGGAGGCGGGCAACCGGCTGCGACACAAGGCGTTCAATTACGAAATTTCCAGCGACCGCGAACTGTTCAAGAACATAATAGAGACCTTCTCCGCGGATGCGGTCGCCGCCGTAAGCTGCAGTGCAGAACAATCCAACCGGCCTGTGTTTATTGTCGGCATGCCGCGCTCGGGCACGTCGCTGGTCGAAAAGATTCTTGCCACGCATCGCTACGTGCATGGGGCAGGGGAAATCGATGATTTCTATTCGCTGGCGGCGCGTTCCTTCCTCGATCCTCGGGACCATTACCAGTACCGCCCGCTGCCGGCCTGCCCGTCCCGTGCTTTTGAACGATTGGGCCAGGAGTACCTGGACAGGATCAATGCGCTGAACAGCCGGGCTGCCCGGGTCACGGACAAGTTACCGTTCAACCTGTTGATGGTGGGGCTGATCAGGCTTGCCCTGCCCAATGCCACCATCATCCATTGCCGGCGCGATGCCCGGGACACCTGCCTGTCGCTCTACAAACAGAATTTCACGACCGCCAATTACCGCTTTGCCTACGACCTGAAGACCATCGGCCAGTTCTACCGCCTTTACCACGGCCTGATGGCGCATTGGGGCACGGTTTTTCCGGGTATCATCCACGACGTCTCGTACGAGGAACTGACCCGCAACCCCGAAACGGAGATCCGCAAGCTGCTGGACGCCTGCGGCCTGGCATGGGAAGAAGAGTGCCTGGCGTTCGACAGGAGCCCCGCGACCGTGACCACCGCCAGTGCGGTGCAGGTGCGCCGGCCGCTGTATACCTCTTCAATCGGATTGTGGAAACGGTATGGCGACAGGCTGGCGCCGTTGCTGGAAGAGCTCGAAAAAACCGGGCCGCCGGTTTGATCAGAAAGCCTTCGCGGTTCCCCAGTAATTGAAGCAGGCCGGTTTCCAGCCGGGGATGTACATGGTTTGCATGTCATCGGAGCGGAAACCCGAGGATTCCAACAGGCGCGGTATCGGGCGGTCCAGGTGGCAGCCGCCGCCCAGAAATTTCCATGCCGGCCCCATGCCCTGCTGCCAGCGGCGCACGCCGGCGTCTGGCGCCTCGCCGTGTTCACAGAAGATCAGCCGGCCGCCCGGTTTGAGCACCCGCTTGACCTCCGCCAGGCCCTGGCGGGCGTCCGGGACGGTGCACAGGGTGTAGGTGATCACGACGGAATCCGCCGAATTATCGTCCAGCGGGATGGACTCGGCGCCGGCCTCGATGAACTCGGCGTCCAGGTGCTTTTCACTGGCGTTCTTTTGCGCGATGGCCCACATCTCGCGCGAGGGGTCGAGGGCCCACAAGTGATCGACCCGTCGGCTATCGTAATAAGGGATGTTGAGACCCGAACCCACGCCGATCTCCAGAACCTTTCCCTTTGCCAGCGGAATAATTTTCCCGCGCTGTTTCATCGCCGGTTTCTGGCCGCAGGCGTAGTGCACGACCTTTGGTAGAACGTATTTGCTGTAGAGGCCCATGGATGCATTCTATCCGCACTTTATCGCAACCCGCTGTGAATTCGTCGTAACCCCTGTGTCATTTCCCGTGTCTAGTACAATAATGGTAGAAGGCCCGATGCGAGTAATTCATGGTAACCATGTATCGACAGATCATTTTCGCCGCGGTTCTGATCTTCACGACCTCCTGCGCCGTGCAGGGTGTGAACCATGGTGCACTGGCAGGAAATACGTTAAGTGCCAGAAGCGTCCTGGAAACGAGCCCCCTCGCTTCCCTGGCGGGTTCGGAAACGGACCTGTCCTCTTTCGACATGCTCGACGTCAGTCCCGAAATGGCAGCCTTCCTTGATGAGAAGGTAGATTCCAACGACGGCCAAAACGAGCAGCTGAAGCAACTGGCCTGGGCCATCATGCGCTCGGGAGAGTTTTCGCTGGTGTACGACGATTTGACCGGCACCGCGACTGAGACCTTCAACAGACGGCGCGGGAACTGCATGGCGTTTACCAATATGTTCATCGCCATGGCCCGCGAACTGGGACTGGACGCCCGCTTCCAGGAGGTCGATGTTCCACCCAACTGGTCCATGAGCAGAGGTTCTTTCCTCTACAGCCAGCACATCAATGTTTTTATCGACCTGAAGCAGGGACGCACCCGCGAAGTGGATTTCAATATCTACGATTTCGATCACGAACTCGATTCGCGCATCATTTCTGACGACCGTGCGCGGGCGCACTATTTCAATAACATTGGCGCTGAGCAGATGTTGAACGGTGAAACCGGCCTGGCTTATGCACAGTTTCGGCACAGCCTTTTGCACGATGCCAGCTATGCCCCTGCGTGGATCAACATGGGCATACTGCACCGCAGGGAGGGGCAGGCGGATTTTGCGGAAGTTTCCTTCCTCGAGGCGCTTCGCCACGATGCCACGCCCCAGCTGGATGTCAGCAGGCTGACGCGGGACGCAGGATGGCTGCCCCCGCGCCAGGATGACAACAGCCTCGTGGCCATGAGTAACCTGGCCAACCTGTATGAAGAGCAGGGTGAGACCGAGCTGGCCAGGGGATATTTCGACAAGGTGCATTCGCACCGCATGAAAAACCCCTACTACCGCTACCAGATGGCGGAGCTCGCTTTTGAAGAAGGAGACTACGAAGCGGCAATCGGCGACCTCAAGTACGCCATTCGCAGGCGCAAGAACGAAAACGAATTTTACTACCTCCTGAGTCTCAGTTACCTGATGGATGGTGACCGTGAAGAGGCGCTCGAGTGGATGCAAAAAGCGGAAGACGTGGCCCAGTTGAACAGCGAAAAAGAGCGGTACAGCCACAAGCTCGATTTGCTGCAGAGCCTCGATAAGAACTGAGCGTTTTCCGAATAGATGCCCGTTGCCGGATTTATTCTGGCGGTGGCTTTCTTACCGTGTATCAATTTTTCCCAAAAAACTTTGGTTTCGATAGCCTCAAATGTTATATTGGCATTTGGTCTAAGTTAAATTTTTGCAAATTCAGCCAAGTAAGTCATTAATTTTTCTCGTTTTTCCAGCTACATGGTAGGAGTGGATACGAGAGAAAAAGTTTGCAAAAGGACCGCACATACTAAAATTTGGAGGAAATACTAATGTTCAAACGTAAGCCACTGTGGCTCGCCACAGCGACAGCGCTGGGCGTAGCATCCCTGGGAAGCATGATTGCGAACCCTGTTTTTGCACAGGACCAGGACGCTGACGAAGAACTGTTGGTGGAAGAGGTTGTTGTAACCGGTTCGCGCATCAAGCGCACCATGGATACCCAGTCTCAGGAAATCATCACTTTCACCGCTGAAGATATGCAGCTTGCCGGTGATATCTCAGTTTCAGACGCACTGCGCTCATCAACCATGAACTCTTTCGGTTCCTTCCGTGAGTCTTCAGGCAGCAGTGCTCAGTCAAACGCAACCCTCGACCTTCGTGGTGTCGGTGCTGCCCGTACGATGATCCTGTTGAACGGTCGTCGCGTGGTTGGTTCCCCGTCACTGGGTGGCGGCGGCACCGTCAACCTCAACATGATCCCGTTCTCAGCAGTTGACCGTATCGAAGTCATCGCTGACGGTGCATCGGCCGTTTACGGTTCAGACGCTATTGCCGGCGTTGTGAACATCATCCTGAAAAAGAACTTCAACGGCATGACGGTCCAGGCACGCTACGGCGACCGCGACCGTGATGACGGCACGGAAAAGAGTGCTTCCGTCATCGTTGGTACTTCCGGCGACCGTGGCAACATTACCTTCTCGCTGGAATACGACAGGCGTGAACCGATCTTCGACCGCGACCGTCACTACACGGCACCGTCCTGGGCTGACCTGGATGGCGACGGCGACATCGTCGGTTATTCTGAAACCGTTGGTGTTTCTTTCTATGGTTACACGTTGCTCAATCCGAACCCCGTGACCGGCCCCTACGATCCAAACGACCGGACCACGTGGGAAGTACAGCCGGGCGCAAACTGTACGGTAAATGACCTCGGTTACGTCGGCGAGATGCGTGCCGACGCCGTATTTGGTCCGGAAACCGGTTTCTACTGCGGTTTTGCCTACGCAGGTGTTTCTGCCAACCGTGCCGGTATTGATCGTTTGAACAGCTATGTAAACGCTGAATACGAACTGACCGATCACATCGACCTGTATGCCGACGTGCTGTTCTCCCAGAACGAGTCCTTTGGCCGTTACGCGCCGCCCGCGGCAACCGGCCCGACCATTCCTGGTGATCCGCGCAACGACATCGGCGCCACCTTCGGTTATTTCCGTTGGACCGACATCGGTACGCGTGACAACGTAGTTAACGACACCCTGACCGATATCAACATCGGCGCACGGGGCGACATGTTCAGCGGCAACGTGACCTGGGATCTGTATTACACCTATTCCTACTACACGTCTTCCTCGGTGGGTAACTACTACCTGAACTATGCAGGCCTTGACTACAACATCAACACGGGTGTTGATGACTTCGATCAGTTCGTCGCGAATATCAAGCACACCACGCTTAATGACGATCGCCAGAAACTGCAGAAAGTCTTCGGTGGTATGCAGTTCGACCTGTTCGAACTGGGTGGCGGCACCTCGTCCATGTACGTGGCGGCCGAGTACTTCAAGGTTGATTATGCAGCCCTCGTGGACGGCCAGTCCGAGGCCGGCCTGGTTGGTGGTTCAGCGGGTAACTCTGCTGAAGGCTACCGTGACGTGACGGCGGTTTCTGCTGAAGCCATCTTCCCGGTTGTCGACTGGATGGAAATCGACGCGGCGCTGCGCTACGACGATTATTCTGACTTCGGTTCGGCCACCACATGGCGACTCGGCGGTATCTTCACCATCCCCAGTTATGACGCCCTGAAGTTCAAGGCATCCTGGGGTACGGGTTTCCGCGCACCGGACCTGTCCGACCTGTACGGCGCGACCTCGTTCTCTGCTGAGTTTGCAACCGACTACTATGGCTGCCAGCTGAGCGGTATCCCCGAGAATGAATGTCCGGAACGCCAGTTCGATACCTTTATCGGTTCCAACCCGAACCTCGATGCCGAGGATTCAGAGACCTTCTCTCTGGGTGTTGAATGGCAGTTCGCAGAGCGCTGGATGACCAGCCTTAACTGGTTCAACCTGGAAATCACCGATCCGATCCTGTACACGTCGGCCCAGGACCAACTGGACGTCGACTACTTCACGAACGGCAATAACCCCCAGGTCACGCGTTCGGCTTCAGGCCGTGTTGATCGCATCGAGGCCGGTTTCCAGAACGGCACCACCACTTTCAGCTTTGAAACTCTCGATTTTGCCCTGAGTGGCGGCATCGATTCCGGCTGGGGTGACTGGGGTGTGCAGCTCAACGCCTCCTACTACATCAACTACGATGCAGAAGAGAGCTACGGCACGGGCGACCTCTACAACGCAGCCGGCACGCTCGGCCTGCCGGACTGGAGAGCCAACGCGCTGTTCTCATGGGGGCTGGGTGATTTCTTCGCCAGCGTGAACTGGGACTACATCGGCGATTCGAAGAGCCGCATCTCTGACGAGAAGTGGGACGCCTGGAATATCTTCAATGCCCAGGTCGGTTACAGCTTCGGCAAATACGGTACCTTCACTGTTGGCGCCAACAACGTATTCGATGAGGACCCGATCCTCGACGATACCGTTGGTGCACCGGTAGATGAGTACATGTATGACCAGACTGGCCGTGTGTTCTTCGTCCGCTATCGTGTTGATATGTAATTAGCGAACGGCTAAGACCAGAAGCCTGCGCGGTTCGCCGCGCAGGCTTTTTTTTGCTTGTGGGGTCAGAGCAGCTCAGCTACTCTGACCCCGGTTTTTTTCAGGGAATCACCATGAACCCATGGTCTCTATTCTGGCGCCAGGGCCACAGCACCACCTTTGGCGACTACTTCAAGCAAGGCTACGTTGGCGCGGTCGCTGACTGGTGGCAATCGAAGCTGGACGGCTTGCCGGAAAACGCAACCGTGATGGAACTTGGATGCGGAAACTGCTCGCTTCTGCCGGCGATGATTGCTTCCGGGGTCAAGGGTAAATACATCGGTGTCGATATTGCAGAAGTCAGCCCGAGCCCGGTTGCCCAGCAGGGGCTTGCGGAAAGTGGCATCGAACTGGTTCTGCATTCCGCGACGCCGGCTGAAAAAGTTCCGCAACCGGATGCTTCAGCCGACCTGGTCGCATCGGTATTCGGCATCGAGTATTCAGATATGGAGCGCAGCGTGCCCGAGGCAGCGCGCGTGCTGAAACCGGGGGGACGGTTCTGCTCCCTGGTGCATCATGACAATTCCCTTATTACTGGCATGTCGCGCCGGGCCATTTCCGAGTTCAGCAGCGATGACCTGCGCAAGGTCATCGAATCGTTGACCATGATCAGCACCGAGCGCGACCGGATCGTAAACCTTTCCGGGTTGAAAAGCAGTTACAAAGCGGAAAAAGGCCGAAAAACAATCAATTCACTGGCCCAAAAATATCTTTCCGACACCAATTTAGAGACGATGAACGCCACGATGTTCGAAGTCATGACCCAGGCACTGAAGTTCTTCAAGATGATGGGTGCGAGCAGCCAGCAGAGGCGTGATTTCATTGCCTGGCTGGAAGCCGAGCAAAGGGCTTCCCATGAACGATTCCAACAGATGGTGTCGGTGGCGTTTGATGCGGAGGGGATCGAGGCCCTGCAAGCGATGTTTGAAGCGGCCGGTTTCCAGGATTTGAAGACCGAAGTTATCCACTCGGATAAGGATATCCTGGCCTGGGGACTCCAGGCCGACAAGATGCAGGAGCGGCTTTAGCCGCGATGGACCATGCAATCACATGATCGCGGCTAAAGCCGCTCCCACGAAGAGCTAGAGGATATACCGGCTCAGATCCTCGTTGCCCGCCAGTTCGTCCAGGTGTTCGTCGACGTAGCCTGCATCCACTTCGAAAGAGTCTCCAGAGCGGTCGGGCGCCTCGTAGGAAACCGTATCCAGCAGCCTTTCCAGCACGGTGTACAGGCGGCGTGCGCCGATGTTCTCGGTCGATTCGTTGACCTGCCAGGAAATCTCCGCAATGCGCTGCACCCCCTCCGCGGTGAAGCTCAGGGTGACGCCCTCGGTTGCCATCAGGGCCGTGTACTGCTGCGTCAGGGAGGCCTGAGGTTCAGTCAATATCCTCTTGAAATCATCAACTTCCAGTGCGCGTAATTCGACACGGATGGGCAGGCGGCCTTGCAGTTCGGGGATCAGGTCGGACGGCTTGGAGAGGTGGAAAGCGCCCGAGGCGATGAACAGCACGTGGTCGGTTTTGACCATTCCGTAACGCGTGGAAACCGTGCAGCCCTCGACCAGGGGAAGCAGGTCACGTTGCACACCCTCGCGGGAAACTCCGGCGTCGCCGTAATCGGAACGCTTGGCTACCTTGTCCAGTTCATCGATAAACACGATACCGTTCTGTTCGGCGTTCTCCAGCGCCAGGGCCTTGATTTCATCTTCGTTAACCAGCTTGGCGGCTTCTTCCTCGACCAGGACCGGCAACGCATCGCGGATTTTCATCTTGCGCTTCTGCTTTTTGGCGCCGCCCATGTTCTGGAACATGCCCTGCAACTGGCTGGCCATTTCTTCCATGCCGGGCGGGGTCATGATCTCGATGCCAGCCTGGGACGAGACGTCAAACTCAATCTCCTTGTCGTCCATCTCGCCGTGCACCACCTTGTAGCGTATTTTCTGGCGCGTGCGGCTGTCGCTGTCGTCTTCCGGCGCGGGTTCGTTGGCGAATCCAATACCCTGCGCCTGCTGCGGGCGTGGCAGCAGGAAGTCGACCACGCGGTCAAAGGCGGCGTCCTCGGCCAGTGACTGAACTTTTGCCATGGCCTGCTCGCGGGTCATCTTGACCGAGGTATCGACCAGGTCGCGGATGATGGACTCGACGTCTTTGCCCACGTAGCCCACCTCGGTGAACTTGGTGGCTTCGATCTTGATGAAGGGGGCGTTGGCGAGGTGCGCCAGGCGGCGGGCGATTTCCGTCTTGCCGACACCGGTAGGACCGATCATCAGGATATTCTTGGGTGTAATCTCGGCGCGCAAGCCTTCTTCGACCTGCATCCGCCGCCAACGGTTGCGCAGTGCAATGGCGACGGCACGCTTGGCGTCGGATTGTCCGATGATGTGCTTATCCAGTTCCTGGACGATTTCACGGGGTGTCATCTGTGACATGGTCAAGGTATCTCCAGGGTCTCAATCGTGAGATTCGAATTGGTGTAAATGCAGATATCTGCCGCGATGCCCAGCGCCTGCCGTGTGATGGTTTCGGCATCGAGGTCGGTATTCCTGATCAGGGCCATGGCTGACGCTTGGGCGAATGGGCCGCCCGAACCGATCGCAATCAGCCCGTTCTCGGGCTGGATCACGTCACCCGTGCCCGAAATCAGCAGGGAGTTTTCGGCATCGGCGATGGCCAGGAGGGCCTCCAGGCGGCGCAGGGCGCGGTCGGTGCGCCAGTCCTTGGCCATCTCGACAGCAGCCCGCACCAGGTGGCCGGAATGTTTTTCCAGCTTGCCCTCGAAGCGCTCAAAAAGCGTGAAGGCATCGGCAGTGGCGCCGGCGAATCCCGCCAGCACGCGGTCCTTGTACAGCCTGCGCACCTTGCGTGCATTGGCCTTCATGATGGTATTGCCCAGCGTGACTTGGCCGTCCCCGCCCATGACGACCGTATTTCCACGCCGTACCGAGCAGATGGTGGTGCCGCGATAGTGTTCCACGATTGGCTCCTTGGTTTGACCCTATTGTGGGAGCGGCTTTAGCCGCGATTCAATTTCCTGACAAAGGAACATCGCGGCTAAAGCCGCTCCCACGAAAAATGTTGCTTGGGAGGAAAGTGGGGATATTGCACCTTGAATGCAAGGAGCAGCGGTCGACACGCGGTTGGCAAAGAGGCAGAATCCCCAGACCATGATCCAGGAAATATTTATCGCACTGTTCAAAGCGGGCCTGCCGGTCGGGGTGGCCGCCTACCTGCTGGTGTGGTGGGCGCAGCGCAACGGTTACCTGGGTGCTACCGAGAGTGTCAAGGAACTGGAAAAAGAGGTAAAGCGCCTGGTCAAGGACAAGGAGTCTCCGCGGGAAGGCGATCCGCTGCACCGCAAGTGGCTGTCCATGGGCGGCGGTTTTTACGGCGTGGTGGCCATGCTCACCTATATCGTTGTCGAGGTCGGCGAGATCCTTGATTTCATCGCCGGGTTTGATGGTATTGGCGCGTTTATCGACAGCATCTCGGTCGGCATGTTGATCGGCCTGATCATCGAGGCGGTAAAAAACTCCATCATCGCGATTACCTGGCCGGTCTACTGGCTCACCGACATCCAGAGCAACTACATCTGGGTCTGGTTTGTCACGGCGTATGCAGGGTACTGGCTGGGCAGCAGCCTGGCGACACGAAACTTCAGGAAATCCCAAAAAGAAAGTCACTAGCCCGG
>JAZBOH010000143.1:0-13095 GCA_036351055.1 Lysobacterales bacterium
CAAGGCTTCTTCGAGCGCGCGCAGGGTTTCGACATCGAGGTCATTGGTCGGCTCATCGAGCAGCAGCACGTTGCCGCCGGATTTGAGCAGCTTGGCCAGGTGCACGCGGTTGCGTTCGCCACCGGACAGGTCCTTGACGCGTTTCTGCTGGTCGGAGCCGCGGAAGTTGAAGCGGCCCACGTAGGCGCGGGACTGGGTCTTGTAGTTCCCGACCTGGATGATTTCCTGTCCGTCTGCGATTTCTTCCCACACGCTGCGCTCGCCATCGAGGCTGTCGCGGCTCTGGTCCACGTAGGCCATGTCCACGGTCGGCCCGATACGGATTTCGCCGCTGTCGGGCTGTTCTGCGCCTGTCAGCATGCGGAACAGCGTCGATTTGCCGGCACCGTTGCCGCCGATCACGCCGACGATGGCGCCGGGCGGGACGCTGAAGCTGAGGTCGTCGATCAGCAGGCGATCACCAAAGCCCTTGGAAATATTATCCACCTCGATGACCTGGTTACCGAGCCGTTGGCCCGGCGGGATGTAGATTTCGTGGGTTTCATTGCGCTGCTGGCGTTCCTGCGAGTTCAGTTCCTCGAAACGCTGCAGACGGGCTTTGCTCTTGGCGCGCCGGCCCTTGGGATTGGAGCGCACCCATTCCAGTTCCGCCTGGATCGAGCGCTGGTGCGCCCGCTCACGGCTCTCTTCCTGGGCCAGGCGGGCCTCTTTCTGCTCCAGCCAGGAGGAATAATTGCCTTTCCAGGGAATGCCGTAACCGCGGTCCAGTTCGAGGATCCATTCGGCGGCGTTGTCCAGGAAGTAGCGGTCATGCGTGATCGCCACGACGGTGCCCGGGAATTCGGTCAGGAAACGCTCCAGCCAGCCAACCGATTCCGCGTCGAGGTGGTTGGTCGGCTCGTCCAGCAACAGCATGTCCGGGCCGGAGAGCAGCAAGCGGCAGATGGCCACGCGGCGGCGTTCACCGCCGGACAGGTGTTTGACCGGCTCGTCCCAATCCGGCAGGCGCAGTGCGTCGGCTGCGACTTCCAGCGTGCGTTCCAGTTCCCAGCCGTTGGCGTTTTCGATCGCTTCCTGCAGTTCCGCCTGTTCGGCCAGCAGGTCATTCATCGCATCGTCGTCCATCGGTTCGGCAAACCGCATGCTCACCTCGTCGAAACGGTTCAGCAGGTCGCGGATCTCGCCAACGCCCTGCTCGACGGTTTCCCGAACGGTTTTGCTCTCATCCAGTTGTGGTTCCTGGGGCAGGTAACCGATGCGGATGCCGGTCTGCGGCCGGGCCTCGCCTTCGAAATCCGGGTCCTCGCCCGCCATGATCCGCAGGACCGTCGACTTGCCTGCGCCGTTCAGGCCGAGCAGGCCGATCTTGGCCCCGGGGAAAAAGGAAAGCGAGATGTCCTTGATGATCGTGCGGTTGGGCGGCACCACCTTGCTGACGCCGATCATCGTGTATATGTATTGAGCCATGATTTTTTTGTATCAGTGATTGAATTGCCAAGAAGCGATTATCCTAGAAGTGCCGCAATAATGCTAAAATCCTGCGTTAGCCTACGATCGAGAATCCGGAGCGGCGCAAGGCGCGTATCCGGACCATGGCCCACCCCGGCAGAACAAGACAGGAAGAGGAATGTTTGACAGAAACGACCGCATCCGCGGATACGATGACGAACTGGCAGATGCGATCCAGGCGGAGCACGTCAGGCAGGAAGAACACATCGAGCTGATCGCTTCGGAAAATTACGCCAGCCCGCGCGTGATGGAAGCACAGGGCTCCTTGCTGACCAACAAGTACGCCGAAGGTTATCCCGGCAAACGCTATTACGGCGGCTGCGAATACGTGGACCGGGCTGAAGACCTGGCCCGGGAACGCCTGAAAGAGCTGTTTGGCGCGACCTATGCCAATGTCCAGCCGCATTCCGGCTCCCAGGCCAACGCGGCGGCCTACCTGGCCCTGCTCAACCCGGGCGATACGATCATGGGCATGGAGCTGAACGAGGGCGGGCACCTGACCCACGGCAGCAAGGTCAATTTTTCCGGCAAGTTTTTCAACCCGGTGTTCTACGGTACCGATCCGGATACCGGCATGATCGACTACGAGCAGATGGCCAGGCTGGCCGAGAAACACCGGCCGCGCTTGCTGGTCGGCGGTTTTTCCGCGTATTCGCGCAAAATCGACTGGGCGCGCATGCGTGAAATCGCGGATTCCGTCGGTGCGTGGTTCCTGGTCGACATGGCGCACGTCGCGGGGCTGGTTGCGGCCGGGCTGTACCCCAATCCGCTGCCGCACGCCCACGTGGTGACTTCGACCACGCATAAAACCCTGCGCGGCCCGCGTGGCGGCGTGATTCTCGCCATTGCCGATGAAGAAATGGCGAAGGTGCTGAACTCCGTGGTATTCCCCGGCACCCAGGGCGGCCCGCTGATGCATGCGATTGCGGCCAAGGCCGTGGCCTTCAGGGAGGCCCTGGCGCCCGATTTCAAGGTGTACCAGCGCGATGTGCTGGACAATGCGCGCGCCATGGCCGCCATCATCCTGGAGCGGGGCTACAAGATTGTTTCCGGCGGCACCGACAACCACCTGCTGCTGGTCGACCTGATCGGGCTGGACTTCACCGGCAAAGACGCCGAAGAGTCCCTGGGGCGCGCCTACATCACGGTCAACAAGAACACCGTGCCCGGGGAGCCGCGCTCACCGTTTGTCACCAGCGGTCTCAGGCTCGGTACACCGGCCGTCACCACGCGCGGTTTCAGCGTCGCCGACTGCCAGGAACTGGCCAACCTGATTTGCGACATCCTCGACAACGTCGGCGACACCGCCACCGAGGACCGCGTTCGCGAGCAGGCCCTCGCACTGTGCAAAAAACATCCGGTCTATTCGAGCTAAGCGATGCTGTGCCCTTTCTGCAGTCACGACGATACGCGGGTGGTGGACTCGAGACTGACCCGTGACGGATTGCAGATCCGGCGCCGGCGCCAGTGCGAATCCTGCGGTTCGCGCTTCAATACCTACGAGGCGCCGGAACTCAAGGCGCCGCGCATCATCAAGGCGGATGGCGGGCGCGAGGCATTCTCGGAGCAGAAGTTGCGTGACGGCATGATGCGGGCGCTGGAGAAAAGGCCGGTGGAAACCCGCGAGATCGAGCGCGCGATCCGCAGCCTGCTGCTCGAAATCAGCACGGTGGAGGATTCCGAGATACCCAGCTCCCTGCTCGGCGAGTGGGTCATGCGCGAGTTGGCCAAGCTCGACCAGGTGGCCTACGTGCGCTTTGCCTCGGTCTACAAGCGTTTCGAGGACGTGCAGGCCTTCCGCGACGTGATCGAACGCCTGGAACGCGAACCGCCGGTGGAAGGCAGCGAACGGCAGATACCACTGCTCGATTCCGGCAAGGAACGGGACACCCCGGGCGGCAAGTGAGTTTTTCGGCGCAAGACCACGAGTTCATGGCGCTGGCCCTGCGGCTGGCCGAAAGAGGCCTGTACACCACCGACCCCAACCCCCGCGTTGGCTGCGTGATCGCCGACGGTGACCGGGTGGTGGGGCAGGGCTGGCATGAACGCGCCGGCGGCGCCCACGCAGAGATCGCGGCACTGAACGATGCGGCTGAACCCGTCAGGGGCATGACCGCCTACGTGACCCTGGAACCCTGCGCCCACCATGGCCGCACACCGCCGTGCGCGGACGCCCTGGTCGAGGCCGGAATCGTACGTGTCGTGGTGCCGACCGAGGATCCGCATGAACGGGTCGACGGCGGCGGGCTGCAACGGTTGCGCGGGGCGGGGATAAGGGTCGAAGCCGGCCTGATGGCGCCGCAGGCAGAACGGCTCAATGCCGGGTTTCTGAAGCGTACGAGAACCGGCCGCCCCTGGCTGCGGGTCAAGAGCGCGGTCAGCCTGGACGGGCGCACCGCGCTGAGGAACGGAGAAAGCAAGTGGATTACCGGCGATGCCGCCCGGCGCGATGTGCAGCGCTGGCGCGCCCGGTCTTCGGCCATCCTGACCGGAATCGGCACGGTCCTGGCGGACAACCCGGAAATGACGGCGCGGGTCGCCGGGGCACTCAATCAACCCCTGCGCGTGATTGCCGACAGCCGCTGGCGCACGCCGCCGGCCAGCCGGATCCTGGCAGGGAAAGGTACCACGCTGGTGGCTGGCCTGGGCAAGCCCCCGCAGGCACTCGAATCGAGTGCCGCGCAGTGTCTCGAGGTTCCGGCCGGAGAAGGAGGCGTGGACCTCGGCGTCCTGCTGGATGAACTGGGCCGGCGGGAGATCAACGAAGTGCAGGTCGAGGCCGGCGCGGTATTGTGCGGCGCCCTGTTGCAGCAAGGCCTGGTCGACGAGGTGCTGCTTTATGTCGCGCCGCTGCTGCTGGGTGATGGAGGCCCCGGCCCGTTTGCGTTCGGGCCGCTTGAATCGATGGCCAACAGAACGCACTTTAAGGTGCTGGAGACGAGCCACGTCGGCAACGACCTGAGGCTCCGTCTGCAGCCGCAGAAAATCTGAAACAAGGCAGGAATATGTTTACCGGAATCGTAGAATCCATGGGTACCCTGGTCAGCAAAACCAACGTCGGCGGTGATTGCCGCCTGGTCATCGACACCGGTGATCTCAGCCTGGCCGGCTGCAGCACGGGCGACAGTATCAGCATTTCGGGCGCCTGCCTGACCATGCTTGACCCGGAACAGCACCGTTTCACAGCGGATGTGTCCCAGGAGACGCTCAGCCTGACCATACTCGGCAAGCTCGAAGCAGGGGCAAACGTCAACCTGGAACTGGCCATGGGCCTGCATGACCGCATGGGCGGCCACCTCGTGACCGGCCACGTCGACGGCATGGCCCGGCTGGTCGCGCGCCACGAAGACGCCCGGGCCGAGCGTTTCGAGTTCGAAGTGCCGGCCAGCCTGGCCAAATACGTGGCCCGGAAGGGTTCGGTTTGCCTGGACGGCGTCAGCCTGACCGTCAATGAAGTAGACGGAAGTCATTTCTCTGTATGCCTGATCCCGCATACCATGGAGATCACAACGCTGGGCCAGCTTCAACCCGGCGATGAAATCAACCTCGAGGTGGACCTGATCGCACGTTACCTCGAGCGCCTGATGGCGCCCGAATTGGCGGCCGGCGAGGAATAGGTGGCACAAATGCCCGAAGAAATCGTACTCAATACCATTCCCGAGTTGCTCGAAGATATCCGCGAAGGCCGCATGGTCGTGCTGATGGACGACGAGGAACGGGAAAACGAAGGCGACCTGGTCATGGCGGCGAGCAAGGTTCGCCCCGAGGACATCAACTTCATGGCCCGTTTCGGCCGCGGACTGATTTGCCTGCCGCTGACCCGGGAACGTTGCCAGCAATTGCAGCTTCCCCTGATGGTCAATCGCAACCAGGCGCACTACCGCACCAACTTCACGGTTTCCATCGAGGCTGCCGAAGGCATCACCACCGGAATTTCCGCCTACGACCGCGCCCATACGATCCGCACCGCCGTGCAACCGGATGCGAAGGCCAAAGACCTGTCGCAGCCGGGTCACGTTTTCCCGCTGATGTATGCCCCGGGCGGCGTGCTGGCGCGCGCGGGTCATACCGAGGCCAGCGTTGACCTGGCCATGCTGGCCGGCCTGGAACCGGCAGCCGTGCTGGTGGAAATTCTCAACGAGGACGGCAGCATGGCCCGCCGGCCGGAACTGCTGCAGTTCGCCCGCAAACACGGCCTGAAAATCGGCACCATAGCCAACCTGATCCGTTACCGCATGGAAACCGAGAAGTCCGTCGAACACGCCTCTTCACACGACGTGAACACGGACTTTGGCGCTTTCCGCCTGCATACCTACCGCGACACCATCGAGGGGCGACTGCATCTCGCCCTGGTGCGGGGTGAAATTCATGCCGAAGAGCCTTTCATGGTGCGCGTGCACGTCCAGAACCACCTCAGTGACGTGCTGAGCATCCGGCGGGCCGATTTCGGCTTGCCTTTGCGGGCCGCACTGGCGGAGATCAACCGCCAGGGCAGCGGCATGGTCCTGGTGCTTGGCGGCCAGAGGGACGATGACGAGATCCTGCGGCTGATCCAGGAGAAACCGGAACCCGTGATGGGTGACAACGGTGATAACAGGAGTTCGCGTGAACTGAGGACCTATGGCATCGGCGCGCAGATCATCGCTGACCTGGGTATTCGTAAAATGCGCGTGCTGAGCGCGCCCTGGAAGCTGACCGGGCTGGCCGGTTTTGGCCTCGAAGTGGTCGAGTACATTAAACCGCTCAGCGAACACCAGGACGGTCATGATGTTTGAAATCGAAGAATCCAGGCCCGGGAAAGACATGCGCATTGCCATCGTGGCGGCCCGCTTCAACCGTTTTATCGTCGACCAGTTGGTGCAAGGGGCCCAGGACGCCCTGGACAGGCAGCAGATCGATTCTTCGCAGCGCGCCCTGGTGTGGGTGCCGGGTGCGTTTGAAATCCCGCTGGTCGCGGAACGGCTGGCCGGTTCCGGCAAGTACGACGCCGTTATCGGGCTGGGTGCGGTGGTGCGCGGCGGCACGCCGCATTTCGATTTTGTCGCCGGCGAATGCGCCAGCGGCCTGACCCGGGTAGCGCTGGATCACGGCATCCCGGTGACCTTCGGTGTATTGACCACGGAAAACGTGGAGCAGGCCATCGAACGCGCCGCCACCGATGCGGGCAACAAGGGCTTCGACGTGGCGATGGCGGCGATGGAGATGGTCCAGACCTTGCGCGAAATCGGCGAACACCTCGACGGGTTACCCCGCTGATGTCGCGCAAAGGCCACTACGAACCCCGCCGGCGTGCGCGCCGCCGCGCGCTGCAAGCCATCTACCAGTGGCAGATGACCGGGCAGGAATCGACGGAGATATTGCGCCAGTTTCTCGAGATCCAGGACATGTCGGGTGTCGACGTGGAGCATTTCAAGAAGATCCTGCTCGGCGTCGCGCAGAACAGCGCCTCGCTCGACGAGGAACTGCAACCCTTCCTCGATCGCTCCGTGGAACAGCTGGACGTGATGGAACGGGTCGCCCTGCGCATCGGCGCTTTCGAACTCCTGCATTGCCCGGAACTGCCTTACCGCGTGGTGCTGGACGAATGCGTCGACCTGGCGCACCGTTTTGGATCGGAACAGGGTCATACCTACGTCAACGCCGTGCTCGACAAGGCCGTCAAAAAATGGCGCGTTGACGAAGCCACCGCGCCCTGACAGACATGCCTGAATTCGACCTGATCAGGCGCCTCCAGGAAATCATCGAACTGCCTGCCGCGCCGGGTTCCAGGGGCTGTGTGCTCGGCATCGGGGACGATGCAGCGGTGCTGGACATCCCGTCCGGCCGCCAGTTGGTCGTCTGCACGGACACCCTGGTCGAAGGGGTACATTTTCCCGCAAATACCTGTCCGCATGCGATCGGCTACAAATCCCTCGCCGTCAACCTGAGTGACCTGGCCGCCATGGGCGCCGAGCCTGGCTGGTTTTTCATGGCCTTGACCCTGCCGGACGGCGACGCCGCCTGGGTGGAATCCTTCGCCCGGGGCATGGCCGGCCTGGCGCAGGAGGCCGGGATCGTGCTGGCCGGCGGTGATACCACTTCGGGCGGCCTGAGCATCACGGTGACCGCCGTGGGCCTGGTGGACAAGGGCATGGCCCTGACCCGTGGCGGGGCGAAACCCGGCGACCATATACTGGTTTCCGGCACGCCGGGCAGGGCGGCCCTTGCATTGCAACAACTGCAAGCGGGGGCCAAGCCACTGCCGGATTGCCTCGCGGCGCTCGAATACCCGGTCCCCCGCCTGGCCCTGGGCCTGGCGCTGGGCGGAACGGCCTCGGCCTGCATCGACATTTCTGACGGACTGGCAGCGGACCTGGGGCATATACTCGAACGCTCGGATACCGGCGCCAGGCTGGACCTCGGCCGCCTGCCCGGTACGGATTCTTTTTCCGGCCTGGGCGAGCAAGAACGCTGGTCACTGCAACTGGCAGGCGGTGATGACTACGAACTGTGTTTCACCGTGCCGCCCGGGGCGATGCACAGGATTCCCGCGATAGCCTCGGAATGTGGCGTGGCTTTGACTGAGATCGGAATTGTCGCCGCCCATGCCGGCCTTGTCCTGGAGCAGCCCGGCGGCGGCCTGTTCGAGCCCGGCAATGCCGGTTACCAGCATTTTTCCGCAACGGATTCGAAAAAGGAGTAAGGCGATGAACGGTCAGAAGCCTCGCGCCAGGGATCTTGCTTTTGGCACGGCCAGCGGATTCTTTGCTTTTGGTTTCGGTTCCGGCCTGTCCCCGTTTGCCCCCGGGACGATGGGAACCGTGGCGGCCATTCCGCTGGCCGTTGCGCTCAAGCTTTTGCCCCTACCGCTATTTTGGCCGTTGCTGCTGGTGCTTTTCCTGCTGGGAATCCACCTGTGCGGGGTGACCAGCAGGCGGCTGGGGCAGCACGATCCGGGCGGCATCGTGTGGGATGAAATGGTGGCCTACTGGCTGACGGTGGCTTTCGTGCCGCTGCACTGGGCCTGGCTGCTGGCGGCTTTTGCATTGTTCCGCGTGTTCGACATCTTCAAGCCGTGGCCGATCCGCCGGGTCGAAAAACGTTTTGGCGGAGGAATGGGCATCATGCTCGACGACATCGTCGCCGCCCTTTACGCCATGGCGCTGCTGCAGCTGGCCAGCGTACTGCTTCAATCCGTGTAGTCGAACACCTTGACGACTTTATCGACACCGCCAGTTGAGCGGGCTATTTCCGCCACGGCGTCGCCTTCCGCGCGGGTTACAGAACCCATCAGGTAGACCGTGCCATGCGCGGTGATGACCTTGATGCGCCCGGCGTCGAAGCCTTCCAGGGGGTTGGAAGCGGTGAGCTTGCTGTTGATTTTCGCCGTGATATAGCTGTTGTGCATCCGGCTCGATGTGCTGGCGGCGGGCATCACTTCCAACTGGTTGACAACCCGCTCGATGGATTTCCATTGCGCGGCCACCTGGCCAGCCAGCGCTTTCTTTTCTTGACTGCTGACCTCGCCGGCCAGCAGCAGGGTTTCATTATGGGCCTCCGCCTTGATGTGGTCGTTCTCGTCGAATTCGGGCCGGGAGTAGAGCGTATCCACGATGCCCACCTCCGCGGCCTGGTCATCGATGACGGTGCCAAAGGTCCGGCGCTGGGCGCTCGGTGTGCAGGCGGAAATGATCGCGGCCAACAGCAGCACGGCCAGGCACAGTGCGGCGCGGGGTTTGCGGCGGTGTCGTTGATTTGGGTTCATCGTATTCATCCCTGAATACCCTATTCTAACCTGCGTCGAAGGCGCTGCGAATCCAGTTCATCACGGTCCTGCCGTCTTTCCTGCCGATCGAGACCACATCGAAGCGGCAAGGCCGCGTGGCGTACTGCCTTTCGCATTGCAGGAAGCGTTTCGCGGCATTGATGATTCTGCGCTGCTTGACGCGGGTGATGCTGGCCGCGCCGCTGCCGTGGCGGCTGCTGGCGCGGTAGCGGACCTCGACGAACACCAGGGTCGCCCCGTCCAGCATCACCAGGTCGAGTTCCCCGAGACGGCTGTAGAAGTTCCTGGTCAGGCTCTTCAGGCCTTGTTGCTGCAGAAAGGATTCAGCCGCGGTTTCCCAGTCGCTCCCCTGTTGCCGGGTATGAGGCACTAGTCATCGGCGCCACCTGGCGCTGCCTCCGCGAGGGGAACCGGTATGCCAGAGGCAAATTCAGCCCAGGCAGGCTCGCGCAACAGGGTGCCGCCGCGCCGGTCGTAGTAGTCGCCGGACTGGCCGGGGAACCTGAATCCCGGGTCCTTGTTCATCAATTCCAGCCACGGGAGCACGTTCCACGCGTCCTGGCCGAGCGCGAACAGCGAGGCCATGCTACCGCCCCTCAGGCTGTCGACCTCGGGGATATCGTCACGGGCCGGGTGTTCCAATTGCCAGCGCGTGGCCGGGAAGCGGACCCCGTTCAGGTCGCGGTTGCGGGTCGGGTCGGGCTGGCCGGTGTAAACGCGGCTGGTTGCATACACCGGGATGGCGCCGGCGTCGTGGAACCTCAGCTGCGGCCGGATCAGGCGTGCCTGCTCGGTGCTTGCCGCCATGAAAATCATGTCGACGTCATCGCGGCGCACCGGTTCGAATTCCAGGGTCATCTGCAGGGTGCTCTGCAGCCTTCGTCCTCGTGCCTTGCTTTCATCGATCTTCAGCGCCCTCTGCAATACCGTGCTGTGGTCATTTTGCGACTCCACGTAGCGTAGCGCTGCCACGATTTGCTGATCATCGCGTAGGAATTCGTCTTCGAATGCGGCCGCCATACGCTCGCCCCAGGCCGACTCGGGCGCCAGCAAGATGGCCCGTTTGTAGCCGGAAGCAGCAGCCCGGTCCGCGACGGCACGGACCTCCTCGTCCTGCGACAGGGAGATGCCGCGCACCTGGTCGGACAGGCCGAGCGGGCCGCTGAAATCTTCGGGCAGGTCGTTGAGCGCCAATACGGGGGTCGCCATGCCGGCGAGGTTCAGCATGGTTTCGACCGACTCCTTGCGCAACGGCCCGATAATCCAGTCGGCGCCCGCGTCCAGGGCACTGAAATAGGCGGAAACCGGGGACTGCGGGTCGTCGCTGGTCGGGAAAAACAGCAGTTCAGTGCCGCCGGGCTGATTGGTATAAGCGCTGACCAGGCCGTCGCGGATGGCTTCGCCGGCGGCCTGGAGCCGGCCGGAGTCGGGCAGGAGAACCGCGACGCGACGCGGTGGCCTGAAGTCCTGCCGGTAACGCATCCAGGTGTCGAGCGCCTCGCTCGCGGTCAGCAGGTGATAAGGGTGCCGCTCCTTCCAGTCCGCAACCTCGGCATTGAGCCGTTCCGGTTCGACCAGGTTGCGGCGCAATACCAGGGCCAGGTCCAGCCAGCCGGTCAGCTGGCGCTCCGCCCTCGGGTTGTAGGCGCGGACCGCCAGTTCACCTGATGAGACGGTTTCCAGGGAGCGCATCATTTCCAGCGAGGCCAGGGGGTCGTAGTACTTCATGCCGGCGCTCATCCGCGCCGCGTTGCTGATCTCCTTCGACGCCGGGCCGGACAGTTGCTGGATCAGCCGTGCATACAGGTCGTCATAGCGGCTCTTTGAAGAGGAGGGTAGCGAAGGTGCCGCTTTTTGCAGCAGGATTTCGGCCTCGTCACTGCGGTTGTTCCATAGGGCCAGGTCGGCCAGGACTAGATTGAGGCGCGCTGTATCGGCCGCAGACAGGGTATTGCGCTGCACCCAGCTCAGGGCATTTTCCGCCTCTGAAGGTTGTTCGGCACGCATCCAGGCGTCGGCCGCGCTGACCCACAGCGCGCCGGCTTCGCCCGGTGCGGCCTGCATGGCCTCCTGTTGCCAGGTCCGTGCCGCCTGCTCATACGAACCGCGGCTGTATGCCGTTTCACCTCCGGCCGGTGCCGTTTCACGGCTGCTGGGCGCCGTGGCGCAGCCGTGCAGCAATAACAGGCTGGTGATCAATGGGACCAGGGCAGGCCGCAGGCGCATGACCCTGGCCGCGGGATTGCTTTTTATCTGTGGCATGGGCAGTCCAGGCGTTCGTCAGTCAAAATGATACCGCAAGCCGCGTTTCTTTGATCCATAATATCCCCGTCATGGAAAAAGCCTGCCTGCACGTTGTCGCCACGCCGATCGGAAACCTCGAGGATATCAGCCTGCGGGCCCTGGACGTGCTGGCCAAAGCCGACGTGGTTGCCGCCGAAGATACGCGCCGCAGCCGTCAACTGCTGTCCCGCCACGGCATAGACCGCAGTCTGGTCACGCTGCACGAGCACAACGAGGAAAAACAGGCCCCGCAACTGGTCAGGCGCCTGCTCGATGGTGAATCGGTCGCGCTGGTTTCCGATGCCGGCACACCCCTGCTGTCCGATCCCGGTTACCGGCTGGTCTGCCTGGCGGTGGAAAACGGCATCGACGTGGTCGCCGTACCCGGGCCCAGCGCGGTGACGGCGGCGCTATCCGTCGCCGGCCTGCCAACCGACCGCTTCACCTTCGAGGGTTTTTTGCCGGCCAGGGCGGCGGCCCGGTTGAAACGGCTGCAATCCCTGCAGGGTGAGACACGGACCCTGGTGTTTTTCGAGTCCAGCCACCGCATCGAGGCCTGCCTGGCGGACCTCGAGCAGGCCTTTGGCCCGGACCGCCCGGCGGCGGTCTGCCGCGAATTGACCAAGCAGTTTGAAACCGTTCTGCGTGGCGGCCTGGGAGAAATCCGTGCCGCTGTCGAAAATGATCCGAACCAGCGCAAAGGCGAGTTTGTCATCGTGGTCGGGGGCGGCGAGGCGCAGGTCGGCGGTTTGGTTCAGGCGAAAGAGTTGGCCAATGCACTCAAGGAACACGTCGGAGCCAGCCAGGCGGCACGCATCGCGGCGAGAATTCACGGCGTATCACGCCGCGATGTCTACAACTCGGGGTCGGAGTAATCCCCGCGCTGTTCACACGGGGTTTTACTCCGACCCCGGTTCTGGGAGAGAATGCCCCCGGGAGTCGGCCAGGCAATCGCTCCGTTCGGGTTAACCGCGGCGGGGAGGAAAGTCCGGGCTCCACAGGGCAGGGTGCCAGGTAACGCCTGGGGGGCGCGAGCCTACGGAAAGTGCAACAGAAAAGATACCGCCCCTTGATCGTTTCGACGTGAACGGGGTAAGGGTGAAATGGTGCGGTAAGAGCGCACCGCGCAGGTGGTAACACGCTGCGGCATGGTAAACCCCACCTGGAGCAAGACCAAATAGGAAAGCAATGCCGCGGCCCGCGGTGCTTTCGGGTAGGTTGCTTGAGGCTGTCGGTGACGGCAGTCCCAGATGAATGATTGTCCAAGACAGAACCCGGCTTAACGGCCGGCTCCCACTCTTCCATACCTCCTGTAAGTGCGAGCGTGGCTTGCGATTGCTGGTTCGGAGTGCTAAACCCGGTCGCGGTACCGTATACCCCCTTTCCGGGGGCACGCACGACGGCACTCAACAGGCACTTCTTCGCCTGCGGCGAAACCGTACCTGCTTCGTTGCCTGTGCTCGCGCTGGCGCGCGCACATCCTTGTGACGCTTGTCTTGAAAGGTCCCTCTTTCAAACACCCCGGAAAGGGGGTATAC
>JAZBOH010000144.1:0-2173 GCA_036351055.1 Lysobacterales bacterium
AGCAGGTAGTCAGCCAGAGCGCGAACCGAGGGCGATTGTCCACGACGAGACGGCATGACCAGGCTCAATTGCGCGACTCCGGCCACCCATTGCGGAAGAACCCGCACCAGTGATCCATCATTAAGTTCATCCCTGCAGGTATACGCTGGCAGGCTCACGATACCCAGCCCCCTCGCCGCCGCCTGTTTCAGGGTGCTCATGTCGTCGCTGCAGAGTTGCGGACTGAATGCGACGGTGGTTTTCAGCCCATCTGTGTTTTCGAGGTTCCAGTGTCCGCTTGCGGGCTGCCAGCCCATCTTCAGGCTCCGTCGTTTGGGCAGATCATGGGGTGACTCCGGCGTACCGGTTCGAGCCAGGTATTCGGGACTGGCAAACAGGTGCCAGGATACATTCGCCAGGTGCCGCTGAATCATGCTCGAGTCCGGCAGCGCTTCCATATGCCCTCTTATGGCCAGGTCAATTCCGGCGGAGACCAGATCGACCGACTGGTTGCTCACCTGCTGGATCAGGTTCACCTTAGGGTGCTTCGCCAGAAATTCAAACACCAGGTCCTTGAGCGCAAACTGGGCCACACCAACCGAGCAACTCATGGTCACGCGCCCGCTCAATGATTCCTTGCGGCTTTGAATCGCCGCTTCAGCGGCTTCCATCTCCTCGACCAATACCCGGGCATGCTGATAGAACACCTGGCCGGTTTCGGTCACTTTGAATTGGCGGGATGTTCTTTGTATCAGGCGCGTATCGAGTCGCTGCTCCAGTTGCGCTACATGCCGGCTCAAGCGGGACTTGGGCATATTGAGCGCTCTGGCGGCGGGCGAAAAACCTCGTTTTTCCACCACGTGGACGAAATAGTAGTAGTCGTTCAGGTCAATCATTGCCATCCGCTCCGCTTCACTCCGCACACTCAACGTTCCACAGGTAGAACGTTGGTTTCACTTTTTGCATATATCTAGCATGATCGTTCCATTGATAGTCTTTAAATCGTGGTTACGCAACACTTCACGAGGAGATTGACTATGAACGCAGACAGGCCCCTTGCAGGAAACCCGGCATCGGATAGCACGACCAATGTCGCCATCACCGCTCCACAAGCCGGCGGCACCCTTGAGCTAGGCGCGGGGTTTGTCGCACGGACCTTTCGCGAGCAAAATTTCGCCGGCGCGATGGACCCGTTGGTGTTGGTCGATCACTACCGCATGACCGAACCGACCTTTGGCCCCCATCCACACGCCGGCCTTTCCGCTGTGTCGGTGCTGTTTGAAGACAGCGAGGGGGCATTTCACAATCGGGATTCCTTGGGCAACGATTTCGACCTGCTCCCCGGCGACCTGTACTGGTTGAAGGCCAGTTCCGGTGCCGTACATGATGAGTCGCCCAGAACCGGCGCAAGCATTCACGGCTTGCAGGTATTTGTGAACCTGCCGGCGCGAATGAAACGCGATGCGCCTGAATCACGGCGTGTGAGGGCGCAGGACATCCCTGTCCTGGAAACCGACGACCACCGCGTTCGCGTTGTACTCGGCAACAGCAACGGCATCAGCGGCCGTAGTTCGCCTGCCCTGCCCATGACCATTCTCGACGGCAGGATCGGGCCCGGGTCGGCATTTACGCACCACTTGCAGGCCGGCGAGAACGCCTGGATCTACGCCATAGAGGGCGAGATCAAACTCATAGTTGCCGGTGCGGAAGCAAGACTGCAAACCGGCGTATCTCTAGCTGTCGAGGCCGGCTCCGCTTACGCCGCCCATGCGATCGAGCTAACGAACACTGCCGATTCAGCCGCCCACTTTGCCCTCTTTACCGCCATGCCTGTCGGGGAAGTCTTCGTGCACAAGGGCCCCTTCGTCATGAGCTATGAGGCCGAAATCGCGCAGGTGGAAGCGGACTATGCGGCCGGTAAACTCGGCCGCCTCGAATGACCGTCTTGAAGTCCAGTCACGGACTCAACAGGAGAGCAACATGAAAGTTCTGGCCTTCGCCGCAAGTAATAGCCGCAGATCGATCAACAAGGATCTGATTCGCTATGCCTGTACACGGCTGACCGACAGCGATGTCGAAATCATCGATATCAATGACTACGAAATGCCCATTTACAACAGCGACCTGGAAGAGGCCCATGGTATTCCCGAAGCGGCGTCCCGCTTTCTCGACAAGATATCGGAAGCCGATGCGC
>JAZBOH010000145.1:0-7118 GCA_036351055.1 Lysobacterales bacterium
CAATTTGCCCGAAGGCACTTCGCGCCCCGTCACGGCCTTGATCAGCATTTTCTCGGCGCCCTGCGGGTACTTGACCTTTAGCACCTGCACGGTGACGTCCAGGTCATCCGGCGCGCTGTCGCGCATGACCTCGATCGCGTCGGGCTTGTTGGCCTCGATGCCGATCACGGCGCGACGGATACCCAGTGCGCGCAATACAATGCGAATGCCCAGGTATACCTGTTCCGGGTGCTCCAGCATCACGCGGTGGTCCGAGGTCAGGTAGGGCTCGCACTCGCAGCCGTTGACCATCAGGACGTCGACAGGCTGGTCTTCCGGCGGCCGCATCTTGACGTGGCTGGGGAACGCGGCGCCGCCCAGCCCGACGATGCCCGCCTTGCTGATTTCCTCGGACAATTGTTCCGCAGGCACCTGGTCCCAATGCGGCACCAGTCGCGGGCGCTGCAACTGGGTCGAATGAGGATCGACCTCGACGCGGATGGAAGGCTGCATGGCGCCTGCCGGGTGCGGCCAGTATTCGATCGACTTGACGGTTCCCGCCGCCGTGGCGTGCACAAAGGAAGAAATGTAGCCACTCGCCCTGGCGATGACGTCACCACGCTCGACCCGGTCGCCGGGCTTGACCAGGGCCTGCGCCGGCCGGCCGATATGTTGCGACAGCGGCAGGATGATCTCGTCCGGAAACGGCAGGCGCCGTGACGGGATGCCCGACGTCAATTCCTTGTTTTCCGGGGGGTGCACCCCGTTTTTGAAACTGGGCAGGCCCGGGATTTTCAATCGCGGCGCCATCAGTTGAACTTCTCCGCGCGCGCGATGAGCTTGTCCAGTCCCTTCTCGTCCGGGTTGAGCGGGTCACCCGGGTGGATGACCGAGGGCGCACATTTCTCGGCCGCGGTCACCAGTTCCTTGAAGGTCCCGGCCCTCGGGTCGCGGATGTAGGCCAGGCCGTCTTCGTTGTAGGCGAACATCTTGGGATTGAGGTTGATGCAATCGTCACAGGAAGTGCAGCGGATGCTCTCGATCCACGGCTCGCGAACGAAGTCTTCGTCCTCTTCTTCTTCCGCAACAGCAACTTCAGGCTCTTCCACGACCGCTTCCGGGCTGTCCGCTTCAGCGGCTTTGGGCTCAGCGCCGGGGTCTGCCCCGAAGTCCATGCCTTCCGGCGCCTCGAATGCCGGCCCCTCCCATTGTTCGGCCTGCTCCATCAGTTCGGACACCGTCAGGTGCCCGCCGGCCCGCAACAGGCCTTCCGCCATCCGGCGCGCGATCAGCTGCGGGTACTCCCGGGTCAGCCGGGCGAATTTAGCCTCGTAATCGGTCTTCAGCGCAGCCATCTCCCGCTGCATCTTCTTCTCGACACCGGCGCCAACCGCGTCGCTCAGATGTCCTGAAACCTTGATGCCGGACAATTCCCGCAGCTGCGCCCAGAACCGCTGCCGTTCCTCGGCCAGTTCCACGATGTGCGCCGAGACGCCCATCTTCTGCAGGCGGCGTTCCGCGTCGACCATGTAGATAAAGGCCTCGCAACCCGAGCGCCCGGCGGCATCCATTTCCAGATACTCGTGGAACGGCACCAGGTCGGCGTCCTCGGCCGGCACGCGGTAGTGATCGCGGAAGCGTTTTTCGCCCAGCGCCCAGTCAGCGATGGTCAGAGGCAGCCTCATGCGCTGCTCTTCGCCCTCGTCGTCCAGGTAAAGCAATTCATGCTCGGGCCAGCTGTCGTCGGGCGCGGGGTTGCCTTCCAGGTCCAGGCACTCGGAGAAGGTCGTACCCTGTTCAGGGTCGAACACGAGGTTCGGCATGGCGCGGCTTTCCAGCGCCAGGCGGGCCGCTTCGGGCGCGCTGTCCTGCGCAATGCCCCATTCGCGCGGGCAAGGCGCATTGAGAATGAACAGCGCAGGCCGGCGCAGTTTCAGGCCCTTGATCAGGTTGCCAAACAGGTGGGACGGGGTAGCCTGCGAGGACTGCATGACGAACACGCCGCGATGCGCCATGGCGATCAGGCCGAGTTCCTTGCGTCCTGTATCGGAATGGTGGCGCTCAGGTCCGGCGTCGAACGCGTCGGGCGCCTGCTGGCCGAAGCCGGCCGAGCAACCCTGACCACCCGCGGAACTGGCCTGGGTATCGACCACGACCACGCGCACCGGTTTGCCCGATGTCATCAGGCGCGACAGGTTCTGCAAACCGATGTCCATCATCGCCCCGTCACCGCCTACTGCAAACAGCGGCGGGCACAGCGCAAACTCGTCATCGCTGAACTGCTGCCAGTCAAAATCAGCAAAGAACGCTTCATCCGCTTCCGCATCGTAACGGTCATCCAGCAGTTTCTGCGCGCGGCGCACTGAGATAAAACCGTCGCCCATCTTGCGCATATGGCCCTCGAACAGGCCCACGGCCACCGAGGGCGAATCCTGGAACAGGTGACTGGTCCAGGGGAAGGGGTAAGGATTGAACGGGTAAGTGGCGCCCCATATCGAGGTGCAGCCGGTTGAATTGGCGAAGCCCATATGGGCGCGGCCGCGGCCGCCCGGTCCTTTTTCATAACGCCACTTGAGGTCGTTCAGCGCCTCGATGGCCTTGTGGATGCGGGCAACGGTCTCTCTCTTCCCGCGCTCCAGGGGCACTTCCAGCGCGGCCTCGTCCGCCGACACGGCGGCAAGGTCGGTCTCGGAAGCCAGCAGGGTGCGGGCTTTTTCGTCCAGTGCCTCGATCAATTGCGAGATTTCAGCCAGGTGGGCTTCTACCCGCGGAACCATCAGTGCATTGACCGCGGACAGCACCAGGTGGATAGCGGTTTTCTCGCCGCAGCCCATGCAGGCATTGTCGCCGCCGAGCATCGACATGTAGTTGCGTTGCTTGAGCAGCAGCGAGGGCATCATGCCGATGCCTTCTTCCAGGCTCGAGATGCGCAGGAAGCGGTCGTCAGTCTCCGGCAGATTCTTCCACAGGGCCCAGTTGGACTCCAGAACCTGTTGCTCCTCGTCCGTCTGCGTTACGGTTACCAGCGCGTCGTCGTCACACACGGCGACACAGACGTCGCAACCCTTGCAGGTTTCCGGGTTGATGGTGATCGACAGCAAACCGCCACTGCCTTTTTCCTGGCTTTCGGGTACGTCGAAAAATGGCGCCGTTTTAGCCAGCGGGAAATGTTCGAGTGCGGCAAAAACCTGCTCGAACTCGGCGTCG
This sequence comes from Lysobacterales bacterium, assembly GCA_036351055.1. Classification (GTDB taxonomy): domain Bacteria; phylum Pseudomonadota; class Gammaproteobacteria; order Xanthomonadales; family SZUA-36; genus JABDPF01. The sequence goes on from JAZBOH010000145.1 coordinate 3,187, forward strand.
TAGGCAGCGCGCCGCTCATCGTCCCACTTCGACTTTTCGGCAACCTTTTCGTAGGCGCTGGAAAGTACTACAGCGAACGAGTCAAACTCATCACCGGCAAGCAGTTTACGGATTTCACGTGCCAGGTGACGGATCAGCTGGGTAAACTGCGTGAGCGGATTCTGCGCCGTGGCAAGCGTTCGGACCGCGCTGTCCAGGACTTCCTCGACGCTGCTGACCACGCCGGGAATGGCGGAATCGGGGCACTGCACCCAGCACTTGCTGCAGCCGGTGCACTGGTCAGCGACAAAGCGCGGAACGGTGGTGCGCAGCGTGGACATGTCACGCATGCTTGAAGTGGCCGCCGGGATGGCGCTGATCGCGGTGAACGGATCGGCCAGGACATCGTGGCCCGTCTTGTACTGTGCGCAGACCTGGTCCCAGAAAGCGCCCTGGTTTCCAGGTCCTTCCGCGGCTTCCGCGCCGCTCATGGCCACGGGAATCAGTGGTATTTTTGCGGCGCGCCCGCTGTCTTCAAGGCCGACCGGGTCAAGCGCCCGGACCTCGTCGAATCCGCGCATGCAGGCATGCACCGCGTCTTCAATCGCCGCATCGCCTGCGAATTGTGGGTCATTGGCCAGGTAAGCCCGCAAGCCGTCAAATACGCTCTCCCTGGTCAGGCCCTGTTTGCCAAGCAGCGAGGCCGCGTTGAAGAACGCACCCATAAAGGCCATGCCCTGCAAGCGGTAGCGCTCTGCCAGGTCGACGGAATCGGCCGTGGCAATTCCCGCTCCGTCCACCGAGCAAACACGGATTTTTCGTTCGCGGATGGCCCACTGGGCGGTCTGGGGGAAGCTCTCCCACAGCGCCTCGGCCGGCAGATCGCTCTGGATCAGCAGGATGCCGCCCTCGCGCATACCCTGCAGCGGGTCGGAATGACGGAACACGGCGCCGTCGTGCGCAATCACGATATCGACGTGTTTCAACTCAGCATTCAGACGAACCGCCTGTTGCGACAGGACGGCGGAATAGGTGGTGGGCTGCCCCCGGCGTTCACGAATCCGTGTTGGAAAGGCCTTCACGTGCATGCCAAACAGGGCAGCAGCAGCGGAAGCCAGGGAATTGCCAGCCGGAGCAGCGTCCCAACCACCGATCGAATGGATGCGCAGTTCGATGGATTCCGAAGTATTCAGTAAAAGCTCTTCTGACGGCTGCAAGACCAGTTCGCGCAACTGCGGGTAGTCGGCCAGCACGCTTTCCTGCCGAATCTGGACCTTGGGCAGCTCGGTGTCTTCATCGATAAAGTCGATACCCAGGTAAAATCTTCTGCGCCCCGCGCCTTCCGGCGCCATGTTTTCAATGGCGGCAAGCAGGTCGGACGGTTGCAGGTCGCGGCCACCCAGACCATAGCAGCCCGAGTAGAGGTCGGGCACCTGGTCAGGGCCGATGGCCGGCAGCCTCGGGTACGGCAGCGGGATTTCCTTGACGGGGGCGCGTTTCCTGAGCCGGCGCCCGCCGCCGGGCCGGCCTGTCCGGGCACGGCCGTTCTCAGCCGCCTGCGCCAGCGAGGCGCGGATTTCGCGGATCAGGGGCAATTCAACGGCCAGCGGCTGGTCGGTGCGCTCCAGCACGACCACGCCTTTTTTGCCGGACAACAGGGTGGCTACGAGGTCAGCCGGGAACGGCCGGAACATGGTCAGGTTGAGCACGCCCACCTTCAGGTGCCGGTGTTCACGCAAGTAATCCGCAAGCGCTTCCGCGTCACGAACCACCGAACCCTGTCCAACCATGACGTAGTCGGCGTCTTCCAGGCGGTAGGCCATGGCCCGCGCGTACTCGCGCCCTGTCAGCTGCTCGAACTCGGCAAACGCCCGGTCCGCCAGTTCGGGAATATGATCGAAATAAAACGGCCGTTGGGCCGCCACGCCCTGCGCGTAGGACTCGCTGTTCTGCACCACGCCGGTGCTGGACGGGTAGTCGAAGTCATACAGTTCCGGAATGCGCCGGCGCGTCTCGCCAAACACGGCACGTTGCGCAGCGGTGGGCGTTTCGATGATATCGGCGGGGTCGCCCAGATATTCGCGGATCAGTTCACGTTCCGGTTCACGGTAAGAAGCGACCACGTGGCTGGTCAGGAAGCCGTCCTGTGCGCAGACGCCCGGGTTGAGCGAAAGCTCCGCGATACGGTGGGCCACCAGGTTCAGGTCGGCCACCTGCTGCACGTCGGCCGCAAACAGCTGGAAACAGCCGGTATCGTCAATCGCGTGGTAGTCGTCGTGGCCGGCGTAGATATTGAGCGCCTGCTTGGTCAGCGCGCGGCAGGCCACGTTGAGCACGTAGGTCAGCCGTTTGCCAACCGCCGCATACAGCGACTCGTGCATATAGGCCAGGCCCTGCCCGCTGGCAAAATTGGCGGAACGCAGACCGACCAGGCTCATGCCGGCCGTGACCCCGGCCGCGGCATGCTCACCCTCGGCTTCGAAATGCAGCAGGCTGCGCCCGTTGACATTTTTTACGCCCGCTGCGGCGGCATCCGCCCAGCCCTCGCCCATCGGTGAGGCAGGGGTAATCGCGTACGCGCCCGCGGCCTCGCTGGCTGCCGTTTCCATGGCGACCACCGCGGCGTTTCCGTCACCGGTTTTGAGGATTCCGGGGTAACGTGCCTGGCTTTCCTGTGACTTCATACGGCTCTTTTCTCCGGCTCGTTCAAGCCCGTTAAAAACTGCTGCCCTTCAACCCACACGATTGCATTCGTGGGACACCGTGAGGTGGCCTTGGGATCGGCCAGGGCGTTTTTTTCATAATCGATGACGGCCAGGTTGTCGATCATTTCGATCAAACCGGGCTCGGCGTCCGCTACGCAGCGTGAACAGGCATTGCAGGCCACGCTGCACATCTCTTCGGCGGCGTCACCGTGGACCAGGTTCCGGCACTGCACGATGAGTTTCTGGTCCATCGGCATCAGCACGAACAGGTCTTTTGGACAGGTTTCGACGCAGTCGTTGCAGGCGGTGCAAAGTTCGGGGTTCACCACCGGCAGGTCGTCGTCGTTCATGTGGATGGCATCGAGCAGGCAGTCCCGCTCGCAGTCTGCCAGCCCCAGGCAGCCCCAGGTGCAACCCTTGCCGCCACCGGCGACCGCGGCCGCGGCCTTGCAGGAATCAAAACCGGCGTAATCGGCGTTCCGGTGCGCTTCGTTCTTGCCGCCGGCACACAACAGGCGGGCGACCCGCTTGTTGGACTCCCCCGCATCAACGCCCAGGTAATTCGCGACGTCTTCAACCGCATCGGGGCTCATCACCGTGCAGTCCGAGGGTGGTTGTTCACCGCTGACCACGGCTTCGGCAAACGCCCGGCAGCCCGGCCGTGAACAGGCGCCGCAATTGGTATTGGGCAACAGTTCTTCGACAGCGGTGATGCGCGGATCTTCCCATACGCGGAATTTCTTGTTGACCAGGGCGATGACAAAGCCAAAAAACAGGCCGACACCGCCCAGGATCAGGGCCGAGTCGAGTATTGGGTTGCCGCTCATGGACTCAAGGGCCTATTTGTCACCGACCAGGTTGGTCTGGCTCAACAGCCAGGCCGATAATTTGCCGGCCGGGTCCGAGGCGGCTGCGCCCGTCGGCCCCGGGACCACTGACAGGGCCTCGAGCAAGGCGTAGTCTTCGGCCTGTTGCGCGACACTGATTCCACCGATGGCGCGCTTCCTGACTTCCCTTGGAAATTCCAGCGTGGTGAACCGCTCGTAGGTGGTTTCACCGGCATCGGGGTCGTGTAAAAAATTGACCGCGCCGTTGGGCAACAAGGCGACCGCAGCCGTGCCGTCAAAGGCGGCGAAAGCCTCCAGTGAAGCGTCGCCGATGGCCTGCTGCACAAACACCCCGGGGGTTACCAGCCGAGCCATCGCTGCGGCCGGCGCATCGCCGTCCACCACGAACACGATTTTCATG
>JAZBOH010000146.1:0-7589 GCA_036351055.1 Lysobacterales bacterium
CAGGGTCGTTTGCGGGATGGCCCCGCCGGATTTCAACCGGGCGAAGCCTCCATTGCCCTTGCCACGATAGTAGAAATCCGGTTCCATAAAATCGTTGCCGATCAGTTTATCCATCAACCCGTCGTTGTTGAAATCAGACATCAGCACCGCCAGCGTTGCGCCCTCGATCTCTTCCAGGCGGTTTTGCCTGAAACTGAAATTCCCCTGGTTGATGGCGAGGTAGTTGGTATTCCTTGGTGAAGGCAGCGTGCGGGGGAACAGGAAAAACCAGTTGCCCTTCAGCAGGTCCAGGTCACCATCGCGGTCGTGGTCTGCAAAGGCCGCTGCCTGCGTCATCAGGGCCGTTTCATGGTTGAGCGGTATGAGCCGTGCCTGTTTGAAGCCAGCGCAGTCGTTCACGAGGAAATGGTCCTTGTCACCAAATCCGCCGGCAAAAAGGTCCAGGCAGCCGTCGTTGTCCATATCCACGAAGGCGACCAGCAGCACACTGGTGTTTTCAAGGCCCGGAATTTCAGGTGTTACATCTTCAAAAGTCCTTCCCTGGATATTCCGGTAGAGCGTAATGCCCCTGTTTTGGGCGACCGCCAGGTCCGGCCAGCCGTCTCCGTCAAAATCCCCCGAGGCAAGCCCGCGTCCCTGGGAAAAGGGCATCATCAGGTCCAGGACCTGCTGGTCACTGGAGAGCAGTCCCATGGAGCGGCCGTCGGTCTTGCCAAAAGGAAGGCTGCCCGCGGAGGCGCGCGGCAGGTGCGGGGTCGAGTCCACTCTGATCGATGCAGCAACGTTTCCGCGCCGTGTTTCTGCCGTGTGGCTTGTCTTGTCGGGCGACAGTTCTTCATCGTCCACCGGTGAAGCAGTTGATGTCACCTGGCCGGGCGTTTCCGGCTGCAAACCGAAGCGGCTTTCAAACAGTTCCTGGTTCTGTCGCAGCGTGAACGCCTGGTAGCCACCGGCAAAGTAGCCGGCGCTGAGGCCGAGCAGCGCAACCGCGGCAAAGACTGCCAGTGAAAATCGCCAGGTCGTCATCTTCGAAACGAGTAACAGCGGGTAAATGCTGAACATGCCCAGCGTCACCAGCAGGACCATGGCATATTCCGGCGCCATTCCAATCACCAACAAGGCCTGTACCACGACGATGTCGAAGGCGATCGGAACCGGGGCGAATGTGCCGAGCAATGCCACGGCAGCCATACCGGCCAGGCTGACCTGCCAGCCGGTGACCGACTCCAGCGGCAACACGGTTGCCATCGCCGTTCCGAGGAAGCCCGCCAGCAGCATCAGCGGAACCGTTCGCACGACGATAAACAGCAGGTTGCGTAAAAAATCCTTTGCGGTTCCGGCCAGGGCAGCAAACCAGCCTTCCTCGCTGGCTGGAACGGCACAGTCTATAGCCGGGGAATCCGGTTCGGCGGCTGGCTTGTCCGCGTTCCGCCCGGTCAGGCGCAGCAACAGGGGCAACACAAGCAAGAGGAACAGGAAAGTTACGACGACGCGCGTTGTGGCCATGTAAAACGGCAACAGGCTGAACATCATCGTCAGCACGACGATGTTCAGTGTCGGTGAGGCGAACAGCGTGGCCATGCTGGTGCCGCTCCGTACGCCCTCTTTTTGCATGCCGTAGGCGATGGGCGCTGCGCAATTGACGCAAACGCCCAGCGGGGCGCCAATCAGAACGCCCTTCAGTATGTCGGTGAGCGTACGGCCGCGTTTCTGTCTCAGAGGCCAGGCTTGCAGCAGGGTCAATACCAGGGCAGCGAGCAGCACGCCGAAGGTCATGCCCTGGCGGTTGGTCATGATCCAGTTCAGCGTGGACAGACCGATGCGTTTCCACGCCGGGTACTCGGTGCTGACCTCGAAGGTGGCTTCGAAGCTGAGCACGTCTTCCAGCATGAAACTGCCGGCCATGACGGCCTTTTCGTCAATGGCGGGATAGCGCGAACCCAGCCAGAAATAGGCGAGCAGGCCCGCGATCAGCAGGATGACAATGAAGGTTCGCCTTTTGTAATGCATTCTTGTCCGGGCGGTTTTCAGGTCAGTGGAACTGCGCATAGTAAAAGAAAGCGACGCTCCGATGTACTGTTGGGTGTGTTAGAATTCCGGCGGAATACAAAAACAAACGAACCAATCCTCGAGGAGAGTCCAATGTCCACCCCCGTTTCCGTATGGAAAACATGTGCAGTATTCCTGCTCCTGTCATTCTTTTCAGGCTCCGTTCTGGCGGCTGATTCCGACCTGGACCGTATCCTGAGTGATGGCCAGGCGGGTGACCAGTTAATGGCGCCGGCTGACAGCAACTGTTTTGTGCCAGCCTCTGGCCATGGCGGTTTGGGATGTGATGATGCCGTCTGTGAAAGCACCGTCTGCGCGGTTGATTCATTTTGTTGCAATATCGCCTGGGACGGCATCTGCGCCAGCGAAGCAGCCGGCATGTGCGAAGTCGATGGCGTGGCAGGCGCTGATGTAGCCCGGTTCCCGGTGGACAAACTCTTTGATGACGGCAACACCATGGAAGTGGAAATCAGCCTGGCCTGCACGGGTGGTTTGCCACTGACTCAGTCCTTCAATATCAGCGCTGAACGAGGCGTGAATTTTGTATTGGAAGCTTTCGAGGACGGCCAGCCGGAGTGTACGGTCACGGAAGTCGTGCCAGCTGGCTACGCGGTGACATACGAGCCGGAGAACGGTACTCCCAACGCGGAAGGTTGCGTGTTCACCGGTGTTACATCGGCGACTTCATACAGGTGCAATATTATCAATAGCGCTCTCCCGGTAGATGTTACCGTGGATGCCGTCTGGGTGGCAGAAGGCCAGGGTTCCGATATCGAACAAAGCGGTTATGCATCTCTTGACTGCAGCAACGTGGCATCGGGCCAGGATTACTGGGAATGGAATATTGATGGCGATACGTCTTATACCGCGTCTGTTACACCCATGTCTGATGGCAGCACCAGTTGCTCGGTTTCTTATGGCACCGATGTTTCCGGCGTTGAGCCCACCGGTTGTGAAGAGCCGATCAGCGTCAATACCGGTGACACAGAACAGTCCTGCACCATCAGCTTCACGGTATTCTTCGAAGGAATCCCGAGCATGAACCAGTACGGCATGGCCATCCTGGTACTCTTGATGCTCGGTGTTGGTTTTGTTGGCTTCAGGCGCCTGGTCTGATCTGCTGACCGACAGCTGACAAGCTGAATCGAAAAACCCGCGGACTGGTTCCGCGGGTTTTTTTGTCTGCGGCCGGAATTTTTCAGTAACGCAGTGACTGGCAGGAAAGCCCGCCGTCCAGCAGTGCGGCCTGGGTAGCCGGTACAGCCCGGACCGTGAATCCTGCATCCTCGATCAGTCCGGCAGTCGCCGGGTAACCGGCCGGAACCAGCACCGTATCGTTGACCCGGATGGAGTTGGCCGCGGCTTCTTCGCCTTGCGGCACTACAAGCACATCGTAATCTGAAAAACAGGGTTCACTGGCCAGGCGGGATGTCGCCAGGATGGTATCCGGCCCGAGCACACTGCAATCTGATTTGAAATGAAGCACCTGCCTGGGTGTAAGTACCCTGCGTACCGGGTAGCCCCAATTTCTGACGATGGCGCTCAGCTGATCGAAGCCTTCGGGACTGGTCCGGGCGGAGACGCCAACCAGGATTTCACGGTCCGTGACCAGGATATCGCCACCGTCCACGCTGCCGTCACCCAGCCTTCTAACGGGGAGGCCGAGCCGGGTGCAATCTTCGGCCATGGCGTCTGCCTCACCGCGGCGCGAAGGAGCGCCCGGGCGCAGGATAATGACACCTTGCGGCAGGCACAGCGCCGTATCTTCGACGAAAACGGAGTCGGGAAAGGCCTCGAGTGCCGGCAACACATGCACTTCAACGCCGGCTTCCTGCAGGGCCGCACGGTAGTGCGCATGTTCAGCCAGGTAGGTCGTAAAATCCGGCTCACCTCGGTCGACATCGCGCAGTCCGTTGACCACGCTCCGGCCAGGCAGGCGAACGATCGCGGAGCGGAAACGGTAGGAAAGGCCCTCCCTTGCCGGGCTGACGGCGTTCACGCCTTTACCCTTTTCATGGCCGGGTCATACATGGGTCTGAAAGACAACTCGGCGGGGTAGCGTTTCCCGGCGATATCGACTTCCCATACGCCGGTCGTGATAAATGCCTCGTCCGCCACCGGCTCGCCGTGGATATAGGCCAGGCCGACGGCGCCACCGAGCGTATGCCCGTAGGATGCTGCGCGGATTTCGCCCACCGGCTTGCCGTCGCGCAGAACGATTTCTCCATGAAACATCATGGGTTCGGGATCCTTGACCAGCAATTGCACCAGGCGGTCAGGCCAGGGTGCCGAGGCCTTTTTTTCCTTGCAGGCGCTTTTTCCGATGAAGTCGTTTTCCTTGTCCAGCCGCACGGCGAAACCGAGGCCGGCTTCATACGGGTCATCCGTATTGTCGATATCGTGGCCGTAATCCCGGTAGGCCTTTTCCATGCGCAGGCTGGAAAGCGCCCTCAGCCCGGCATGTCTCAACCCGAATTTCCGGCCGGCCTCGACCAGCACGTCGTAGACATGCACGGCCTGTTCACTGGGAATGTTCAGTTCGTAACCGAGTTCGCCGAGGTAGGTGATACGCACGCAACTGACGCGCGCCATCCCGATATCGATCTCTTTCACACAACGAAAGGGAAAGGCTTCATTACTCAGGTCCGCCGAGGTGACCGATTGCAGCAATTCGCGTGACCGCGGGCCCTGGATGTTCAATTGCCCGTAGGCGGACGTGACGTCCGTCACGAAAACATGCTGATCTTCAGCAATATGCCGGTTCATCCAGGCCTCGGTATGCCGGTGCGCGGTGTCGGAGGTGACCACCATGAACTTGTCGTTGCTGAACTTGATGACCGTGAGGTCTGCTTCCAGCTTCCCTTCTTCGTTCAGCCACTGGGTATAGGTGATGCGTCCCGGTTCGCCATCGACCCGGTTGGCCGAAAGGTAGTCCAGGCAGGTCCCGGCATCTCGGCCCTGCACCAGGAATTTGCCCATAAAAGACATGTCCATCAGGATCACGCCCTCGCGGCAAGCCTGGTGCTCGGCCCGCCACCAGGGGAACCAGTTCTGGCGGCCCCAGGAGAGCTTTTCCACCTTCGGCTCGTGGCCTTCGGGTGCATACCAGGCCGGGGACTCCCAGCCGCTGACGTCGCGGAAGTAGGCGCCCCGGGCCGCCAACCGGTCGTGGAAAGGCGATTTTTTGGCGCCGCGCGCGGTCTCCGGCACCTTGTCGGGGTAGTGGCACTGGTAGGTCAGTCCCAGCGACTCAAAAGCGCGTCGCCGGCGGTATTCCGGGTTGCACTGGTAAGGGTGGAAGCGGTCGATGTTGATGCCGGTGACATCCACGTCGGGTCTGCCGTTCAGAATCCAGTGCGCCACGACCCGGCCCAGCCCGCCTCCCGTAATGATCCCGACCGAGTTCAGGCCGGCCGCCACGAAGTAGTTTTTCACCTCGGGCGCCTCGCCGACCACCGGCGCGAGATCGGGTGTGAAACTTTCAGGGCCGCAAAAGAATTTGCGTATACCGGCCTCCATCGAAACCGGGACGCGCCCCATCGCCTGTTCGAGAAACGGGGTAAGGCGGTCCCAGTCCGGCGGCAGTTCGCCAAAGGAGAAGTCGCCGGGAATCCCGTCCACGCGCCACGGTACGCAGTCTTTTTCAAACAGCCCGATCATCAGGCCGCCGGTTTCTTCCCGGTAGTAGGAATACAGCGAGGGATCTTCCAGGATCGGCAGATCCCTGGCCATGCCGGGAATATCGCCGGTGATCAGGTAGTAGTGTTCGGCGGCCTGGTTGGGAATGCATACACCGGATTTTTCCCCCAGCTGGCGGGCCCACATGCCGGCGCAGTTGACCACGAATTCTGCCCGGATATCACCCTTTGCCGTGCGCACGGCATAGACTTCGCCATTGCGGACGATGACGTCTTCGACCGGCGTATTCTGCAGGATCCGCACGCCCTTCATGCGGGCGCCTTTTGCCAGGGCCATGGTGATATCGACGGGATTGATGCGCCCGTCGCCCGCGGTGTAAAAACCCGCGGCGATATCGTCGACGCGGGCCAGCGGGAACAGGTCCCGGATTTCCCGGGGTGACAGTTCCACCACCTCGTTGCCGTGGTAGCGGTTGAAGGCGGCGACCCGGCGCTGTTCTTCGAGCCGGTCGGCATTGGCTGCAATTTCGATAAATCCAACCGGGCTGAAGCCCGTGGCCTGGCCGGTCTCCTCTTCCAGTCGTTGGTAGAGTTCTCGTGAATACCTGCGGATGGCCAGCGAAGTTTCGGAAGTGGAGCCGTAGGTGGTCATCAGCCCGGCGGCGTGCCAGGTCGTACCCGAAGTCAGCTGATCGCGTTCCAGCAGGACGACATCACTGCAGCCCATGTCCGCCAGGTGGTAAGCGACCGAGCAGCCGATGATACCGCCGCCAACAATGACGACCCGGGCGCTTTCCGGGAAATTTACTTCGTTCATGTTCGGTTACCCCCAGGTGAAGAAAAGGCGCAGCTGCCATTACCGCGGTTCAGAATACGTCGTGTTCGGTCCGGGTAATGATTTCTTCCTGCAATGCGTCGCTCAGGTCACAGAAGTAGTCGCTGTAACCGGCCACGCGCACGATCAGGTCGCGGTAGTCTTCGGGGTTTGCCTGGGCCTTGCGCAGGGTGTCGGCATCGACCACGTTGAACTGGATGTGGTGGCCGTCCAGCTTGAAGTAGGTGCGCACCAGCTTCACCAGCTTGTCGAGGCCGTCGTCGTCTTTCAGGAGCTGCGGCGTGAATTTCTGGTTCAGCAAGGTGCCGCCGGTACGGGTGTGGTCCATCTTCGAAGCGGACTTGATCACGGCGGTCGGCCCCTTGCGGTCCGCGCCCTGCACGGGCGAAATACCCTCGGACAGCGGTGTGCCGGCATGGCGGCCATCCGGCGTGGCGCCGATCACCGAGCCGAAATACACGTGCACCGTGGTCGGCAGCAGGTTGATGCGGTACACGCCGCCCTTGGCGGTAGGTCGTCCATCGACCGCGCTGAAGTAGGTTTCGAACACGTCCCGCATGATGCCATCGGCCGCGTCATCGTCATTGCCGTAACGTGGTGTGCGGTTGATCAGCAATTGCCGGGTACGTTCGTGCCCCTCGAAGTCGTCGTCCAGAGCCTGCATAAGCTCCGGCATGGACAGCTCCTGGTGCACGAATACATGGTGCTTGATGGCGCTCAGGCTGTCGGTGATCGAACCCAGTCCCACGCCCTGGATATAGCTGGTGTTATAGCGTGCGCCGCCGCCGTTGTAGTCCTTGCCCCTGGCGATGCAGTCGTCGATCAACAATGACAGGAAAGGCACGGGCAGGTGCGTGGCGTACAACTGCTCGATGACCTGGTTGCCGCGGATCTTGATATCGACGAAGTGCCGGACCTGCCTCGAAAACGCGTTGAACAATTCTTCAAAAGTCTCGAAATCCTCGGCCTTGCCGGTCTGAAGTCCCAGCTGTTTGCCTGTCTTCGGATCGATACCGTCATGCAGGGTGATTTCAAGGATCTTGGGCAGGTTGAAGTAACCGGTCAGG
>JAZBOH010000147.1:0-67148 GCA_036351055.1 Lysobacterales bacterium
CGGCCGGCCCCTGGGACCGGCCGCGGTCAGTGATCGTCCGGATTATTTTTGCCGCCAACTGCCGTTGGACTGCTGGTAATACCAGCCGGGCCTGGCATTGCGAATCCACTCCTGCGACCAGGTTTGTTGGATTTGCTGCTCCCACTCGGGGTGACCGTTTGCAACCGCGATTTCCCGGTAGACGGCCTTGCGGTCGCGGTTTTCATCCGCCACAACGCTCTCCAGGTTGCGCCTTTCCTCAAGCGGGATGGCTGCCCGGTCCCGCACCGTCACCAGTCCGTCCGCGGTAAAACCAATGGCGCCGGAATCAAACCAGTCGCCCAGGTGCTGTTGCTGGCGCGCGGCCATGCGTGACTTGATCGTGTTGATTTGCGGTGTATTGATCTTGAAGTCTGGCTGCTGGGCCTGTGCGCTGGGAATGAAAAAATCCACCACGCCGGCGGCCGCCATGTAAATAATGCCGGCAGGCGGGTCCAGCGGGTCGAACAGTGAGCTTTCGTCGTTTTGCTCTCCAAGCACTTCGCCAACAAATTTTTCGGCTGCCCGTTCCGCCTCCGCCGAGGGGAAATAGACATTGATCGTGACACAGGAAGCCACGACGGCCAGCGTGCAAACATACAACAGGGCTTTGAACTTGTTCACCTGGTGCTCCGCATCCGTTTTGGGGGAAAACAATTCTACCAGAGTGTCAGCGCTCCGGCGCTTCCCCGATCTGCACCGACTCGCCCTCGGCGATGGCTGACAGGTTGGCGACCATTTGCGGCCAGTCCACGCTTCGGTTCCATGCCCTGACGGTGATCTTGGGTACACCGGCGCCTTCCAGCAGCAACACGCTGCTGCCGTCATCACTGACCCCCCTGACGTGACAGACATTGTTCTGCAGTCTGCAGCCCAGCCCCAGGCGCCGGTACGAGAAATTGCTGAACATGCGCAAAATCGGGCCGGTCAGTGCTGCCGTGGCCCCGCCTCCACCGATCGACGTCAGGTTATTGACCGCCTGGCGGGAAATTGATCTTGAGCGCTCCTGCCGTTCCGGCGTACCGAGCCAGGCGTCGAATGCCACGGGGCGCCAGTCCAGCATCCGCAAGCCCGACACGTGGCCATCGACTCGCCCGATAATGCGCCCGAATTCGAACGTTTCGGTCAACTGCTCCAGGTCCAGGTCATGCATTTCGATGTTCGCCGAAAGACTCGGCAAGACACCAAACAGGCGTTCCGCCCCCAGCTCGGTGATGGAAACCCTGCCGTTGAACACGTCGATCCGAACTTCGCCGTCAACTTCAAGGACACCGTTTTCAAGGCGCGCGCCCGGAATATGCCCGCTCAGCCGCCCGGAAAACAGCGGCCAGCCGAGGGCTTCGGTCATCTCCCGCATGTCGATTTCCGCCAGGCTGGCCTCCATTTCGAAACGGGATTCTCCAGCCGCCACCGCGGGGCTGCCCGGCATGACGTACTTCAGCCTGTCCAGGCGAAGCCGCCCGCCCAGAACGGCCAGTTCCAGCGGCTGCAGCAGTGCAAATGCGCCTGGCTCGGCGTCCAGCCGCGCCGTTCCGGAGCCCAGGTTGATCCGTCCCAGCAACAGGCCAAGCCAGCTCAGCCGCGAGTCAAAGTCATGGTCTCCCGGGCGCAGGCTGGCGGCCAGGCCGGTCAATGCGAATCGGTTCTGGCTCACGTCGACCACACTGAGGTCAATGATTTCCAGGTCGCCCGAGTCGACAAGACCGGGTGCCAGTGTGCCGTTCCAATGGACTGCGCCGGTCACCTGCAGGCCGTCCAGGGTCCAGGCAGCCGCCAGTGGTTCGAAGTACCGCTGATATGCCCCCGGAAAATACAGGTCCAGCGAGGAAACAGTCACTTGCCAATCCCTGCCCTCCGGCAAAGACAGCCGGGCGTCAAGGCGCAGCGCGGCCTCGTCCCGCAGGCTGATTTTCGCACCGGCAACCCGGTTTTCCCGGAACTCGGGGAGCAGCCGGAATTGGAGCGCACCCTGGCCAAAGTTCGTGTAAAAATTATCGAGCAGCACCTCGCCGCCCGTCATGACGCCATCCAGGCTGACCGACAGCGGCTCGTCGAAGCGGATTTCCCCGTTCAGGTCGAGGCTCAGCCCTTCGGCGGCGAAACGCCCATCCGGTGAATCAAATGAAAACCCGGTCAGTGCAAAATCATAATCAACCCCCACCGGCCCCGCGTCAGGCTGCCGGTAGCGGATGCAGGCATCAACTTTGCCGGCCTTGATCCAGGCGGCCTGTTCCGGGAGGTGGTTGAGCGAGGCCAGAATTTCCATCGGCTGCGCCACCGTCAGCAGGCACAGGGAAGCGCCCTGTTTTCCCGTGCGCAGGTACCAGTCGGTTTCCACGGGCCCATAGCGCAGCATACCGTTGGCTTGCAGGCCCGTTTCCGGCAGCTGAAACGCATCGAGTTGACCGTCCAGCGAGACGCCTTCGTGCCTGAAACCGCCCGGGCTGTCTTCGAAGGCGGCGGACTGGAAGGTGAAACCGCCCGAAGCTTCCAGTCTGAAATCAACCCCGCTCAGTTTTCTGGAACCCAGTACGACCTGTGCCGCCGAAAAACGGATTTCGGGGAAGCTGCCGGGCGTGCCCGTGTCTGCCGCCAGGCCCGGCAGCGGCGTCAACGCGGCCATTGCCAACACCCCGGGCAACACGCCATACCCTGCCCGTAACCGGCACTTTGCCCGGAAGGCAAGCTGGGCTATGCTTTTGGCAAGGGGTTTTATCATGGTCAGGGCTGTTTCTCTGGCGTCGCCATTTGCAAAAAAGGGGGGGCTCTTGTCAAACAAAAACGCACCCGGTAAGCAGCGGGTTCTCGTGGTTGATGATCACGGCATCAGCCGCCGCTTTACGGTGGCAGCATTGCGGCAAAACAACTGCAGTGTCAAGGCTGCAGTGGGCGTTGCGGAGTCTGTCGACGAGGCCTGCGCATGGCTTCCGGAAGTCATTTTCACCGACTGGCACCTGGCCGATGGCCTTGGCGAAGACGTCGTAAGGGGCGTGCGCAACCGGTGGCCGCGCGACCAGGCCCTGCCCCGTTTTGTACTGATCACCGGGGAACCCCCCTGCGCATGCGGCGCGTTTGACCGCGTCCTGATCAAGCCCTGTGCAGCGGCAGCTCTCGCCGCTGAAACCAGAGCCGGCGTTCCAACTGCTGTAAAGGAAGCAGGTGATGAAAGCAGCCGTGAGATCCACCAACTGTTTGCGCAGGAACTCGAACGGAGACTGCCGGAACTCGATGCCCTTATCGCCGACGGCCGGACCCGCGATGCGGCATCGATTTCACATCAACTGATTGCTTCAAGCGCGATGTGCGGGCAGCAACGGCTGGCAGCGGCTTTCCGCGCCCTCGATTCGGCCTGTCGTGAACAGGCAGGGGCAGATACACTGGCGCAGCGCTGGTCAAACCTGGCCGCGCTGGCGCGCGACTACCTCGCCGGCATCTAGGGCCTGATGACGCCAGGAGGCCCCTGGTCCGCCCGGATAGCATGGGCCATCTCGCGCACCGCGGCCTCGAACCCGACAAAAAGCGCGCGGGCGACGATCGAATGCCCGATGTTCAATTCCGTCATGTAAGGCAGGCGCGCAACGGGCGCGACGTTTTCCAGGTTCAGGCCGTGACCGGCATTGATCTGCAACCCCAGGCCGTGCCCAAAGTGGCAGGCCTCGCGCAAGCGGTCAAACTCGACCTCCCGGTCGGTTCCCGCGGCATCCGCGTATGCACCCGTGTGCAATTCAACGACCGGGGCGCCCGCATCACTTGCCGCCTGCAACTGCGCCCGGTCCGGATCGATAAACAGGGAGACACGTATCCCCGCCGCGCCCAGACGGGACACGGCATCGGCGATTCCAACGGGGTTCGCCGTGACGTCCAACCCGCCCTCTGTGGTCAACTCTTCCCTTTTCTCGGGCACCAGGCAAACATCGGAAGGACGGCGCTTGATCGCAATCGCCAGCATCTCCTCGGTCACCGCCATTTCCAGGTTGATCCGCGTACCCTCCCGCTGACACAGCAGGCGGACGTCCTCATCCTGGATATGCCGGCGGTCCTCCCGCAGGTGGATCGTGATGGCGTCGGCGCCACCCCTCTCGGCCAGGTCAACGGCCTTGATCACCGAAGGATAATCCGTGCCCCGCGCTTCCCGGACCGTGGCAACGTGGTCGACATTCACGCCAAGAAGAACCTGGTTTTTCATCATTATCAACTCTCGTAAAACAGTGACTGCGACTTCAAAGGCCGGTCACCGAGGTAGCAGGTAATCAGCCGGCGCATCAGCAATTTCAGTTCACGCTGGTGCTGCGGCCCTATGTCCCCGGATTGTAGCGCCAGCAGGGCCTCACCGGAAACCAATTGATCGTCCTTCGCACCGGTTTTTTCACGCCGCACCGGTCCGGATTCCGGCACATACTGGTACCAGGCCTGCGGCAACACGGCGTCACCGGAGCCCTGTTCGCGGTCCAGTTGCATGCCGAAACCCGCCGCCTCGAGCAGGTGTTTTTCAAACAGGCGTAAAGGGGGTTGTGCTGATTCGCCGCCCGCCAGCGCGCCCAGCAACTGCCGGTATCGTTCGAATAACCGGGGGTGGGGATCGGAGCGTTGCAGAAAACGCATCAGCAGTTCATTGGCGTAAATACCGCAAAACAGGGCCTCGGCGACGAGTGACGGCGGAGAGGCCACCTGGTCAGCACCGGTCAGCGTGCCCATTTCACCGCGCTGGTTCCAGCCCAGTAGCAGGGGCCGGAACGGCTGCAGCATGTTCTTCCAGCGCGACCTGGCACCCCGCGCCCCGCGCGCAACCAGCGCAACCCGCCCTTGCTCCCGGCTGAACGCCTCCAGGATCAAACTGGTTTCACGGTAGTGCCGTGTGTGCAGTATATAGGCAGGTTCTAAGGAATAACGCACCAAAATATCAACCCGGTCGCAATGGAATGCCGCTGGCCGTGAAACACGCTCAATCCTCGTAGCCGAACTGTTTCAGGGCGCGCACATTGTCTGACCAGTCCTTGCTCACCTTGACCCAGGTGCGCAGGTAGATTTTTTCCTCGAACAATTCCTGCAAGGCATGCCGGGCGCGGGTACCGACCTGCTTGAGCACGTCGCCGCCTTTACCGATCACGATCTCTTTCTGACGTTCCCGTTCCACCCAGATAATGGCGCCGATCCGCAGCACACCCTTGTCCCGCTTGAACTCCTCGATTTCAACGGTCAGCGAGTACGGCACTTCCTGGTGCAGGCGCAGCATCAGTTGTTCACGCACCAGTTCGGCCGCCAGGAAACGCTCGCTGCGATCCGTGAATTGCTCTTCGTCAAAAAATGGTCTTGAAAACGGCAGGGATTCGAATACCCGGTTTTCAAGGTCATCCACACCGTCACCCGACTTCGCCGCCACCAGCAGTACCTGCGAAAAACGGTCACTTTGCGCCTCCTTGTCCAGGAAGCCAAGCAACCGGGTCTTGTCAGGAACCAGGTCGATCTTGTTGACCACTAGGATCACGGGAACATCTACCGATTTGAGCGAACGCACGACGTGCTCGTCCTGTTTGGTCCAGCGCCCGGCCTCGACCAGGAACAAGACCAGGTCGACGTCCTGGAACGACGCACGCGCAATGCGGTTCATGTATCGGTTCAACGCTTTTTTCGCCGCCAGGTGGATACCCGGCGTATCGATATAAATAACCTGGCCGCGTTCGGTGGTCTTGATACCCGCAATCTGCTGCCGCGTGGTTTGCGGCTTGGCCGTCACAATGCTCAGCTTTTGGCCGAGAATCCGGTTCATTAGCGTGGATTTACCGACGTTTGGGCGTCCGATCAGCGCCACGTATCCGCAGCGGTATTGCTCTTCCGGGGTCATTTTATCCACCTGCTGTCACCAACTGCTTGAGTATCTTCTCGGCCGCCGCCTGTTCCGCGGCGCTTCTGCTGCTGCCCTGTGCTTCGCTGATCATGCCGTCTTCGAGCGCGCAGGAAACATGGAAGGTCTTGGCGTGGGCCGCGCCTTCCTCGAACTCCAGGCTGTAAACCGGCAGGGGCCGCCCCCTGCCCTGCAACCACTCCTGCAGACGCGTTTTCGGATCCTTGAGTTGATCGACCGAGGGCAACTCCTCGATCAGTCTCGCGAAGCGCTCATGGATGACCTGACGGCACGCTTCGAAACCGCCGTCGAGATAAATGGCGCCGAGCAGGGCTTCAAACGAGTCGGCGAGAATGGAGGTGTTGCGGAAGCCACCCGACTTCATCACACCCGGCTCCATCATGATCTGTCGCCCCAGGTCCATTTCCCGCGCAATTTTCGCCAACGTGGTTCCGCGCACGAGGCGGGCCCTCATCTTGGTGAGGTCCCCCTCACTGGCGCGGGGATGCAGTTCAAAAAGGCGGGACGAGATGACCATGCCCAGCACGCTATCGCCGAGAAACTCGAGACGCTCGTTGTTGCCCGAACCGATGCTGCGGTGGGTCAGCGCTTCTTCCAGAAGCCGGGGATCCTCGAAGCGGTAGTCAATCCCGGCAACGGAATCTTTCAATTTTGCTACTTCAGGACGACGGATTTGTCGAACACGCCCACGATTTCAATATTGCCGAGGAAGGGTTTACGCACTTCGTAAGCGACCTGGACCGTCACCCCGACGCTCTTCTTGGAAATCCTGATATCGTCATTGGTGATGTTGTTGCTCGCATAGCTGGCCCACAGGCTGTTTTGGATACTCTGCTTGATTTTCTGTGGCGTCAGATTCTTCGATGCAGGATCGTCTTCCAGCTTGGACAGCGCATTTCCCAGGGCATGGTACTCCAGGTACATCGGCACGACTCGCATTCCGGCGTAGGCGAAAAACAGCACCACGCACAGCACGATGAGAAATCCAATCAGGGTCAGACCGCTTTCTTTGCGAATGTTCATTTCAATCACCTTCATCCTTGTTTGGGAAGATCAAAGCCAACCTGGAACAACCCGGCTCGCCGTCCAGCATCACCATTCATTTGCAAGACCCGGATACTATAGCGCTTTTGGTAGCAGGATCAATTGTTTGCTCCTGCATCAATGGATTCCATCACCGATACGCGACAAGTCGCCGCAGCCTTTCTTGTAATCGAAATTGAGCCAGATACCCACTGCCCGCCCCATCAGGTGGTCCTCCGGAACGAAGCCCCACTCGCGGCTGTCATTGCTGCGATCACGATTGTCGCCCATGACGAAATAGTGACCCTCCGGCACCGTCCAGCGGTCGTCCCGGCCACGCGAACGCGTGTGGACCAGGATGTCGTGGCTTACCTCACCGAGGGTCTCGAGGATACGCAAGGCGTCAGAAGCCGGAGTCGAACACTTCACGTCCTTGCTGCTGTAGAACCCCTGTTCCTGCATCGCGACTCTCTCACCGTTGATGAACAATTCCTTGTTGCGGTAGGTGATCGTGTCGCCGGGCAAGCCCACCAGCCGCTTGATGAAATTGACCCGCGGGTCCACCGGGTACCGGAAGACGACAACATCGCCACGTTCCGGTTCGCCGATGTCCAGGAACTTGGTATGGGTGACCGGCAAGCGCAGACCATAGGTGTACTTGTTGACGAGTATGAAGTCACCCACGAGCAGCGTCGGGATCATCGACCCGGAGGGGATTTTGAAGGGTTCGAACATGAAGGAACGGAACACCAGGACGATGAGCAGGATCGGGAACAGCGA
Organism: Lysobacterales bacterium; assembly: GCA_036351055.1. Taxonomy (GTDB): domain Bacteria; phylum Pseudomonadota; class Gammaproteobacteria; order Xanthomonadales; family SZUA-36; genus JABDPF01. The sequence continues at coordinate 7,685 of JAZBOH010000147.1, forward strand.
CCGGGCGTACTCGATGACCACGGGTTCGCGCGCCTGTTCGATCTTGTCCTGCACCGCACGGTCCATCCTGCGGCGTTTGAAAAACAGCACATCGATCATCCATATCAGGCCAGACAGGCCCGTCAGCAGGACCAACAACAGCGAAAAATCGGGTTTCATCGGACCATCTACCTCTTGTTATCCTGTTGCAGCACGGCCAGGAATGCTTCCTGGGGGATTTCTACGCGCCCAACCTGTTTCATGCGTTTCTTGCCCGCTTTCTGCTTTTCCAGCAATTTGCGTTTTCGTGTCACGTCACCACCGTAACACTTGGCCGTTACGTTCTTGCGCAGCGCCTTGACCGTGGTGCGCGCGATAATTTGCGAGCCGATGGCCGACTGGATGGCCACGTCAAACATCTGGCGCGGGATCAGTTCTTTCATCTTGCTCGCCAGTTCACGTCCGCGCCGCTGGGCCTGGTCACGGTGAATGATCAGCGAGAGGGCATCTACCCGCTCACCGTTGATCAACACGTCGACACGCACAAAGGGGCCTTCCTGGAAGCGAAGGAAATGGTAGTCGAAAGACGCGTAGCCGCGACTCACCGACTTGAGACGATCGAAGAAGTCCAGCACCACTTCAGACAACGGCAACTCATAATTGATGCTCACCTGCTTGCCCATGTAATGCAGACCTTTCTGCGCCCCGCGCTTTTCCTCGCACAGGCCGATCACAGCACCGACGTAGTCCTGTGGCACCAGGATATTCGCCTCGATGATAGGCTCCCTGACCTCTGCAAGCTTGTTGCTGTTCGGCAGCCTGGCCGGGTTTTCCAACAACATGACCTCGCCATCGGACATCTCGATTTCGTAAATAACCGTGGGTGAAGTGGTGATGAGGTCTACGTTGTATTCGCGCTCCAGGCGTTCCTGCACGATGTCCATGTGCAGCAGGCCCAGAAAACCGCAGCGGAATCCAAAACCCAGGGCTTCCGAGGTTTCCGGCTCGAACCTGAGGGCCGAGTCGTTGAGTTGCAGACGATCGAGCGCCTCACGCAAATCCGGGTAGTCGTCCGCATCGCTCGGGAACAGTCCGGCAAACACCCTGGGCTGCAGGGTTTCAAAACCCGGCAGGGGCTCGGTGGCACCGTCTTTCGCGAGTGTGATCGTGTCACCGACCGGGGCGCCGTGCACATCCTTGATACCGGCCACGAGGAAGCCGACCTCTCCGGCGGCAATCCGCGGCCGAATTTCTCGCTTGGGCGTGAACACGCCGACCTGTTCGACCTGGTGTTGGTTACCGGAGGCCATCAACTTGATTTTTTCACCCTTGCCGACCGAACCGTCCACCACGCGAATCAGCGAAACGATGCCCAGGTAGTTGTCAAACCACGAGTCGATGATCAACGCTTTGAATGGCTTGGACAGGTCACCCTTGGGCCGGGGAACCTGTTCGACCAGGGCTTGCAGCACGTCCTCGATGCCAATGCCGGTCTTGGCGCTGGTGCAAATCGCGTCAGCTGCCTCGATGCCGATGATTTCCTCGATTTCCTGCTTGACCCGGTCGGGTTCGGCCGAAGGCAGGTCAATCTTGTTCAGCACGGGAATCACTTCGAGCCCGAGTTCCACCGCCGTGTAGCAGTTGGCCACGCTCTGGGCCTCGACACCCTGCGCCGCATCCACTACCAGCAGAGCACCTTCGCAAGCAGCCAGTGAGCGGGATACCTCGTAGGAAAAATCCACGTGTCCCGGCGTGTCGATAAAATTCAGCTTGTAGACCTGGCCATCGCGTGCCTTGTAATCCAGCGTGACGCTCTGCGCCTTGATCGTGATTCCGCGCTCGCGCTCGAGTTCCATCGAATCGAGAACCTGGTTTTCCATCTCGCGCTCGGTCAGGCCATCACAGTGCTGGATAAAGCGGTCCGCCAACGTGGACTTTCCATGGTCCACGTGCGCTATGATCGAAAAATTCCTTATGCGTTCCTGATCCATTGATGGGCAGCCGCTAATCTTCCTGAAATATCAAAAAGCCATGCGCCCCAAGCGAGGCGCATGGCCAGAAGCCAAACGGCACATTATAACCCAGTCGAAGCTGCCCCGCCCGCCAGGACGGGCAAAAGACTTTTTCTCTACAAGACAGGTTCAACCGCCTTCGTTCACTCTTCCTCTTCGGAGGGCGTGTAGGCGATGTAGCGGGTTACGCCATCACGCATCACGCGCAAAGCCACGGCCTTGCCTGCTTCCAGGTTTTCAGCAATGGTCTCGAAGGATTCAACGTCTTCGACCTTCATGTTATTGATCGTCAGGATTACATCGCCCCGCCTGAGCCCCGCGCGGTAAGCCGCATCGTTGTCTACGGCAGAGACGATCACACCGCCTTCCGGGTCACCCAGTGCGCGGCGGCGGTCGTCGCTGATGGGCTCCACCGTGAGGCCCAGGACCTTGTTCCCCGCCCCGCCCTGGGTGCTGGCCGTGATGTTACCGTCTTCGTCGGCTTCCAGTGCGTCCAGAACCACCTCGAACGTTTTGCGCTTGCCGTTGCGGCTCACGACGACTTTTGCCTCGGTTCCGGGCGGGTTGGCGCCCACGATCGGCGGCAGGTCACCGGAAGTCTCGATCTCCTGGCCATCGAACTCCAGGATCACGTCACCGGACTCGATACCGCCCTTTTCGGCTGCACTGCCCGGGTTGACCGAATCCACCAGGGCGCCAACCGGTTTCTCCAGGTTGAGCGCCTCGGCCATTTCACGGGTCACTTGCTGGATCTGCACGCCCAACAGTCCGCGCGAAACCTTTCCGTGCTCACGCAGCTGCTTGACCGTAATGTTCGCCGTTTCGATCGGTATGGAGAACGACAGGCCGATGTAGCCACCATTGGAGCTCAGAATCCAGGAGTTGATACCAACCACTTCACCGTCCAGGTTAAGCAGCGGACCACCGGAGTTGCCACGGTTGATGGCCACGTCCGTCTGGATGAACGGCACGTACTGCTGTGCTGCATTGCTGCGCCCCTTGGCGCTGACGATTCCTGCTGTAACCGACTGGTCAAAATTGAACGGCGAACCGATCGCGACCACCCATTCACCGGGCTTCAGGCTTTCGCTGTCGCCCAGTTTGAGCGTCGGCAGATCGTCCGCATCGATCTTCAGCAGGGCGATGTCGCTGAGCGCATCCGAGCCGATCAATTCGGCCTTGTATTCGTGCCGGTCAGCCATGCGCACGAGGATCTCGTCGGCGCCGTCCACCACGTGGTGGTTGGTAATGATGTACCCGTCAGACTCGATGATGAATCCGGAACCTGCTCCCTGGCGGGGTTGTTGACCCCGATCGGGCATGTCGGGCCGGTCAAAGAAACGGCGGAAGAACTCAGGCATGTCTTCCGGGACCTGCGCACTCCTCTGGTCGCCGTTCAGACTGTCGCCAAACTGGGTTACCCGGATATTGACAACCGCCGGCCCGGCTTCTTCAACCAGGCCGGTAAAATCCGGCAGACCGCTGACGCGGGCCAGGCCGGTGGTGGAAAAAGCAGTCAATGCGACCGCCAGCAGGATAAACAGGAAACGTTTACTCACAGATATTCCTCTTTTCATGATTCAGAAACCTTACATTCAACAGTTCGCAACAAGTGGACAGCGCCTTTTTGCGGAAATTCCACGGGACGGCTTCTAATGAGCCACAACACCCACGCCGCGGCGATGATCGCCGAGGCAAGGGTCGACAGGTCAATCCAGCCGCTTGCGATGTGCATTTGAGAAGCAAGCACGTGGCCTGCTATGGCACCCAGCAAACCGGCAAGCAGCGGGTAAAGATAGAGCCGGAGCACCAGTGACAGAAACAGGACCTCGGGCAGACCCACAACGACACCCTGGCCTTCTGTGGCGCCAACCGTGTTCTCAAAATCCATCTCCACCGGTTTGCGTTGCAACAGGCGGCCAAAAACGCCGGCGCCGCAACCCTTGCCTGCATCGCAGGCACTGCAGCCTGAAGACGCGCCAATCCTTACGCTGACCCGGTTACCGGCCGCCGATAATACCTTGCCTTGCTGCTCGATCAAAGCCGGTTCAGGGTGAATTCAGTTCGACGGATTTGCCGACCATTTCAACCGTCACGGCGGGAACGTTTCCGACAACCGTCACCATCATATTGCCCGACGTACCCATGTAGGCATGCGTCGTGCCATGCTGCTGCGTGATTTCCGGGTGAGCTGGCGTGTCGCCGAGACTTTCCACGTAAACCGATACGGCGGCCAGCCCATCGCTGTAAACCAGGTGTTCGTACTTGCTGCCGGCATCATCAACTGCCTCTATATAGCGGTGGGTCGTCAAGATGAAACCGGGCGGAAGCCGGCCGGGACGCCAATGCGGCTGACCCGATTTGCCGGCGTTTGCAGCAGGCAGCCCGGACTCCACGGCGGCGGACTTCTGCATTCGCCCGCTGGGCTTCAACTCACCGCGGTCCACTTCCGATCCCAGTTTCAGGTCGGTGAACATCAGCTTCGCCAGCGTCTGCCGCTTGCTGCCGAGCAATTCCCACTTGAGCAGAAGACCCGAGTGTTCTTCGAGCCACAGGGAATAGCCGTAACGATAGTGGTCCCGCGGCAGGACCTTGATATTGCGGCTGTTGTGCCCCGCGATGCGGCTCTTGCCGCCAAACTTGAAGGTGTATGACTGGCCGTGTTGCTCACTGCCGGCCAGTGGCAAAACCGGAAAGAACGAGCGCCTAATGGAGCGGTCCTCGAGCACCGAGCTCTCGTCTCCGCCCACCCAGCGAACGCCGTTGGAGTCGCGCAAAATTTCCCAGGGCGCCCCGGACTGGGAAACCAGTCGTTCGTGTACACCGTCCTCATCTGAAACATGGGTGATGCGCATGGTTTCCATCGCATCACCCTGCATGTAGACAAACGTGCCCTGGTAGTCCATCTGGCTCATCGCTGTCGTCATGCGCTCAAGCCAGCCACGGGCGTCATTATCCGGGCCGGCCATAAGCGTCTGGGCGGCCAGAAGACCAAACGTGGCCACCGCGCCTATGAAGCACGCTTTTTTCATTGCAGGTCGGGGGATTTTGCCGTATCGCCTGAATCTTCTTCAACGGCCGGCTCATCGGGTTCGCCGGCGGCGGATGCATTGCTCGTCACCAGGACCGGAACAAACGCGACAAAACCGCGGCCGCTGCTGCCACCCGTAACCTGGTAATGCCGTAACAGGTATGGGTTCATCCGCTGGCTTGAAACGGCCCGGGAACTAACATTGGCGGACGACAATCCCTGGGGGCTGGTGAATGACTCCAGCGTGCTGGTTTCGGCGACACCGCCTGCCGACTCGATGGAAGGGGCCTGCCCCGGCGCAACCGCCATCACCGCGACCAGCGCCACGGATGCGGCTACCGCCATGCCGGCCACCGGCTTGAGCCAGCGGGCTACGGAGCGGCGTGGCCTGTCTCGCCGGGCGTCGTTTTCCAAAACCTGGTTGACCCGGGAGCACAGGTCTTCCTGTGCAAACCCGCCGTCCCCGTGACGCAGGCAGTCGCGAACCACGTGGTAGCGGGCCCAGGTGGCGCAAAGTTCATCGTCGGAACCGAGGCGGCGCACCAGGAAACGGCTGGCTTCCCGGCTTATTTCACCATCCATCAGGCTGGAGATGTGTTCACGTGTTTCTTTACTCATTTGATCTGTACCAATCCAGGTTTCGTTCATTCATTGCCCAGCAAGGGCCTGAGCTTCTCGTCGATCGCTTCGCGCGCCCTGAAAATACGTGACCGGACCGTGCCGATCGGGCAATCCATGGTCACCGCGATGTCTTCGTAACTCATGCCTTCCATTTCGCGCAACATGATCGCCGTTCTGAGGTCTTCGGGCAGCGCGGCAATCGTGTCGTACACAACGCGTTTGATTTCGTCGCGCATCAATTCATTTTCCGGAGTGCCCTGCTCCTTGAGCCGGCTCTCCATGTCGTACTGCTCGGCATCCGCCGCGTCGATGTCAAAGGCGGGTGGGCGCCGTTTACGCGCGACCAGCCAGTTCTTGGCCGTATTGATCGCGATACGGTACAGCCAGGTATAAAACGCGCTGTCGCCACGGAACCGGTCGATCGCGCGATAGGCCTTGATAAATGCCTCCTGCGCCACGTCCATTGCTTCGGCATGATCCGACACGTAACGCGAGACCAGGCTGATAATCCGGTGCTGGTACTTATTGATCAGCAGGTCAAAAGCGCGCTTGTCACCCTTCTGTACCCGCTCGACCAGCAATTGATCGACCTGTGCTTCGCTCATGCGCGAACGCTCCACTGCATTTTTGTCGGCCCCTGGCGCCGGCGTGCTTTCGATCGCCGCCGGCAGTGGCTGAGCCTGAACGGCCCTGAGTTGTGTAATTGCCGCCATATGAGTCGGCTTCCTTGCTTGAGCATAACACGGTCGATGCCGCTACTGAGCCATATGACAGGGTGTGTCCGGGGTAGTTCCCATGATTCGGGTTTATTTTCGCTAGCACCACGGGTGCAACCGGCAGGTCGCGGTGCGATAATATCCCGATAGCGTTTTTTTTTGACTCGACAAACTTCAGCAAAGGCACAAGAAAATCATGGAATTTCTCAAGGAACTCGGCGTTACCGAGTTTAATCAGGGCGCCTGCTTCGGACCAGGCGAATGGGCAGAAACCAGGGACAAGGGTATCCTCGAGTCCTACAACCCGGCAACCGGCGAACTGATCGGCAGTGTTTATGGCGCTTCCGAAGACGATTACGAGCGCATGATGCAAAAAGCACAGGAGGTTTTCATGCACTGGCGCGCCGTACCTGCCCCGCAGCGCGGTGAAGCCGTTCGCCTGTGCACCGAAGCCCTGCGCCGGCACAAGGATGCACTGGGCAGCCTGGTGGCGATGGAAATGGGCAAGATCAAGGCCGAGGGCGACGGCGAAGTACAGGAGATGATCGACATCGGCGATTTTGCGGTTGGCCAGTCACGCATGCTGTATGGCCTGACCATGCATTCTGAACGGCCCCAGCACCGGATGTACGAGCAATGGCATCCGCTGGGAATCGTTGGTGTCATATCGGCCTTCAATTTCCCGGTCGCGGTCTGGGCCTGGAACGCATTCATCGCCGCCATTTGCGGCAACGTCACCATCTGGAAACCTTCCTCCAAGGTGCCCCTGTGCTGCACGGCGGTGCAGCACATCTGCAACAAGGCGCTCGAAGACGGTGGATTCCCGCCGATTTTCATGAGCTTTGCCGCCTGTGGTCACGACCTCGCCAACCGCTTCGTGGAAGACGACCGCGTCAGGCTGGTTTCCTTCACCGGGTCGACCTGGGTCGGGCGTGATGTCGGCAAGCGCGTCGCCGAGCGCTTCGGTCGCAGCATTCTGGAACTGGGAGGCAACAACGCCATCATCCTGGACGAAACCGCCGACTTGAAAATGGCCATTCCCGCCATCGTTTTCGGAGCCGTGGGTACGGCCGGCCAGCGCTGCACATCCACGCGGCGGCTCTTCGTACCCGAATCCATGGTGGAAAAGGTCAGTGGCATGCTGGTGGACGCTTACCGGCAAGTTCGTATAGGCGACCCGCTGGATGACCATACGCTGATGGGCCCGCTGATCGACGCGGCCGGCGTCAGGGACTTTGAGGATGCGATTGAGAAGATCAGACAGGCGGGCGGTGAAATCCTGACCGGCGGCAAGCGTATCGACGGTCCCGGCTCATTTGTTGAACCGACCATCGCGCGGGCCCGGAACGAATGGGAAATCGTACAGACCGAAACTTTCGTACCGATCCTGTACCTGATCAGCTACAACGGCCTCGAAGAGGCGATCGAGATGCACAATGACGTCCCGCAGGGCCTGTCCTCGGCCATCTTCACGACCGACATGCGCAACTCGGAGCGGTTCCTGTCCTCGGTCGGCTCCGACTGTGGCATCGCCAACGTGAATATCGGGACATCCGGCGCGGAAATCGGCGGGGCATTCGGCGGCGAAAAGGAAACCGGCGGTGGCCGTGAATCCGGTTCCGATGCGTGGAAGGCCTATATGCGCCGGCAGACGAACACGATCAACTGGGGCAACGACCTGCCACTGGCCCAGGGCATCAAGTTCGACCTGTAATGGTCGGGAGCAGGTAGCCGGATGTTTTACAAACTGGTCCAGAAGGCGCTGTTCGCCACCGACCCGGAGACCGCCCACGAACTGACGCTGGAAGCCCTGAAACTGGGCCACTGGAGCGGGGCGACCCGGCTGCTCTGCAAGGAAAAAAACCAGCCCGTCCAATGCATGGGGCTGGAATTCCCGAACCCGGTCGGCGTGGCGCCCGGGCTGGACAAGAACGCCGACTGCTTTGAAGCGCTGGGCGACCTGGGCTTCGGTTTTGTCGAGGTGGGCACGGTCACACCGCGCCCGCAGCCCGGCAATGCGAAACCCCGTGTATTCCGGCTGACGGAGTCCCAGGCGATGATTAACCGCCTGGGATTCAATAACAAGGGCGTAGACTACCTGGTCAAGAAGGTGAAAAACCATCGCTTCAAAGGCGTGCTCGGCATCAACATAGGCAAGAACTTCGATACGCCACTGGAGAACGCCGCGGACGACTACCTGCACTGCCTCGACAAGGTTTACCCTTACGCCGATTACGTCACCGTCAATATCTCCTCGCCCAATACCCGAAACCTGCGCGATTTGCAGGAGGAAGACCAACTCGACGCCCTGCTCGGCGCCCTGTCCAGGCGGCGCGAGGAACTGGCGGACCAGTACGACCGCTGTGCGCCGATGGCGCTCAAGGTTTCCCCGGACCTGGAAAGCGGAGCGATACGCACGATCGCCGATATCGTCAGCCGCCATGGCATCGACGCCGTCATCGCCACCAACACCACCGTCGACCGTGACCGGGTGGCCGGTATGAAACACGCCGACGAGATGGGCGGCTTGTCCGGGGCCCCGCTCAAGGAAAAAGCCGACCGAATCCTGGCGGAATTGCGCAGGGCGCTTCCAGCTGAAATCGACATGATCGGGGTTGGCGGCATCACCTGCGGCCAGGACGCGGTGGACAAGCTCAAACGGGGCGCCAGCCTCGTCCAGTTCTACACCGGCATGGTCTACCGGGGACCGGCACTGATCACGGAGTGTCTGCAAGCCATCGCGGCTTACCGGAAAGGATGAAAATCACCGAGCGGCCTTCGCTGAAAAGCCTGAACACGTTTGGGCTGGAATCATCGGCGGCCCGGTTGGTCGAAATCGAGAGCGAAGAGGATGTGCTTGCCCTGCCCGGCTTCGACCCCGCTTTCGACCTGGTTTTGGGCGGCGGCAGCAACGTCGTGTTCCTGTCCGACGTACCCGGAACGGTTTACCTCAACCGGATCCATGGAATTGAAACCGCCGCTGAGAGCGACGGCCTGGTGCACCTCGAAGTCGGCGCCGGTGAAATCTGGCACCGCCTGGTCATGTGGTCGCTGGAGCGCGGATTGAATGGGCTGGAGAACCTGTCCCTGATCCCCGGCAGCGCCGGCGCGGCCCCGATCCAGAACATCGGGGCCTACGGCGTGGAGCTGTCCTCGGTGCTCGAATCCGTAACCGCCTGGGACTGGCGCTTTTCCTGCTGGGTCACGCTCAGCCGCGAAGACTGCCGCCTGGGATACCGGGACAGTATTTTCAAATCCGGTGAGGCTCACCGCTACCTGGTGACATCGCTGCGGCTGGCCCTGTCACGGCGTTTCGAAGCCAGGACCGGCTACCATGGCCTACGCGAAGAACTCGAAAGAACGGCGCGGGGGCGGAAACTCACCGCCACGGACGTCAGCAACGCCGTAATCCGTCTCAGGCGGCAGAAACTGCCGGACCCGGCCGAGTCCGGCAATGCCGGAAGTTTTTTCAAAAACCCCGTGGTGGACGCTGACCTGGCAGATGAACTGCAAAGCCGCCATCCGGGCATGCCCTGCTGGCCGCAGCAGGACGGGCGTTACAAGCTATCGGCGGCCTGGATGATCGAGTCCAGCGGGCTGAAAGGGCTCAGGGAAGGCGGCGCCAGCGTGTCCGAAAAGCATGCGCTGGTTCTCGTCAACCACGGCGGCGCCAGCGGGCACGATATCAGCGCACTGGCCGTGGAAATCCAGAAAGCCATCAGCGAGACCTTCGGCATCAGGCTGGAGCCTGAACCCCGGCTGATCGAGTACTAGGCGCCGGCGGCGGCTGCGTCAACTAAAACGCGTTGATCCCGGTCAGTTCGCGACCCACCACGAGTTGGTGCACGGTCTCCGTGCCCTCGTAGGTGATCACGCTTTCCAGGTTCAGCATGTGGCGGATCGCGTGGTATTCGGTGGTGATACCGCTGCCGCCCAGGATGTCGCGGCAATCGCGCGCAATGTCCAGCGCCATGCGCACGTTGTTCCACTTGGCGATGCTGACCTGGGTCGGCTGCATTTTCCCTGCATCCTTCAGGCGCCCCAGTTGCAGTGAAAGCAATTGCGCCGCCGTGATGCGCCGGGCCATGTCGGCCAGACGCAGCTGGATCGCCTGGTTGGCGGCCAGTGGCCGGCCGAACAGCACGCGGTCGGCCGTGTAGTCGATGACCTCGCCGAGGCAGGCAATGGCCGAGCCGATCGGGCCCCAGGTGATGCCATAACGCGCCTGGGTCAGGCAACTTAGCGGGCCTTTCAAACCCACCACCCCAGGCAGGCGATTCGCCTCCGGCACGCGCACGTTGTCGAAATACAGCTCGGAGGTAACCGATGCACGCAGGGACATCTTGGAATGGATGGTGCGCGCTTCGAAACCAGGCATGCCCTTTTCAAGCAGGAAGCCCATGATGCCCTCGTCCGTCTTCGCCCAGACGATGGCCACATCGGCAATGCTGCCATTGGTGATCCACATCTTGGAACCATTGACCAGCCAGTCGTCACCATCGCGTTTGGCATGGGTTTTCATGTTGGCGGGGTCGGAACCGCCATGCGATTCGGTCAGGCCGAAACAGCCGATGATTTCCCCGGCCGCCATGCCGGGCAGCCAGCGCTGTTTCTGCGACTCGGAACCGAAGGCGTGGATCGGGTACATGCACAGGCTGGACTGGACCGATACGAAGCTGCGCAGGCCAGAATCGCAGCGCTCCAGCTCCTGGCAGATCAAGCCATAGGACACGCCGTTCAGACCGGCGCAGCCGTACCCTTCCAGGCTGGAACCCAACAAGCCCATTTCTGCAATTTCCGGCACCAATTCGTCCGGGAACGTGGCATCGTCAAAGTGCCGGGCAATGATCGGCATGGCGCGCTCGTCCACAAAACGGGCGACGGCGTCCTTGATCATCTGTTCTTCCTCGCTCAGCAGGGAGGACACGTCATACAGGTCAAAGGGATTCAGCTTGGCCATTGGCAGCTCCGTCAGAAAAAAAACCGGACGCCACCGGGGCGCCCGCGTCATTGCTTTTGTGCTTTGATCCTATTTTACCGCGTTCACGACACCATGGGGTACATGTGCCGTCGCCACGTGTTTCTGCGCCGAGTCGACGTGTACCTGCTGGTCGTCGAAAAAAATGTCCGCACCGAAGGCTTTCAGGAACTCGCCTTTTTCCCGCCCGCCGAGGAACAGGGCCTCGTCGATTCGAATACCCCATTCCCGCAAGGTGAGCACCACCCGTTTGTGGGCCGGCGCCGAGCGCGCGGTAACCAGGGCCGTGCGGATCGGGTTGTTGTCGATTGGAAAGGCAGACTGGATCTTGTGCAGCGCCTCGAGCACACCCTTGAACGGCCCGCCGGACAGTGGCTGGTTGGCTGCATACTGTTCGCTGTTGTGAAACTCTTCCAGGCCCTGCTCCTGGTAAACGCGTTCCGCCTCGTCGCTGAAAATCACCGCGTCACCGTCAAAGGCGATACGCAGTTGACCGCTGTCTGCGCCGCTGGCGCTACCGGAAAGGATGGTGGCCGCCGCGTAACCACGCTCCAGCGCCTTGCGAACATCCGCCGCGTTGGTCGACAACAGCAAGTCGGCGCCATAGGCCTCCATGTACTTGTAGGGACTTTCACCGTTGGTGAAGGCGGCGCGTTCGATGTTCAGGCCAAAATGCTCGATGGTGTTGAAAATTCGCAGGCCGGTATCGGCGCTGTTGCGCGACAACAGGATGACCTCGACCCGCGGGTGCTCGACCTTGTCCTCGTTCAGGGCCAGCAGTTTGCGCGCCAGGGGAAACGCGACGCCGGGTTCGAGGTGGACATTTTCATTGGCTACCTGGTACTCGGCGTAGGCCTCCAACCCTTTTGATTCAAACAGGGCATGGCTTTCCCGCATGTCGAACAGCGCCCGCGAAGAAATACCAATCGTCAGCGTGTCGTTGTCACCAGCCATGACTGTTGGCGGTTTGATCTTTTCATCCATGGACGTATTCTAGTCTTAATGTTTCTCAGTTCGCGAGAAAAGTACCAAGAGGCTGTTTCGATGCGAATACCTTTACTGATCTATTGCCTGTTTTTCCTCGGTTCCGCCCAGGGCCAGGAACTCACCGCGCGTGACCTGGTCGAGAAGACAATGGACCATTGGCGCGGCCTGACTTCCTACGCCGAGATGACCATGACCATCCACCGCGCGGACTGGGAACGTTCGATGACGATGAAGTCCTGGAGCAAGGGCGACAAGATCTCCCTGGTGCGGATTATCGAACCCAAAAAGGACGCGGGCAACGGAACCCTGCTCAACGACAGCAACATGTGGACCTACACCCCCCGGATCAACCGCATCATCAAGGTGCCGTCCTCCATGATGTCGCAAAGCTGGATGGGCAGTGATTTTTCAAACAAGGACATCGCCAAGTCCACCGAAATCATCAGCCAGTATGAGCACGAACTCACGGCGACCGAGGAAAAAGACGGCCACGTGTTCTACACCGTTTCCTCGGTACCGCATGAAGATGCCGCTGTAGTCTGGGGCAAAGAAGTGCTTGTCGTCCGCGACGATTATGTGTTGATAGAGCAGCAATTCTGGGACCAGGATGGCGTTCTGGTAAAAAAACTGGAAACACTGGAGGTCGAAGAAATGGGCGGCCGTGCGGTGGCAAGGGTCATGCAGATGGGCAAGGTTGACGAACCAGGTGAGTGGACCCGTCTGACCACAGAAAAAATCGAGTTCGACCTCGAACTGTCCGACCAGATGTTCACCCTGTCCAACCTGAGGAACCCGCGCCAGTGACCCTGAGTTTGCGCATGGCCTGGCGGAACCTGTGGCGCCATAGCCGGCGCACCTGGCTGACGGCGACGGCCATGGTTTTTTCCAACGTGCTGTTGGTGTTCATGATTTCCCTGCAGTTCGGCTCCTACGAAATGATGATCAACAACACGCTGCAGGCCTTCAGCGGCCACATCCAGGTGCAGGCCGAAGGCTTTAACAACAACCCGAAAATGCGCAGCAGCATCCCGGATGTATTCAACCTGGCCGGACAAATCCGAACAGCGATGCCGGATGCAGCCGTGGCGGCTCGAGCCAGCGGATTTGCGCTCGCTTCCAGTGAGGAGCGTTCCTTTGGCATCCAGGTCATCGGCGTGCAACCGGCTTTCGAAGCCCGGGTCTCGACCATCCCCGGCCTGGTCAGGCAGGGCCGCTTCCTGGACGATCCGGCGGCAGCCGAAATCGTCGTCGGCTCGATCATGGCGCGCAACCTCAAAGTGGGCACCGGGGATGAGATCACCCTGCTCGGCAGCGGCCGGGACGGATCCTTTGCGGCCGGCGTGGTGACCGTGGTGGGCATTTTCGAGTCCGGCATGGCGGACATGGACCGCAGCTTCGCCGAGATCCCCCTGGGCTATTTTCAGGAGACTTTTTTCATGCAGGGCCACGGCCACAACATCGTGGTTTCGCTGGCTGGCCTTGAGCGGGTTCCAGCCGCTGTCACGGCCCTTGAACCCGTGATTGCCGGCCAGGAAGGCCTTGCCTTACTCGACTGGGATGCGCTCAACCCGGGGTTGAAACAGGCCATACAGGCCGATATGTCGAGCGCCTGGCTGATGTACGGGGTATTGATCGTACTGGTCGCCTTCAGCGTATTGAACACGCAGTTGATGTCGGTGATGGAGCGCACGCGGGAGTTCGGTGTCATCTCGGCGCTCGGCGTCAGACCACGCAAACTGGCCTCCCTGGTGATGCTGGAGACCGCCCTGATGGCACTGATTGGGCTCGCCATCGGCGTGTTCCTGGGCTGGCTGCTCACCCTCTACTTCCAGACGGCGGGTTTCAGCTACCCGGGCATGGAAGAAGCCGCCGCCCGCTTCAACCTGCCGGGCAAAATGTACCCGAGCGTGACACCGCTTTCGATCCTGCTCGGCCCCCTGGTCGTATTCCTGTTCTGCCTCCTGGCAGCCGTCTACCCGGCCCTGCGCCTGTACCGCCTGCAGCCGGTTGAAGCCATGAGGGCGTTGTGATGGCCGGAACACTACCCATCGCCGCACTGTCCCGCCTTGCCTGGCGCAACCTGTGGCGCAATTACCGGCGCACCCTGATCATGTTGCTCGCCATTTCGGTCGGTGTCTGGGCCATGATCTTCATGACCGCGCTGATGCGCGGCATGGTGGATCAAATGGTGGAAGACGGCATCGACGCCCTGCCCGGTTACGTGCAGGTGCACCACCCCCTGTTCCGCGACGACCCCAGCATCGAAAACAGTATCCCGGAGCCCGCCGGGTCCTTTGCCGCGGCGTTGCAGTCGCCCGAAATAAGAGGCTGGACATCGCGCGTGCGGGTTCCTGCAATGATCTCCAGCGAACGGGACAACCGGGGAGTCACCTTGCTGGGTGTCGACCCCGCTGGAGAGCTCGCGGTCGGGTTTGACCCGGAGAGCATCGTCGAAGGGCGCTGGCTGGATGGCCCGGGTGACACCGGCATGGTGGTCGGCCGCAAGCTGCTCGAACGCCTGGAAACCGAACTCGGCAAGCGGGTGGTGGTGATGAGCCAGGACCCGGAAAACAACATCGCGGACCGCGGCTTCCGTATCGTGGGCGTGTATCGTGGCAAGCTGGCCGCAGTGGAAGAAAACTTCATCTATGCCGGACGCTCCACCGTGCAGGACATGCTCGGGCTGAACGGCCAGGTATCCGAGATCGCGGTGACCGGAACGGACTACCGGAATGTCTCGGACCTCAAGGCGCGAGTGACAGAGGCCGCCGGCGCGGACCGGCAGGTACTGGCCTGGGACGAACTGGACAGCTACCTGGGCACGATGCTCGGCGTCATGGACGGTTTCGTACTGATCTGGATCGTCGTGATTTTCCTGGCCCTGAGCTTCGGCCTGGTCAATACCCTGATGATGGCCGTATTCGAACGCATCCGCGAATTCGGCCTGATGCAGGCACTGGGTATGAAGCCAGCGTCGATCCTCTACCAGGTATTGCTGGAATCCCTGATGCTCCTGGCCCTGGGCCTGTTGCTTGGCAACGCACTGGCCGTGCTGAGCATCTTGCCCCTGCGCGATGGCTGGGACCTGGCTGCCGTGGCCGAGGGCATGGAAATGTTCGGCGCCTCGGCCGTGCTCTACCCGGCCCTGAAAACCAACGACATGGTGCTGGCGAACGTGGTAGTTGTCGTGCTCGGTGTTCTGACCAGCCTGCTGCCCGCCTGGCGAGCGTCCCGCTATCGCCCGGTAGAAGCGATTGCCAAGTCCTGAAACCAACAACAGGGAACTACAAGATGGCTGAAATCAAGTGTCGCAATTTGTGCAAAACCTACCGCCAGGGCGACGCCGAGGTCCACGCGCTCGACCAGGTGACGCTGGACATCGAGCCCGGGTCGCTGATCTGCCTGTCGGGGCCGTCCGGCTCGGGGAAAACCACCCTGCTCAACGCCATCGGCGGACTGGATGAGCTCGACAGTGGGGAAATCAGCATCGACGGCGACCGCGTCGACCTGCTCGGCAAGGGCCCGCTGGCCGACCTCAGGCTGCACCATATCGGTTTTGTATTCCAGGCCTATAACCTCATCCCGGTGCTCTCGGCCCGTGAGAACGTGGAGTTCGTCATGCAGGTCCAGGGCGTGGCGGCAAAAGAGCGCAGGCAAAAAGCCATGGACATCCTCAGGGAAGTAGGGCTGGAAGGCATGGAGCACCGCCGTCCCGCCGAGCTGTCCGGTGGACAGCAACAACGCGTCGCCGTGGCCCGCGCCATCGTCAGCCAACCCAGGCTGGTCCTGGCGGATGAACCCACCGCCAACCTGGACTCGACCTCGGCGAAGCAACTGATGGAACTGTTCCGAACGCTGAACGAACACCATGGGGTCACCTTTCTGATCGCGACCCATGACGAACGCGTGATGCGCTATGCCCGGCGCCTGATCCGGATGCAGGACGGCAAAGTCATCGCCGACGAACGACAAGCCCGCATGGACGGATGAAACGAACGGCCTTACTCCTGCTCGCCATGGGCTGGGTCCTGGCCGCCCAGGCGCAGTCAACGGATTCCGCTTGGGATTTCAGCGGCCACAGCAAGTTCCGGCTCAACTATTACACCTACCCGGACGACAGTGTCTTCGCGGACGCGCTCGGTTCGTCCGCCCTGGATTCCGGTGCCGACGCCCGCATCAAGCTCTCCTGGCAACAGGACCACTGGGACTTCAAAGCGGATTATCAGCTCATCGGCATCTACGCGGATACGCTGGAACTGGCAGAACAGTTGCCCGCCGCGTTCTGGCCAGCCGGCGGGGTTATCAGCGACGAGCGCCGCTGGTTCGACCTGACCCGGGACCTGGCGGAAAGCAGCCAGGGTGTCCTGCTGCACCGCCTGGACCGGCTCAGCCTTGCTTACACCACGGAGCACACCGTGTGGCGCTTTGGCCGCCAGGCGATCAGCTGGGGCAACGGCATGGTGTTCAGCCCGATGGATATCTTCAACCCCTTCGACCCGTCTGCCGTCGACAAGGAGTACAAAACCGGCGATGACATGCTCTACGGGCAATACCTGTTCAACAACGGCAGCGATATGCAGGGCGTGGCCGTGGTGCGGCGGAATCCGTTGACAGGAGACGTGGACAAGGACCAGTCTTCGCTGGCAATCAAGTACCACGGCTTTGTCGGCATGAATGAGTTCGACCTGCTGGTAGCGGAACATTACGCCGACCCGGTCATTGGCGCAGGCGGAACCCTGAGCCTCGGTGGGACCGTGGTGCGCGGGGACCTGACCTGGACCCGCACCGACCGGGATGATGTTTTCTCGGCCGTAAGCAGCATCAGTTATTCCTGGACATGGGGCGGCAAAAACGTCAGCGGCCTGCTGGAGTACTACTACAACGGTTTCGGCCAGCGCCACTCTGACTACTCGGGACAGTCACTGCTGCAAAACCCCGACCTGTTGCGGCGCATTGAACGTGGCGAGCTTTTTACCCTGGCGCGGCACTATGTTGCGGCGTCGGCCATGGTCGAAATCACCCCGCTTTTCCTGCTCACCCCGAACCTTTTTATCAACCTGGAAGACCCGTCGGCCCTGCTGCAGGTCGTGGCCCAGTACGACTGGAAACAGAACCTGCAACTGCTTGGCGCGCTGAATATCCCGCTGGGCGCCTCCGGCACGGAGTATGGTGGAATCGAGGCGCCGGCGGACGGGCGGTATTTTTCGTCCGGGCCGGGGCTGTTTGCCCAACTGGCCTGGTATTTCTAGGGTCTCGCCTCGCTCAGCTTTCACCCGCCTGCGCGTGCCCGTGGTGCGTTTGCGACAGGCGTTTCATCAGCGGTAAAACGGCAATGGCGATCGCGGTGCAGACCAGGGCGGCGATGCCCAGCTTGTTGAACAGGCTGGTGTATATCGGCAGGGACTCGAGCGGGTTGCTGATGTCGCGCGGCACACTGGCGAAAGAAGCAACCAGGCCACCGAGGTATTGTGAGACGCCGGAGGCGACAAAGTAGGCGCCCATCATGAAGCCCCCCATGCGCGCAGGAACATAGCGGGCGACCATGGCCAGGCCAAGCGCGCTGACCAGCAATTCGCCGAGGGAAATTGCACCGTAGCCCCACACCATCAGCCACGAGGAAACCCGGCCCTGCTCATCGGCGAAGTGGCCTGACGCGCCGTAGATGAAAAAGCCGAGCGCGACGAGCGAGAAGCCCAGCACGAACTTGGCGGCGATGGAGATATCCTTGCCTGCATTTCCGGCACGCGTATAGGTCCAGGCCAACACCGGGCTGAGGATGAAGATCCAGATCGGGTTGAACGCCTGGAACTGTGCCGGTGACCAGTCCCACAGGTGCACGCCGAAAACGGCAAAGGACGGGTCAACGTTGCGCAGCGCGAAAAGCGCCAGGGAGGTCGACATCTGCTGGTAGAAAATGAAATAAAACACCGACTGCACGGTCAGCACCAGGGCGGCTATCAGGCCGGCGCGTTCATTGCGTTGCCCGGTACCTATCAGGTAGGCAAAAATGCCGATCACGGCCACCCCCGCGAGATAGACAAAGGCGCGGGCGACCCCCTGGTGCTCCAGGATGTAGGCGGATGCAAACACGGCCACGACGCTGCCGGCCAGCACGGCGCCCAGCTTGCCCCAGTTCAGAGGCTGCTCGTCGGGCTCGGAACCGATGTGGCGCATGTAACGGCGCATCAGCCAGTAGTTGGCCAGGCCCAGCAGCAGACCGACCGCGCACACCGCGAAGGCGACATGCCAGCCGAGGGCGTTCCCGTAGTGTTCGTTGACGTAGTCCTTCAGCCACGGGGTCAATAGCTGGGAAATCATCGCGCCCAGGTTGACCGCCATGTAATAAATGGTGAACGCACTGTCGATCCTGGAGTCATCGCCCTCGTAGATCTTGCGCACCAGGTTGCCGACGTTGGCCTTGAACAGGCCATTTCCCACCACGATGACCCCCAGCGCGCAAAACAGGAACCAGATGCTCTGACCCGGTACGACCATCAGGCCGTAGCCGATGGACAGGACCGTTGCGCCCAGCAACATGGTGCGCCGCGTACCGAGGACCTTGTCGCCGATCCAGCCGCCGATGGCCGGCGCCACGTAGATCAATGCCGCCGCGGCGCCCCATACCAGCGTGGCGCGCTCGTCCGGGAAACCCAGCCGCTGCACCATGTAATACACGATGAGGGCCTGCATCCCGTAAAAGCCGAAGCGCTCCCACATTTCGATAAGGAATATCGTGGAAAATGCGCGGTTTTGCGATTGGGTCGTGGTCCTGGTTTCCATCGGGCTTTCCGTCAATAGGCAAAATCGCCTAAGAATACCGCAATCGGGCGGCAGGTTCAGGCCGGAAACGGGCTTGCGGGCTTAAGTGGTGGGGATCAACAACTCGGAGCCGACGCGAATGGTGTCACCGCGAAGGTCGTTGGCGCGCCGCAGGCTGTACAGGCTGACGCGGTAGCGATGGGCAATCTCACCCAGCGTATCGCCACGAATGACCTTGTACTTGACCGGCTGCCGGTTCGCTGCCACCCAGGTGCCGGGCGGCGGGCTCAGGTAAAAATAGTCCTGTACACCGTCGGCGATGGTGCGTGCGATCTTCTTTTGCCAGGCCGGGTCCCTGAGGCGCTTTTCCTCGGACGGGTTGCTGATAAAGGCCGTTTCAACCAGGATCGAGGGGACGTCCGGGGATTTCAAGACCATGAAATTGGCGTGCTCGACATGGGATTTGTGCATTTTGCCCATGCCCCCCAGCGATGAAAACACGCTGTCGGCCACCGCACTGCTCGCTTCCATCGTGGCGCTCTGCGACAGGTCCAGCAGGACCGAGGCCAGCATATCGTCCTTGTCGCGCAGGCTTACGCCGCCCACCAGGTCGGCGCTGTTCTCGCTGGCGGCCAGCAAGCGGGCGTATTCCGAGCTGGCGCCCTTGCGTGACAATACAAAAACCGAGCTGCCGGACACGCTGCGTTTGTTGAATGCATCCGCGTGAACGGAAACAAACAGGTCCGCGCGGTGCTGACGCGCCTTTTCGTAACGGTCGCGCAACGGCACGAAATAGTCACCGGTTCGGGTCAGAACCCCGCGCATGCCCGGACGGGCATCGATTGACTTTTTGAGTTCGCGGGCAATCGCCAGCACCACGTCCTTTTCCCGGGTGCGGGATTTGCCAATCGCACCGGGGTCTTCCCCGCCATGCCCGGCGTCGATCGCGACCACGATGTCACGGTCTGTTTGCTGCACGTCGGCCATCTGCTTGACCGGGCGGTTTTTTTGACTGCCCTCGGGGAATAGGTCCACGACCAGGCGGTATCCATACTGCCCCACCGGGTCCAGCATGAAGCTCTTGATACTGGCTTTGCTGTCGAGGTCGAGTACCACCCGCAGCGTATCCTTTTTCGGCTGCCCGTGGCGAACGCTGTCGATGATGCCGGCGTGATCCTTGCTCAGGCGCAGGGGGTCCCGAAGTCCGGACTTTTTGAGATCGATGACAACCCGTGGCGGGCTATCCAGGGTGAACAGTTTGTATTCGGCGCGTGTGTCGAGGTCAAGAACCGCACGGGTTTTGTCGGGGTCGGTCCAGACGCGGAAGCCATTGACGTCCGCGCCCAGGGTGGGAACCGCAAACAATAACAAAGTCCATGCAATGACAACACGAAATATCATCGGGAAGATCAACCTCCATTGTCGACGTTCCAATAATGAATTGAAAATCGTGAAATTGCAACAGTTTTCTTTACAAAACCGTTAGATAGCAGCCTTAACTAGAAACTAAGTCTCAAGTCAAGAATCAACTTTCCCCGCTAACTTCATGCCTACTGGTGAAAATGCTTTGCAATGTATGAATCTTGATTCGTTTGTTTCGCCAAACGACAAGATAAGATCAGGGGGTGGCAGATAGTGTTCGCCACGGTCAGGCCACTCCACCATCAACACGCTGTTGCGGTCATAAAGGTCCCTGATCGCCAGGTATTCCAGTTCTTCGGGGTCTTCGATGCGGTAGAGGTCCAGGTGCAAAACGGTGATTTCACCCACCTCGTAAGTTTCCAGCAGACCGTAACTGGGGCTTTTCACATACCCCGGGTATCCCAGCGCATGAATGCAGGCCCGGGCAAACAGGGTTTTTCCGGCCCCGAGGTCTCCCTGGAGATATATCACGCAGGGCGCTTCCAGGTGGTGGGCAAAACGTCCGGCCAGCGCGGCCGATGCAGCCTCGTCGCGCACTTCTCTTTGCCATTCGGCTACTTTTGCAGTTTCAATCTTCATCATTCAAACCGGGTTCAGCACGGCGGGCAGGAAGGACGTGATATCCGATGCGATCAAGCCCCGCTGCCCCAACTGTTGCGCGGCCAGGTCGCCAGCGCTGGCGTGGGCCACCACCCCGGCCAGCGCCGCCTCCCAGGCGCCCAGCCCCTGGGCCAGCATGGCGCCGATGATCCCGGATAGAACATCCCCCGACCCCGCGGTCGCCATGCCCGGGTTGCCCAGCGGGCATATCGCGTAGCGCCCCGCCGGGTCGGCAACCACGCTGCCGCATCCTTTCAGCACCACGATGGCGGAATAGTTCCGGGCAAGCTGCAGGGCTGCGCCTACCCGGTCCTGCTGGACCGTGTGTGCGGAACGGCCGAGTAAACGACCCGCCTCCGCCGGGTGTGGCGTCATGATCCAGGGCCCGCCATGCAGAGGACTCTTTGTGCTCGATGAATAGCGCTCGGCGAGCAGGTTCAAGGCGTCTGCATCCAGAACGGTCGGCCGCGCCGCTTCGAGGCAGGCGTCCAGCAGACTTGCCGACCAGTCGGTATTGCCGAGCCCGGTACCTGCCACCACCACGTCCACGCCGGACAGCAAGGGTTCCAGGGCCGTTCGTCCATCGATTCCCCGCACCATCAGTTCGGGGCAGCCCATATTGACCAGGGCCGCATGTTCCACCCGCGTGGCAATCGTGACTTTGCCCGCGCCGCTGCGCAGGGCCGCCTCGCCACACAGGCGCACGGCGCCGCTCATGCCGTCGTCGCTGCCGACGGCCAGCAACCAGCCGTAACTGCCTTTATGCGAATTGAGCAGCCTGGGCGGAAGCAATTCCAGGATTGTATCTTCCTGAATTAAAATTCCGGAATCAGGCTCCGAGTCCCTGACGCTGGGCGGGGTCTGCAAATCATCGAAAAGGACATCGCCAACGTAATCCGGCCCATCTGCCGTAAACAACCCGCGCTTGCTCCCGATAAACGTGACCGTGATATCTGCAACGATGGCGCTGCCCATCACCACCCCGCTGTCGGCATTGAGCCCGGACGGTATGTCTACGGCGATAACAATGGACTCCGAGCGGTTGGCGGCCTCGATGGCCTCGGCGTATGCACCCGCCGGGGCACGATCCAGGCCCGTGCCCAGGAGCGCGTCAATGATGATGTCGTAGCGACCCGCATCAACCAGCGGCCAGGCAAGCAGCGAGCCGCCTGCGGCCTGCCAGCGTTCCGCCGCAAGCGCCGCATCGCCCTGCAGCCGCGCCGGATCCTTCAGGGCACACACGTCGACCGAGATGCCCGCCTCCAGCGCCAGCCTGGCAATGATGTAACCATCGCCGCCGTTGTTCCCGCCCCCGCACAGTACCAGGCAGGTTTCCGAATCCGGGTATGCCTGCCGGGCTGCCTCGAAAACACAGCGCCCTGCCCGCTCCATCAATTCGATACCGGGAATCCCGTGCCCCACGATCGCGCACTTGTCCAACCGCCTGACCTGCTCGGCGGTATACAATCGGTCTGCCTGTTCAATCATGGTCAAATTATAGCGGTGAAAAAGGTAACTGGCACAGGATCGGAATCAAGAGAAGGCCCTCGACCGGCCACGCATGTTCCGCTTGAGTTCCCCGCGGAGCTCGCACTGCGGATAAAGGACTGGGGGCGGCAGCTTGGATTCCAGCAGATCGGGATTTGCGACACCCAGCTGGCGCAGCATGAACAGAAGCTGGAGCGATGGCTGGCCGAAGGGTTTCATGGAGAAATGACGTACATGCAACGCCATGGAACCCGGCGCAGCCGCCCTGGGGAGCTGGTGCCGGGAACCGTGCGGGTGATTTCGGTCCGGATGGATTACCTGACGGACCAGGCCCGGCCTGCGGTCGAGCTGCTGCAAGAGGATGAAGAGGCGCTCATATCCCGCTACGCGCTCGGGCGGGACTACCACAAGGTACTGCGCAAACGTCTGCAGAAGCTCGCCAGCCGGATAGAACAGGACATCGGACCATTTGGCTACCGGGTATTTGTCGACTCGGCACCCGTGCTGGAAAAAGCCCTGGCGGAAAAAGCCGGGCTGGGATGGATCGGTAAACACAGCAACCTGCTGACCCGCAAAACCGGCAGCTGGTTTTTTCTTGGTGAAATCTACACCGACCTGCCGCTGCCGGTGGACGAACCCGCGATCAACCACTGCGGCGACTGTGACCGCTGTATCACGGCCTGCCCGACCGACGCCATCGTTGCCCCGTACCGGGTGGATGCGCGCCGCTGTATTTCATACCTGACGATTGAACTCAAGGGTCCGATCCCGGCGCCATTGAGGCCGCTCATGGGCAACCGGATCTACGGCTGCGATGACTGCCAGCTGGTTTGCCCCTGGAACCGTTTCGCAATCCCTTCACCAGAAGCCGATTTCCTGCCCCGGCATGGCCTCGACAGCAGCGAACTGGTCGCCCTGTTCGCCTGGTCCGAAAAGGAGTTTCTGCAGCGTACCGAGGGTAGCGCGATACGCCGGACGGGCTATACGGGATGGCTGAGAAACATCGCCGTGGCGCTAGGTAATGTAGACCTTTCCACGGCCGGCAACCCGGCCGCTGTATGCGCCGCGCTGGAAAGCCGGGCCGGCCACGCATCGGCGCTTGTCCGGGAACACGTCGAATGGGCCATTGCACGGCATAAACAGAGCAAATCCGGGTTCTAAAGCAGTGCCTGCATGTGCTATTCTGGCGCGAATATTTCAGCCCCGCCAGGGCCCATCGGCAGCGGGCGTAAACGTAGAATTTTGAGGTGATTCATGACCATTATCGAGCGCTTGAACGAACTGAGGAGTCACGGCGGAAAAGCACGAACAACAGGCCTTCCTGACGACATCATCATGAAGTTCGCCGGGCTAGACAGCAAGCTGGGCGAAGCCGTTGAAGCCGCCTGCCAGGAGTTCAGAAAACTGCTGTCCGAAGAGCCCGAACTACTGGCCATGGACGAGGTCGGCCAGGCTGCCGCCATCCAGGAAGGCTTTGTCAATTTCTACCCCGATGACGCGGTGAATCCCTATATCACCATTGCCGCGCGCGGTCCCTGGATCGTGACGCTCAAGGGCGCCGTGCTTTACGACGTGGGCGGTTACGGGATGATCGGGGCGGGCCATGCACCGGAATCCATCCTCGAGGCGATGAACCGCAAGCACGTGATGGCCAATATCATGACACCCAATATCAGCCAGAAATACCTGGTCCAGCGCTTGCGCCGGGAAATCGGCCATACACGCGGCAGCTGCCCTTTTTCAAAGTTCATTTGCGTCAACAGCGGCTCCGAAGCCGTCACGGTGGCGGCGCGCCTGGCGGATATCAATGCCAAGATCATGACCGATCCCGGTGCACGGTACGCCCACAAGCCGAGACACATACTCAGCCTCAAGGGCAGTTTCCATGGCAGGACACAGCGCCCGGCGCAATTCTCCGATTCAACCCGCAAAACCTATTGCAAGTACCTCGCTTCTTTCCGCGATAACGACAGCCTGATCACGGTCGAACCCAATAATATTGAACAGCTTCAACAGGTGTTCCAGTGGGCCGAAAGCAACGACGTTTTCATCGAGGCCTTTTTCATGGAACCGGTCATGGGCGAAGGCAATCCCGGCATGGCGATCAACCCCGATTTCTATGCGGAGGCCCGCAGGCTGACCGCGGAGCACGGCTCGATACTGTTGGTGGATTCGATCCAGGCCGGCCTTCGGGCGCGGGGTGTGTTGTCGATCGTTGATTACCCTGGCTTCGAAGAACTGGAGGCCCCGGACCTGGAGACCTACTCCAAGGCGCTCAACGCCGGGCAGTACCCGCTTTCGGTTCTGGCCATGACGGAACGTTCCGCCCGGTTGTATCAAAAAGGTGCTTACGGTAACACCATGACGACCAACCCGCGGGCCATGGACGTGGCCTGCGCGGTGCTCGACGGGCTGACGCCTGAAGTCCGGCGCAATATCCGTGAACGCGGGGCAGAAGCCATCGCCAAGCTAAAAATCATGGCTGAAGAACTGGGCGACCGTGTGACCGGCGTACAGGGCACCGGCCTGCTGTTCAGCGTCGGCCTCGACGGCAGCCGTTACAAGAGTTACGGCGCCGGTTCGATCGAGGAATACATGCGAATCCATGGCATTTCAGTGATCCATGGCGGTGAAAACTCCCTGCGCTATACACCGTATTTCGCGATCACGAGCGAGGAAGTGGACCTGCTGGTCGAAGCGACCCGCCAGGCCATCCTGAAGGGCCCGGTCAAAGCGGCTGTCGAGGAGGCCGCCGCAGCCTGACCAGGCCGCATTGCACGCAAAAAAGGGGCGGCTTGTGCCGCCCCTTTTTTGCCCATTCAGAAAAAGGCCCCGGCCAGTCCCCGGCGTTGCCCTATTTCCATGGCAGGCTGGAAGAACCCAAGCAGCGGAATACAACGATGAATCAGAGACCAACCCTCCTGGCAGGCACCTTGCTAGCCGTGCTGATTGCCTTGCCCGCGTGGCCCAGCGGGCTGGCAAAGATCAATCTCTCCGGCTACGCACCGGGGAAAAACGCCTGTATCGCGGTATACGATAGCCAAGCCGAGCAGTACCTGGTGCACAACATGGCGCAGTGCCAGGAACGGCTGTCGCCCTGTTCCACGTTCAAAATCCCCAACGCCCTGATCGGGCTGGAAACCAGGGTGCTGACCGGCCCGGAAGACACAAAAGA
Organism: Lysobacterales bacterium; assembly: GCA_036351055.1. Lineage (GTDB taxonomy): Bacteria > Pseudomonadota > Gammaproteobacteria > Xanthomonadales > SZUA-36 > JABDPF01. The sequence goes on from JAZBOH010000147.1 coordinate 33,453, forward strand.
ATGGGATGGCACCGAACATTCACGCCAGGTGAACAACCAGCACCATGACCTTGCCAGCGCCATCCGAAACTCCGTTCTGTGGTACTTCCAGGAAGTCGCCCAGGACGTCGGGGTGGAACAGATGCAGGCCTATCTTGATGCTTTCGATTACGGCAACCGGGACATTTCAGGCGGGCAGGACCAATTCTGGCTGGACTCATCCCTGCAGATCACCGCGTTGGAACAGATCGGTTTCATGGCGGCACTGGACAAGGGGGCATTGCCGGCAAGCACCGCAAACCAGCAAACGGTCAAGGGCATGATGCTGCAGGAAGACAAGCTTCCCGAGGGTTTCCAGGGCGACCTCTATGGCAAAACGGGCAGTTGCGTTACGCCGCAGGGCGATCATGGCTGGTTTACCGGCTTCTATCACCGTGACGGCGGCGATTACGTTTTCGCGGTGAATGTCAAAGGCAAAAAACAGTGGGGCTGGCAGGCCAGGGAGATCGCCGTCGCGGTGCTGGACGACCTGCCCTGACCGGACTTTTGCCTTACACCAGGAAGACCTGCATCAGCTGAAGGGAGAACCAGCATCCGGCGAGGAGCATGCCGAAACCGGCGGCGTTTGCCGCCACACCGGCCATGAACCTGATGGATACCCTGGCCCTGAGAGGGTGGCATGCAGGCTGGTCTTTTGCAGGTGGCGAGGTCAAGGTCGCCTGCGGGGCGCCACCATCAGGGGCAAACAAGGTCATCAGGTGGTGGATCATGGCTGGTTCTCCTTTCAGTGACGGGTACAGGAGAACATGTCCGCCTCTCAAAACCTGAGAAGCATTGCAGGAGTGATATTTGTCGTTTTGGAGCGGGTGTTTTAAACCCGGTCGCGGTGCCAAATGCCCCTTTTCAGAGGACACGCACGACGACACTCAGCAGGCGCTTCTTTCAGCTGCGCTGAAAACCGTACCTGCTTTGTTGCCTGTGCCCGCGCAGGGCGCGCATCCCGGTGTCGCTTCGCTGAAAACATCCTGTTTTCAAGACCTCTGAAAAAGGGTATATGACACCACGGCCTTGACACGGGGACGCCACCTGCGCCGGCGTTATTGGTAGATTGAGGAGGCTTTGCGGGCTTCTTCTGCGACGGCCTGGCGCAGGAAATCGGGTGCCAGGACTTCGACTTCGGCGCCGTAACGCATGATGTCCATGATCAACTCACGGGCGCCGCTGAAGGGGACTTTCAGCAGCCAGGACCCCTCGGGAACGAAGGAACCCTGCTGGTCCGGATGCCACTTTTCCTCGGCGACCCAACGCGACATTTCCGGGGAGAACTTCAGTTCGGCCGTGTGCTCGGGCGGACCGGAGAAGATACCGTAAGAACGGTCGAAGTGTTTCGACAGGGATGCTTTGCTGACCTCTTTGGCGTCTTCGTCCAGCAGGGTCTGTTCACGAATGCGCTCCAGCGCAAAACTGCGCAGACCTTCCGCCTGGTGGCACCAGGCATCGAGGTACCATGAGTTTCGGTGCTGGGTGAGGCGTTGCGGAGAGACGACCCGTTCGCTTTCCTCGTCGCGCCGGCGGCCGTGATAACGGATTTTCAGTTGTTTTCGCTGCACCAGCGCTCCGAGTACATCCTGGAACATCCGCGCCGGCACCGCCCTGCCCGCCACGTTTTGGATATGGATTCGTGATTCGTCACCTTCGGGTTCCACGCCCTTTTTCTGCAGCAGTGAAGTAATCCGCCCCTGCAGGCTCTTCAACTCACCCTCCAGCAGTCCCGGTTGCACATTACCCAGCACCTGGCGCGCGGTCAGCAAGGCCTGCAGTTCACCCGGGCTGATCCAGATGCCCGGCAGGTCGAAAGGCTGCCCGTAACTGCGGTCGTAATAGAACCCGCGCGTGTCCTCATCCTGTTCAATCGGTGCGCCCAAGAAGTCCCTCAGTTCCGCCACCAGGCGGTAAAGCGTGGCCTGCGAGCACTCCAGGCGCTCCATCAGGTCTTGCCGGGAGATGGGCGTACGGCGCTGGTCGAGGATGTTATGCAGGTGAAAGAGGCGTTCAACTTTGCTCATTCCGGAATTATCGCAGTTTTTTGCGGTCGATGGCGCGGATTTGGCTGTGATCCCTGTTTCGGCACACCCAACCCGATGGTGACAGGAAATTGCCGAAAACCGAAAAAGGTACCGGATACATTTTTAACCGAAAAATGTATCCGGTACCTTTTATTGGTTTCAAAGTTTTATGCCGCGCCCTCCCGGAAAAGCCCGTCACAGCACGAATTAGGAACTTCCCTGGCTATCAGTTGGCGTATTCTGAAAAGGGGCCGGATACATTTTTGGTCTAAAAATGTATCCGGCCCCTTTATTGTTTGGCCCTATTTGCTCAGGCGGAGGCCGCGGCGCGGGCCTGCACGAATTCAATGGCTTTCTGGATGCGGGCCAGGCTGCGGTCACGGCCGGTCAGCCACAGGGTCTTGTCGATCGAGGGGCTGATGGCCGTGCCGGTCAGGGCTACGCGCAAGGGCTGGGCGATTTTACCCATACCGACTTCCAGTTCCTCGGCGGTGCTACGAACGGCATGATCCAGTGCTTCCGGCTCCCAGTTGTCGAGACCAGCCAATTTGCCGGCAATGGCCTGCAGGGGCGCTTCCGCCACGGGGCGCAGGTGTTTCTTCGCGGCGCCGGGGTCAAATTCCTCGTAGTCCTCGAAAAAACTGCGGCTTTGCTGCGCCATTTCTTTCAGGGTCTTGACACGTTCCGCCTGGACGGACACCAGGTCTTCCAGGGCCGGGCCGGCGGTCGTGTCGATACCCTGATCTTCGAACTGCCAAGCTAGGTGCCGGGCAACTTCTTCTGCCGGCAGTTCACGCATATAGTGCTGGTTCAGCCAGTCGAGCTTGTCGGTATTGAAGGCCGAGGCCTTGCGGTTTACATCGCGGATATCGAAGTACTCGATCATCTCCTCGCGGCTGAATATTTCCTGGTCACCATGCGACCAGCCGAGACGCACCAGGTAGTTCACCAGCGCCTGGGGTAGGTAACCGTCATCGCGGTACTGCAGAACACTGACCGCGCCGTGGCGCTTGGACAGGCGGGCGCCGTCATCGCCCAGAATCATCGGAACGTGTGCGAAATCGGGCAGTTCGGCGCCCAGGGCTTTGTAGATGTTGATCTGGCGCGGTGTATTGTTGATGTGGTCGTCGCCGCGGATCACCAGGGACACATCCATATCCATGTCATCCACCACGACCGTGAAGTTGTAGGTGGGTGAACCGTCCGGCCGCGCGATCACCAGGTCATCGAGTTCATCGTTGGAAATACTGATGCGCCCGCGCACCAGGTCGTCGAACACGACATTGCCTTCCAGCGGGTTGCGAAAGCGGATGACCGGCCTGACGCCTTCGACCACTTCGGCGCCTGCACGGCAACGGCCATCGTAACGCGGCTTGAGGCCCTGCTTCATCTGCTCTTCACGGATGGCGTCGATTCGCTCCTTGCTGCAATAGCAGGGGTAAGCCTGGCCTTCGCTCAGCAGTTTCTGCACGACCTCGGCATAACGGTCAAAACGCTGGGTCTGGTAAAACGGACCCTCGTCGTAGTCCAGGCCCATCCATTCCATGCCATCCAGGATGGCCTGAACCGACTCGGGCGTGGAACGCTCCAGGTCGGTATCTTCGATTCGCAGGATGAAGATGCCGCCCGTGGCGCGCGCCTGGAGGTAGCAAAAAAGCGCCGTACGGGCGCCGCCCACGTGAAGGTAGCCCGTCGGGCTAGGTGCAAACCGGGTTCTCACAATCTCATTCCCCAAAAAAAACCGCCTCGTCAAGAGGCGGCAATTCTATCAGAAGCGCAGCGGTAGGAGAGACTGATTAGCGCTTCGGGGGGGAGAATCAGTAACGGTTACACACGAACCCCGGCCGGGCATACAAGCCGGCAAAGGCAAAAAAACAGGGATTTTCTAACGGACGGCCGCCCGGAAACACGTTCATGATGGATTCCTTCCTTGGAAAACATTCAGTCTCTTCTTGAGACGGCTTTCATTCTGCCAGACATTTTTCTAAATTACTGGAAGCTCAAGACCTTCCAGGCATGTTTTATGACCGCCCATCGGTTTGCAATGGAAATCCGCGCACCGGTTTCTGCACATTGCTGTACACCAGGGCTCAAATGGCAATTCACGGGCCGTAAGAATATGATTGAAAACCACCCAGGTTCTAAACGGGACTTTTTCCCATGACAGGAACAAGAATCAGCAAGCTCCACCTGCTACCCACGGCAGTCATCGCCGTAGGCGTTCTGCTGTTCTTTTCCTATTCCGGCCATGACCAGCCCAGCCAGCTCGACAAAGTTCTACAACGCGGCAACCTCACCATGCTGACGCGAAACGGCGCCAGCACCTATTACATCGGGCCGGACGGCGCCACCGGGCCGGAGGTGGAATTGGTACGCGAGTTTGCCGACTATCTCGGTGTCGGGCTGGAAATCAAGGCGGTCGACTCGTTCGACAAGCTGGCCGGCATGCTGGAAAGCGGCCAGGGCGACCTGATTGCAGCCAACCTGACCCGGACCCCGCGGCGCGAAGAACGTTTCAACTTCGGACCGGACTACCAGGAAACCTCGACGCTCGTCATCTATCGCCGCGGCCAGAAACGCCCCGGGAGTTTTGCCGACCTGCTTGGCCGGAAGATCATGGTGATTGCAGGCAGCAGTTACGAGGAAGCCCTGGAACTGGCAAAAATCGACCTGCCAGGACTGGAATGGGAGCCGCGCAGTGACATCGGCATGGAGGAGTTGCTGCTGGCCGTTGCGGACGGCGCCATCGACATCACCCTGGTCGATTCAAACATTTTTAGCCTGAATAGCCATTTCTACCCGCGGGTGGCCACCGCTTTCACCCTTCAGGCCACCCTGCCCCACGTATGGGCCTTTCCCGCTGGCGCAGACGACAGCCTGGTGCGGCAAGCCGATACCTTCATGCAAGAGGCGAAGGAAGACGGCCGCCTGGCTGCGCTGAACGACGCCTTTTACTCTGCCGGCGACCGCATGAACCGGGTCGGCATGCACCAGTTCATGGGCCAGGTTCGCAACCGCCTGCCGCCGTTGATCCCGATTTTCCAGGAGATCGCAAACGCCTATGACATGGACTGGCGCCTGCTGGCCGCCGTCGGCTATCAGGAATCGCACTGGGACCCAAATGCTTCTTCGTATACCGGTGTACGCGGCCTGATGATGCTGACCCGCCGTACGGCAAACTACCTGGGCGTGACCGATCGCCTGGATCCGAGGCAAAGCATTGAGGGCGGCGCCCGTTACTTGCTGGATCTGCACAGCCGCATCCCGGCCCGAATTGCAGAACCCGACCGGACCTGGATGGCCCTGGCTGCCTACAACATGGGCATGGGTCACCTCGAGGACGTACGCATCATCACCCAGAAACAGGGCGCTGATCCTGACTCATGGACTGATGTCAACAAGCGGCTCAGCCTGCTGACCCAGGAAACCTGGTACCGGGACACGCGCCATGGTTATGCCCGCGGCTACGAGACCAGGCAGTTCGTGAAGAACATCCAGAGTTATTACGAAACGCTCAAATGGCTGGATACACGCGAACACCCGCTGCTGGTAGCAGGAAAGTAGGAGCGGCTTTAGCCGCGACGCGGTCTCTTGGACAATCGGGGGTCGCGGCTAAAGCGGCTCCTGCATGTCTTTCCAGATGCAGTGGCCGCTGTTCTCTGCGATCTGCTTCAACCGGGCCTCGTGTGCCGACCGTTCCTGTTCATTCGCCTCCAGCACAAACAGCACCGGCCTTTCGGCCACCTCCAGGCTACCGAAATCGTCATCGGCTTCAGCCGGCACCGTGAAACTCAGGCCCAGGTCGCTCTGGCCACCGGTCATGGCCAAGTAGACGTCGGCCAGGATCTCCGCATCAAGCAAGGCGCCGTGCAGGGTGCGGCTGCTGTTGTCGACTTCGTAGCGCCTGCACAGGGCATCCAGGCTGTTGCGCTGGCCGGGGTGCAGGTCACGGGCCAGTTCGAGGGTATCGAGTACCGTGCAGCGGTCGGTCATCCGCTCCTCGCGGCCCAGCAGGAACAACTCGTAATCCAGGAAGCCGATATCAAAGGGGGCGTTGTGGATAATCAGTTCGGCGCCCTCGACAAAACCCAGAAATTCATCCGCGATGTCGGCAAATAACGGCTTGTCGAGCAGAAACTCGTTGCTGATGCCGTGTACTTCCATGGCGCCGTCTTCGATCTCGCGTTCCGGGTTCAGGTACTGGTGGAAGTGCTTGTGGCTGAGGCGCCGGTCGACCAGTTCGACGCAACCGATTTCAATAATGCGGTGGCCGTCGGCTGTTTCCAACCCGGTGGTTTCGGTATCGAGGATAATTTGTCTCATAGTTTATGTATGGTGTCCGGTTGATTTCCCGCAGTGGGAGCGGCTTTAGCCGCGAACGACAATCGCGGCTAAAGCCGCTCCCACAGTTCTATTTCTAGCCACTAGCAACGCGGAACCGCCGCGGTTGCCAGCTCATCCGCCCTTTCGTTTTCCGGCACGCCGCTATGGCCTTTCACCCACTTCCAATGCACCTCGTGGCGGGTGATGGCCGCATCCAGGCGTTGCCACAGGTCGACGTTTTTGACCGGCTTTTTAGCCGCCGTTTTCCAGCCGCGGCTCTTCCACTGCTGCAGCCATTCGGTCATGCCTTTCATCACGTAGGTCGAATCGGTGTGAAGGAGGATTTTGCAGGGGCGCCTCAGCGTTTCCAGGGCGGCAATAACCGCCATCATTTCCATCCGGTTGTTGGTCGTCTCTTTTTCGCCGCCCGATATCTCCCGCCGGTGACCACGATACAGCAATACGACGCCCCAGCCACCGGGACCCGGGTTGCCACTACAGGCGCCATCGGTGTAAATCACCACGTTTTCTTTTTCATTCATCGATTATTAGTTATTCAGCCACGCATGGCAGCGGATTGTACTGTGGTCCTGCGCGCTTGTCTGAAACGAAGTGGTGTTACCCCGGGGCTGTCGGCGTGGCTGGCCTGCAGGATCAGCACATCCGCCAACGGCGCGCCCAGCCCACTCAGCCCATGGCACATGAACTCCGGGTGCTTCTGGCCGCACAGGCCGGCGCCTGCAAAACCGCGCATCCTCATTCCCTGCTGTTCCAGCCGCGACTTGACCGCCAGCGGCGCCAGGCCCGGCAACCTCCTGGCCGGGTGCTGGCCACGGTAACGCCAACCCATCCGGTTCAGCCCCAGCACGATCAGGACACCGCTGCGATGGGTGACCCGGCAGGCTTCCTCAAGCTCTTTCTCGAAACCGTCGCTGACCACGTGGTGCAAGACCACCGTGCAAAATGAGCCGTCCTGGAATGGCAGGCTGGCTGAATCACAGCACACCTTTTGCCGCGCTGCGCCACGCTGTGACAGGGTCAGACTGATGCGAAGCCCGAAGGCTTCAGATTCCGGACGCAGGAACACGGGGTCGAAAAGCGGCGCAGAAGGGTGATGAATTTCCAACAGGTTTCCACGCACAGCGCCTCTGCCTGCGCTACGCAACAGACCCTCGGAAAGCCGTTTCAGCGTCTGCAATCTGGACTCGCTTTTCCGGGTGCGCACTGGCACGTTTCAAACCACCTCTTAGTTTCTTTTGCTAAAATCGGCATCTCGCGCTGTAATCGCGAACCCGACATGGATACGACGGAGCCAGCCATGCCTGAAATCAGGGTCACCCCGATACCCGCATTTACGGACAATTATATCTGGCTGCTTTCCAACGGGGGAAGTCGCTGTGCCGTGGTCGATCCCGGTGATGCAAAACCGGTGCTTTCAGAATTACGCAGAAGGGACCTGATCCTGGATACCATCCTTCTCACGCATCACCATGCTGACCATATTGGCGGTGTACCGCAACTGGTCGCGGAAACCGGCGCCGCGGTGCATGGCCCGCTCGACCCCCGGATTGGCGGTCTGACGAGCAGCCTGGCCGAGGGTGAAACGCTTGAACTGCCTTCCATGGGACTGAGATTCCAGGTCATGGAAGTGCCGGGGCACACATCCAGCCACATCGCTTTTTACGGTCACGGCAGCCTGTTTTGTGGCGACACCCTGTTCAGTGTCGGCTGTGGGAGGATGTTCGAAGGAACAGCGGAACAGATGCAGGCCTCGCTCGACCGAATAGCGGAGCTGCCGCCTGAAACACGGGTTTTCTGCGCCCACGAATACACGCTCGCAAACTGCGATTTTGCCCGCGCCGTTGAACCCGGCAATACCGAACTTGCGCGGCGCGCCAGCGAGGTGGAGGCTTGCAGGGCCTCCGGGCGCATCACCATTCCCAGTACGCTGGGCCAGGAACTTGCCGTCAATCCCTTCCTGCGCACCCGCGAACCCGGCGTCGTCAAGGCGGCTCGAAAACGGGTTTCCGGCGCCTCTCCGGGGGCATCGACATTCGCCGTTATCCGCGCCTGGAAGGATGGATTTTGACTTGACCCGCAGGCATCAGGCCGGATAATGGCTGGCAAACTGCAGGATTGAGGGCTTTTGTGCGTACCAGACTGATTTTTTCCCTGTTCTTCCTTTTCCTGGCGGGTTGCGCCACCACGGGCGGCGGAACCGACACGGTGGAAACGGAAGAACCCATCGTCGCCGCAGAGCCAGAAAACATTCCGAGTTCCACGGCCACCATCGATGAACACCTCTTTGTCCCGAAAGAACCTGCCGAACCGGTGCACGACAACGTCTGGGACCGCATGGTGCACAATTTCTCCCTGCCCGATTGCTCCGAGCATGAAATCGCCCTGACCTGGGCCCAATGGTATGCCGACCATCCCGACTACATGGCACGAATTTTCAAGCGGGCGCAACCCTGGATTTATTTCATCATCGAGGAACTGGAACGGCGCGAAATGCCGGGCGAAATCGCGCTGCTGCCGATCGTCGAATCGGCCTACGACCCCTTTGCCTACTCCAGCAGCCGTGCGCTCGGCACCTGGCAATTCATCGCCAGCACGGGCAAGAACTACGGCCTGAACCAGAACTGGTGGTACGACGGCCGCCGCGATGTCTGGGCATCGACCGAAGCTGCCCTGGACTATCTCGAATACATGGCCAAGATGTTCGAAGGCGACTGGCTGCTGGCGCTGGCCGGTTATAACTCCGGCGAAAACCGCGTTTACCGTCAGACCCGGAAGAACATCCAGGCAGGCAAGCCGGCGGACTTCTGGAACCTGAAACTGCCGCGTGAAACCAGGGGTTACGTGCCCAAGTTGCTCGGCCTGGCCTGCCTGTTCCAGGATCCGGCAAAATACGATTTTGCGATACCCGATACCGCCAACCAGGCTTTTGTGGCGGCGGTCGACATCGGCCAGCAGGCGGACCTCGTACTGGTCTCGCAGATGGCGGGCGTGCCCATCGACGTGCTGTTCACACTGAACCCGGGTTACAACCGCTGGGCGACTTCGCCGGACGGCCCTTACCGGGTCGTCTTGCCGCTTGAAAACGCCGAACTGTTCGAGGCCAGCCTGCAAAAAATAGATGCCTCCTCGCTGATGAAGTGGGACCAGGTAGTGGTCGAAAATGGCGATACGCTGTCGGGAATCTCGGCAAGGCACCACGTGCCGGTCTCGGTTCTGCGCAGTGCGAACAACCTCGACAGCGACCTGATCCGGGTGGGCCAGAAATTGCGATTGCCGCGGGACGACCAGATGCGGGCCGACCCGCTGTACACGCAGGCCGCGATGGAACTGCAACGTTTGCAGTCCGGGCTGATCGCCACGCAACGCGTGACCCACAAGGTGCGGCCAGGGGAAAGCCTGTCGGTCATCGCGCGGCGCTACCGGGTTTCCGTCAAGGACCTGCAGCGCTGGAACAACATCTCCGACCCGCGTAAATTACGCGCCGGCAAGACCATCACGGTTTACCACAGCCAAAGCACACCCGGCCCGGTCACCAGTGGAACGACAAAATACGTCGTACGCCGCGGTGATTCCCTGTGGAGCATCGCGCGCAAGCACAACGTCAGGGTCAATGACCTGAAAAACTGGAACGACCTGGGCAACAGCACCTTGCTGCAACCGGGCCAGTCGCTGCGCGTCGCGCAATAAACCCATGGTTAAAACACGCACTGTGAAGACGGCCGCCTTCCAAGCGGCCGTTTTTCTTCTCACCGCTGCCCTGCCCCTCTGCGCCGCGGCGCTGGAACTGAAAGGCGAAACCATCCAGGGCGGTGTCGTTATCGGCAAGGCCGAGCCCGGCAGCACGGTCAGCCTGGACGGGCGCGAAATCATGGTTTCCCCGGCCGGGGATTTTGTACTTGGTTTCGGACGGGACGAGACGGGTGAAAAAACGCTGACCGTGCAGGAGCCGGGTGGAGAAAACAGCAGCCTGACCTTTGCGGTAAAAAAGAGGGAATACCGGATCGAGCGTGTTGATGGCCTGCCGCCAAAAACCGTGACACCGGACCCCGAGTCACTGGCCCGCATCAGGAAAGATGCGCAGTTGGTCGGCTCAGCCCGTGCCCGGCGTGACGACCGGGCGGACTACGTGAACGGGTTTATCTGGCCGGCCAGTGGCCGCATCAGCGGTGTCTACGGCAGCCAGCGCGTTCTGAACGGTGAACCCCGCCGGCCGCACTTCGGGGTAGATATCGCAGCGCCCACCGGGCACCCGGTCCACGCACCGGCTGCGGGCCTCGTCACGATGGCCGAACCCGACTTGTATTTTTCCGGCGGCACCATCGTTCTGGACCACGGCCAGGGGCTCTCATCCAGTTTCCTGCACATGAGCAAGGTCCTGGTCGCGAGTGGGGACGTGGTTCGGCAGGGTGATGTAATCGGGAAGATTGGCGCCACCGGGCGAGCGACCGGGCCGCACCTGGACTGGCGCATGAACTGGCTGGATAAACGCGTCGATCCTTCCGTCCTGGTCGACGGGGATCCGGCGCCCCTGCCGGCGGCGGATTAAGTCCGGGACAACTCCAGCCGAACCGGTGCGCCCGCGCCGGCCACGTAGCCACTCTCGACACCCTTGGTCACGACGGCGACCGCGTTATGCGGATGCAGGCTCTCGAAGTGCGTACAGCGCGCCCAGAAGTCCAGGATCCGTTCGTCGGAATTGAGCGCCGTCTGCACACGGCGCCCGGCGTCCTCGCAGAACATCAGGTTGCTGCCGTTCAACTCGGCAAAGGCCTTTTCGTCTTCACGCTTCACCGTGGCCTGCACCGGCGTCTTCAGGGCGCTCTCGATCTCATCGATCAATTCGACGATGGGGAACATCTCGAAAGTGGGTGTGAGCCGCACGCGGATCTCGGCCGCACTGCGCTGGGCGTGAGGCGTCGCCATCACGCCTTCCTCGCTACCCAGCCAGTCGCGAACCGCGTCGAAATCGAGCTGCTGACCGGCAAAGTCCTTCGTGAACTGTTCCTGGACCAGCTGGCGGGCCAACGCCGCCGAACAGGGACAGGTGCTGGAGTAAAGAATTTCCAGGCCCATCTCCAGGCTGAACTCGTTACCTTCCAGGATGCCGATCATGGACACCGGGTAACGGCGCCAGCCCTCATTATCGCTGGCCAGCGCGGGCCGCCGCGTGACGTAGTCAAAATCCACGCGGATCAGGGCGCGGTCACTGAGCCCTTCGTGCGAGTCGAGGAAGGAACGCAACAACTGGCGCAGGGTGCAAGGGTTGAGCGGACGTTCACCAAAGCCCTGGTCGAGGTGCAGGTAAAGCCGTGACATGTGGATGCCGCGAACGTCCGGGTCCGTCAGGTTCACGTAGGCAGTGACGAGCGCGCTGGACTGGATCAGCCCGCCGGCGTCGTCTTCGATGCGCACGGGCATCTCGATTTCGTTCATGCCGACCCAGTCCAACTTGCCGGCCACTTCGACCTGCGTTTCGTTGGCGATATCCGGCATGTCTGCCACTACGTTTTCAATTGGATTCATCGTGTCCACTCTGGTCCTGAAGTCTCGATATCGGTCTTGCAGGACCGTTTATCAAGTGCGTTTATTGCACCAAAAGCGGATTATCCGTGAATTCCGGGCAGACCTCAAAGAATGCGGGGGATAACTTGAGACACATCAGGTGTTGATCAACCCGGATCCCCGTGATGGCCGTCGTAGGGGTAGCGCGTATGCCCATAACGGATCACCAGCACCGTGAGGGCCAGGATCAAGGTCGCCCCGGAGACACCGAGAACCTTCCAGACGTCCATTCCCTTCACATCCAGGATCAGGTAGCGTGCCAGCGCCACGATCGCGATATACAGCGGTATGCGTACCGGCAGCTTGCCCGATTCCAGGTAGATGGACACCATTGCAAACACTTCGAGGTAGATGAAAAGCAGCAGGAGGTCCGCCAGGGTGACGGTGCCTGCATCGAGCATGACCTTGATTTCGATGCCAACCGCGACCGCGGTGGATATCGCGATAATGATCAGCCCGATATCCTGGATCCAGGTGAGGGCTTTGTGACCGATCCGGTTAACCTTTCTCATAGCTGCTGACCTGGCCTGGCAAGGAGGGAATGAACTGATTTTTCAACATTTGAGGTAACGAAGCAAGGCGTAAGACCCGGCGTAAACCAAGTTTTCAGCGATCGATCGACGAAAGGGGCCTGAATTCGCCGCTGGAAGCCTGGTACATCAGGCCACCCGCGACAATTTGTCGGAGTTTCATGTGATCTTTCACTCCCGGGGCCCGATCCGGCGATTTCGGCTATTTTGACACCTGGCCGCCAACTACCTCGGCAAAATGCAGCCTGGATTCCAGCCTCTCGATACGCTCCAGCAATTCAACTGCAAGCGCCGCACCGGCCAGGTTGATGCCGAGATCCGATCTCAGCCGCGCCACGATCCGGGTGCGTTTGACGGAGTGCTGGGGGAAATAGAGTATGTCTCCCTCCCGACGACTCGGTTCGATAATGCCTTCGGCCACGAGGCGGTCCACCAGCTCGGATTCGATGGCGCAACTTCTGCACAGCTGCACGATGGTCACCTCGGTGCGTTCATCGACAAGCTGTCCCTCTATCATGAATTTCCTGTTTTCAGTCATGGCTCAAGACCTCCTCATGCCGGCGCGGGGATCGAAAGACATCTTGTCTCTCATTTCCTGGTAAATCTGACGTGCCGTCTTGTCATGAGCTGGCGGAAAGACCACGTTCAGCACCACATAGAGGTCTCCCGGGCTTTTGCCCGGCAAACCTTTCCCCTTGAGGCGCAACTTGCGCCCCGAAGCCGAGTTGGCCGGAATATTCATGTCGACATGACCCGATGGCAGGGGAACGGTGACTTTCCCGCCCAGCGCCGCCTCCCAGGGCGCCACCGGCAAATTCAGGTAGACGTCCTTGCCTTCCGCGTGGAAATGGTCATCCGCCCGGAACTCGACCTCGAGATACAGGTCGCCGGACTGCCCTGAACCCGGGGCCTGGCCGCCCTGCCCCTTGAGACGGATCTGCTGACCCTGCCGGATGCCCTTCGGTATGGTGACGTTCAGAACACGCTGGCGATTGAAGACACGGCCATCCGGCGTGGCTTCCGGCAACTGCATTTGCAGTGACCGGGTAGCGCCGGTGTAGCTGTCCCGTATATCGATTGAGATCCGGGCATGGACGTCCTGGCCTTGCGGCGGGTAAGCGCCCGGACGCGGACCGCCTGCGCGGGAAAAGCCGCCGCCAAAGAGCTCTTCGAAGAAATCGCTGAAATCTTCGGCGCCTCGGCCGGAACCGGCGCCAAAGCCATCAAACCCACCGCCACGGCCAAAACCGGCGCTCTCCTGCCAACCCGGTGGCGGCCGGAAATCCTGGCCCGCTTGCCAGTTGGCGCCCAGTTGGTCATAAGCTTTACGCTTCTCAGGGTCCTTGAGAACCGCGTAGGCTTCACCCAGTTCCTTGAAACGCTCTTCGGCGTTCTTGTCTTTGCTGACGTCCGGGTGGTACTTGCGGGCTTTCTTGCGGTAGGCCTTCTTGATTTCAACCTGGCTGGCTTCGCGTGGAACACCCATGATCTCGTAATAGTCTTTGTATTTCATGGTGTAAATATACATGGCGGGGGGATGGGGGGGAACAGGCTGTTCCGGCAAAAAAGGCCACTTCGCAGGTGGCTTTCTTTGTAGATGGTCGGGGCGAGAGGATAGTCCGAAAACATCCTGTTTTCGGCCCTTCGGGCGCCGATGGCGACCAAATTCGCTCCCGGCGAATTTGTCGAACCTCCCTCGGTACGAATCAGGCACCTTTCTTACACGCATAGAAAAAGCCACTTTGTAGGTGGCTTTCTTTGTAGATGGTCGGGGCGAGAGGATTCGAACCTCCGACCCCTGCAACCCCATTGCAGTGCGCTACCAGACTGCGCCACGCCCCGACCGTAAAACCTGTTTTGTTACTTTTTTATCCTGAATCGACCGAAGGTCGTTTTCAAGCCGTCTCGCAAGGTGCGGTTTTGCCGCAGGCAAAGAAGCGCCTGGAGAGACTGATGTCAACGCGCTACCAGACTGCGCCACGCCCCGACACTTTTAACTTTTGTTCCAGGATGCTGTTATTCGCTCCCCGGAACGGGATGCGAATTTTAACCCAATTACCGGCTCGGGAATAGCTTAGCGTTTAAGAACCTGAAGTACCTCTTCCAGCTCCAGGCGGACCTGGCGGATAATTTGCTGGCTGCGGTTTTCGTCGTCGCGGGCTTCGTCACCTTCCAGCATCTGCCGTGCGCCACCGATCGTGTAACCCTGTTCGTACAACAGGCTACGGATCTGGCGGATCATCATGACGTCCCCCCGCTGATAATACCGGCGGTTGCCCCTGCGCTTGACGGGTTTGAGCTGCTCGAACTCCTGTTCCCAATAGCGAAGCACGTGCGGCTTTACACCACACAATTCACTCACTTCGCCGATCGTAAAATACCGTTTTGCCGGAATCGGCGGAAGATCTCGGTCAATCCCCGGATCCAACATATGCTTCCACCCTTGCACGTAGTTTCTGACCCGGCCGGAACGTTACCACGCGACGCGCGGAGATCGGAATCTCCTCGCCTGTCTTGGGGTTTCTGCCGGGTCGTTGATTTTTTTCGCGTAACTGAAAGTTACCAAACCCTGAAAGCTTGACGTTTTCGCCTCCTTCAAGCGCAGTTCTAACTGCCTCGAAAAAGGCGTCCACAAATTCTTTGGCTTCCCTTTTGTTCAGTCCCACCTCGTCAAACAGGCGGTCTGCCATTTCTGCCTTTGTCAGCGACATCTCTATCCTCTCAGCTGGGCACCCAGATGATGTTCCAGCTCCGAAACGACCCCCTGGATCGCCGGATCAACATCTTCATCTCTTAGAGTGCTGGAAACGTTGTTAAAAATCAAGCCTATAGCGAGACTTTTGTAACCATCTTTTAGATTCTCGCCGGCGTAAACATCAAATATTATCACCCGCTCCAGGTACGGTCCGGCCCCTGACCTGATGCGTTTTTCGACTTCAGCAAAAGTCACATTGTCCGGCATCAATACTGCAATATCGCGCCTTACAGAGGGAAAACGTGAAATTTCTTTCGCGAATGGAACTTCTCTTGAGAGTAGTGGTTCAAGGTCAATTTCAAAGGCAAAGACATTCTTTTTGATGTCAAATTGCTTCAATACTTCCGGATGCAGCGCACCACACCAACCCACCGCTTTTCCATCGACTTTCACGATTGCGCTGGCTCCCGGGTGCATCCAGGGCAATGCGCCCGCCTCAAAGTCCGGGGAACCGGCGATACCCTTCATCGCGAACAGCTGTTCTACATTGCCCTTAATGTCATAAAAGTCCATTTCACGGCTACTTACACCCCATTGCTCAGGTAAAACATCACCCGAGGCCACGGCGGCGATGCGTTCCACCTCGTTCATGACTTCCCCCTGCAGAAAGGCCACCCCGGCCTCGTACAGGCGCACCCTGCTCTGCTGTCGGCGCAGGTTGCGCGACAGGGAATTGAGCAGCCCTGGCATCAGGGTTGTGCGCATCACGTCGAGATCGGACGACAAGGGGTTGGCCAAGGGCAGTACCATGTGATCGTGGTGCAGGTATTCGAGGTCCCGGTGATCGACAAAACTGTAATTGATCGTTTCCTGGTAGCCGGCAGCACACAGGCTCTCACGAACCCGGCCCAGGGATACGCGGTGACTTCGGCTGGTGCCCGGCGCGTGTTCGCCGGAAACCGGTGCTTCGGGAATTTCATCGTAACCGTAGATACGCGCGATCTCTTCGATCAGGTCTTCTTCGATTGCGATATCGAAGCGTGCCGAGGGCGCGATGACGGTCCACTTCTCACCGTCCCAGTCGACGTCCATACCCAGACGAACGAGGATGTTCTCGACCATTTCGGCGGGGATGTCACAACCGATCACACGGTTGAGGCGGCCTGGGCGCAGGGTAACCGCCGGGTTAACCGGCACGTACGCCTTATCTTCGGCCACCAGCAAGGGCCCGGGCTCACCGCCGGCAATTTCAGTCAACAGGGCCGTGGCGCGCTCAACGGCGGCCTCCTGGCCGGCCGGATCCACGCCGCGCTCGAAGCGGTGGGAGGCATCGGTGTGCATGCCGAGATTACGCGCCTTGCCCATGATCGTTGCCGGGTTGAAATAGGCGCTTTCAAACAGGATGTCGCGGGTTTCACCGGTCACACCGCTGTCCAGACCGCCCATGACGCCGGCAATGGCTACCGGCCCTCGGCTGTCGCAGATCGCCAGGATGTCGTCCCCCAGTTCCGCCTCGGATTCATCCAGCAGAACCAGCTTCTCACCCTCCCTGCCCCGACGGACCACGATTTCGCCGTCCAGCTTGTCAAGGTCGAAGGCGTGCATGGGCTGGCCCAGTTCCAGTAGTACAAAATTGGTCACGTCCACCGTCGGGCTGATGCTGCGCAAACCACAGCGGCGCAGCGTTTCAGCCATCCAGAACGGTGTTTCCGCTGTCGGGTCGATGCCACGGACAATGCGCCCGACGTAGCGCGGGCAGTCTTCGGGGCTTTCAAGCCGGATCGGGAAACGCGCCTCGTTCAATGCGGGAACGGCCTGTATCTCGTCATCGAGAAATTCGGCGTCACAACTGGCCGCAACGTCCCGCGCGATCCCGCGTACCGACAGGCAGTCAGCGCGGTTGGGCGTCAGGTCCACCTCGATCACGCGATCGTCCAGGCCCAAGTATTCCCTCAGTGCAACGCCGGGCGGAGCGTCTTCAGGCAACTCCATTAGGCCGGAATGGTCATCCGACAGCCCCAGTTCGCGCGCGGAACAGAGCATGCCGAACGACTCGACACCACGCAGTTTTGCTTTCTTGATCCTGAACTCAGGCCCGATGGTCGCGCCCACACGGGCCAATGGCACCCGGATGCCCGGGCGGGCGTTTGGTGCGCCACAGACGACCTGGAGGCGTTCAGCGCCCCCGTCGTTCACGGTGCAGACCTGGAGTTTATCGGCATCAGGATGTTTGTCACAGTCCTCGATTTCCGCCACGACGACGTCGGTGAATTCACCGGCCACCGGGCGAACATCATCGACTTCCAGGCCGGCGGCCGTCAGCCTGTCAGCGAGTTCATCTGCGTCCAGGTCAATCGCGACCCATTTTTTCAGCCATTCAACGTTGAATTGCATGTTTTTATCCTGTCTCTGCGCGAATCAATGGAACTGGCGCAGAAATTCGAGATCGTTCTCGAAAAACTGTCTCAGGTCGGTGACGCCGTAGCGCAACATGGCCATGCGCTCGATGCCCATGCCAAACGCGTAACCCGTGAACTCTTCCGGATCCACGTCGCAAGCGCGCAGCACGTTGGGGTGAACCATGCCGCACCCGAGAATCTCGAGCCAGCCCGGCTCGGAACCGTCGCCTTTCTCCCAGCCGATATCGACTTCCGCCGACGGTTCGGTGAACGGGAAATAGGAAGGCCGGAAACGCATTGCCAGGGAACGTTCAAAGAAGGCATTGATAAAGGTGTGCAGAACACCCTTGAGGTCGGCCATGCTCACACCCCGGCCAACCAGCAAGCCCTCGACCTGGTGAAACATGGGGGTATGCGTCTGGTCCGAATCGCTGCGGAACACTTTGCCCGGCGCGATGATGCGGTATGGCGGGTCGCTTCTTTCCATCACCCGGATCTGCACCGGCGAGGTGTGCGTGCGCAGCAGGCGTCCATCGCCGAAATAGAAGGTGTCGTGCATGGCGCGTGCCGGGTGGTGCGGCGGGAAATTGAGCGACTCAAAGTTGTAATGGTCGTCTTCGACTTCCGGACCGGTGGCTACATCGAAGCCCAGCTTGGTGAAGATGCCGATCGCCCGTTCCATCGCCATCGAAATCGGGTGCAGACCGCCCCGGCTTTCGCCGCGTCCAGGCAGGGTCACGTCCACCTTCTCGCTCATCAGCCTGGCTTGTAGCGCTTCTGATTCGAGCCATTTCCGGCGGGCGATGATCGCCTGGTTCAGGGCATCGCGGGTCGCGTTGACGGACTGGCCGAAGGCCTTGCGCTGTTCCGCTTCCATCGCGCCCAGGGTTTTGAGTTGCGCGGTCACCTCGCCTTTTTTGCCGAGGTACCGGACACGAAGATCATCCAGTTGCTGGAGCGACTCGCTGGCTTCGATATCCGCCAGGGCGCGGGTATGTAGATCGCTTATGGTGTTCACTAGGGGAACCCGTGAGTTGTTCTGTCTTCGTAAATACCGTAGGAGCGACGCGCGTCGCGACCGGTCTGCCGGTGTCGCGACTTACGTCGCTCCTACAGCGGGGTTTTAACCCAGGCTGGCTTTTGCTTTTTCAGCCAGGGCGCCGAAGGCGGCCTTGTCGTGCACGGCCAGGTCGGCCAGCACTTTACGGTCCACTTCGATCTCGGCCTTGTTGAGGCCGTCGATAAAGCGGCTATAGCTCATGCCGAATTCGCGGGCCGCCGCGTTGATGCGAACGATCCACAGCGAGCGGAACTGCCGCTTGCGCTGGCGGCGGTCACGGTAGGAATACTGTCCTGCCTTGGTGACGGCCTGCTTGGCAACGCGATAAACCTTGCGGCGCGCGCCGTAATAACCTTTGGCCTCTTTCAGTACTTTTTTGTGACGGGCTCGTGCCTGTACACCACGTTTTACTCTTGCCATTTTTCCATTCCTCCCTTATGCGTGCGGCAGCAGGCGCTTGACGGCTTTCTTGTCGGCGGCACTGATCATGTCGGTGCCGCGCAAGCCGCGCTTACGCTTCTGGTCTTTCTTGGTCAGAATGTGGCTGTGGTAGGCGTGGCCACGCTTGAAGCCGCCCGAGGCGGTCTTCTTGAAACGCTTGGCCGCGCCCCGGTTGGTTTTCAACTTGGGCATGGTCTTGCTCCTTTTTCCCCTCTCGGGGGTTTACATTTGACGTCACACAAGCGGCCACGGGGGCACTTTATTGGCTCGGAAACGCTTTTTCTTCCACGCGCTGTATCGCGGGGAGCGTATTTTGGGGTCAAACCCCTAATTTTGCAAGTCTTTTAGTGCTTCTTCGGCGCGATCATCATCACCATCTGCCGGCCTTCCATCCGTGGATACTGCTCCACGGTGATCTCGTCGGCCAGGTCGGTCTCCACGCGTTTCAACATGGCGGCGCCGAGTTCGCGGTGGGCCATTTCACGGCCGCGGAAGCGCAGGGTCAGTTTCACCTTGTTGCCTTCGTCGAGAAAACGATGCACGTTGCGCATCTTGACCTCGTAGTCGGCCTGCTCGGTGCCGGGGCGGAACTTGACTTCCTTGACCTGGATGTTCTTCTGCTTTTTCTTGGCGACCTGGGCTTTTTTGGCCTGTTCGAACTTGAACTTGCCGTAGTCCATGATCCGGCAGACCGGCGGCTCACCGTTTGGCGCAATTTCCACCAGGTCCATTCCAGATTCGTCTGCCATCTCCAGTGCCTGTTGAATGCTCAGGATTCCGGCCTGTTCTCCGTCCGCGTCGATAACGCGAACTTGCGGTGCTGTAATCAACTGGTTGCGCCGCGCTTCTTTTTTTGATGCGATGTGATTGTCCTCGATTAGTTATCAATTCGTCCCCGCCGTCCCACGTCATCGGCAAGGTGCTGTTCAAAAGCCTCAACGGATATGCTGCCAAGATCCTCACCGGACCGGGTACGTACAGCAACGGTTCCATTTTCCACCTCGCGGTCACCGACCACCAGGAGATAAGGAACTTTAGCCATTGTGTGCTGGCGAATTTTAAAGCCGATCTTCTCGTTTCTCAAGTCCGGCTCAACCCGGAATCCTTGATTTGCAAGGGTTTCGGCAACCTTCCTACAGTAATTGTTCTGTTTTTCACTGATATTCAGCACCACAGCCTGCACCGGAGCGAGCCACGCCGGGAAGGCGCCGCCGTAATTTTCGATCAGGATACCAATGAAACGCTCCAACGATCCCAGGATGGCGCGGTGCAACATGACCGGTACCTGGCGGCTGCTGTCTTCATCAATATAGGTGGCATCCAGGCGGCCGGGCATGTTGAAATCGAGTTGCAGCGTACCGCACTGCCAGACTCGGCCAATCGTGTCCTTGAGTGAGAACTCGATTTTCGGGCCGTAAAAAGCCCCCTCCCCCGGGTTGACGTCGAACTCGATTCCCGCCTCCGTCAGTGAATTGGCCAGCGCCTGTTCAGCCCGCTCCCACAGCTCATCGGCGCCGATGCGTTTTTCCGGCCGGGTCGACAGCTTGACCAGCACATCGTTGAAACCGAAATCGGCATACATCTTGTAAAGCAGTTCGATGAAGGCCGAAGACTCGGACTTGACCTGGTCCGGCGTGCAGAATATATGGGCATCGTCCTGGGTGAAAGCCCGTACACGCATCAGGCCGTGCAGAGCGCCGGACGGTTCATCACGGTGACAGGAGCCAAACTCCGCCATGCGCATGGGCAGGTCGCGGTAGCTGTGCAGCCCCTGGTTATACACCTGGACGTGGCAGGGGCAATTCATCGGCTTGATCGCGTAGGTGCGGTTCTCGGACTCGGTGATGAACATCTCCTCGATGAACTTTTCCGCGTGCCCGGATTTTTCCCACAACTTGATGTCAACCACCTCGGGCGTATTGACCTCCATGTATCCGGCCTGGCGCAACTGTTCACGAACGTACTGCTCGACCTCGATATAAATGCGCCTGCCCTTGTCGTGCCAGAACACCATGCCGGGCGCCTCTTCCTGGAAATGGAACAGGTTCAGCTGTTTGGCCAGCTTGCGGTGATCGCGTTTTTCGGCCTCTTCGAGGCGTTTCAGGTACTCGTTGAGTTCCTTCTTGCTGGGCCAGGCCGTGCCGTAGATGCGCTGCAGCATTTCGTTGTCGCTGTTGCCGCGCCAATAGGCGCCGGCCAGCTTGGTCAGGCGGAACTGGCCGAGTTTTCCGGTATCGGGCACGTGCGGTCCCCGGCACAGGTCAACCCATTCACCCTGGCGGTACAGCGTGATTTCCTCACCCTCGGGCAGGTCCTCGATAATCTTCGCCTTGTACTCTTCGCCTTCCTGGCGGAAGTACTGGATGGCCCGGCCGCGACTCCATACTTCACGCGTGACCGGCAGGGCGTCTTTCACGATGCGGCGCATCTCGGCCGCGATCCGGTCGAGGTCTTCCATGGTGAATCCGGGTGCGTAGGCGAAATCGTAATAGAAGCCGTCCTCAATGGTCGGGCCGATGGTGCACTGGGATTCCGGGTAAAGGCGCTCTACGGCCATCGCCATCAGGTGAGCCGTGGAGTGACGAATGATATCCAGCCCCTCGGGGTCCCGGCTGGTGATGATACGCAGTTTCGCATCGCTCTCGATCACGTGGCTGGCATCCAGCAACTTGCCGTCAACTTCGCCCGCCAGGGTCGCTTTGGCCAGGCCCGGACCAATATCGGCGGCGACGTCCATGATCGTCACGGCCTGGTCGAAGTGTTTCTGACTTCCGTCGGGTAACGTAATGGCTGGCATAGCCCTGTTTCTCCTTGATAAATCTTCACCCGGATATAAAAAAAGGCGCAAAGCGCCCTTTCGGATTCGCTTTTCTGATCCGCCTTAACGGTCTGTAGTTCGAGTCCGCGTGTTCATCGGGCTATTGTACGGTGAATAGGCTATTGAATAAAGCGGGAAATTCACTTCCTGAAATTGTTGCAAAAGCTGACTTCAATCATTTTTAACCAAAGCAATTTTCCTGATAATCGCAAGCGACTCAGCAGGGGGCCTTATGGCCCTAAATTCTTATTTAAAATAGAGAAAGTAATTATTATGAAAACTAATACTCAGCCCAACCGCTGGCTGGTCGTTTTTGGTGCCATCCTGATACAACTGGCGCTCGGGGCCTTGTATGCCTGGTCCGTTTTCACCAAGATCCTGACCGACCCGAACGGCCTCTACCAGTTCACCGCAACGCAAACCGCGTGGATCTTTTCCGCCGGCCTGGCAACCTTCGCTTTCGTGATGATCCTGGCCGGGCGCTTGCTGGCAAAAACCGGGCCACGTCGCCTGACCATCGCGGGCGGTCTCCTGCTCGGGCTGGGTTTCATCCTGGGCGGATTTTTTGGCACCAGTTTCTGGGCCCAGTTTATCTGCATCGGCCTGGTCGCCGGCGCGGGTATTGGCCTGGGATACGTCGTACCGATCGCGGTGGGCGTGAAATGGTTCCCGGACAAGAAGGGCATGATCACCGGGCTGGCCGTGGCCGGCTTCGGCTTTGGCGCCACCATATGGGTCAAGCTGGCTGGTTCCTGGTTCGGCGGATTACTCAATTACGCCGAAGTGTTCGGACTGCCGCCGGTGCAGAGCGTTTTCGTGATTTACGGCATCATTTTTGCCGCGCTGGTACTACTGGGCAGTGTCGTGATGGTCAACCCACCCGAGGACTACCAGCCTGCAGGGTGGACCCCGCAGCAGGCGCAGGCCGCAACCAGCCTGGGCGGCGCAGGATTTGCTCCCGGCCAGATGTTGAAAACACCGCAGTTCTATTCCATCTGGGTCGTGTTCCTGTCATCAGCGATCGCCGGCCTGATGGTGATCTACTGCATCAAGCTTTTTGGCGTCGATGCGCTGGAGTTCCGCGGTGTCGAGAATGCCGGCCTGACCACCGAGACCGCGGTTGCGTGGCTGGCCATTTTCAATGGCCTGGGACGCATCCTCTGGGGCATGATTTCCGACCGCATCGGGCGCAAATCGGCTATCGTCATCATGTCCTTGTTGCAAGGCCTCGCCATGCTGATGACGTACCACGTGTTCATCAACACGGGACTGAACACCGGGCTGATCATTGCGGCCTGCCTGATCGGCTTTAACTACGGCGGCATCTTCGCCCTGTTCCCGGCGGTGACCGCCGACTACTTCGGCAACAAGGAAGTGGGACGCAACTACGGTTGGGTATTCAGCGCCTATGGCGTCGCCGGTATCGTCGGCCCCCTGCTCGCCGGTGTCTTCAAGGACGCCGCTGCAGGCGGCACATCGCCAATCGGCTGGATGACGCCCTTCCTGATCGCGGGCATTTCCTGCCTGGTCGGCGCCGTCATCATGCTGTTCACCAACGCACCAAGTTCAAGGTCGCGCGCCGGCGCTGGCGGGGTTGCAATGGGTAACACCTGATATTCGAAAGCTGAAACGAAAAAGCCGGCCCTGGTGGCCGGCTTTTTCGTTGTATGGTGGGCACGACTAGGATCGAACTAGTGACCCCTGCGATGTCAACACAGTGCTCTACCGCTGAGCTACGCGCCCATTCCGAAAACGGATTATACCTCGTTTCGGGGCGCGCACGATAACAAGAAAACGGGCTGGATTCAAACAAAAAAAAGAGGCCGGATAGATTTTTGAAGAAAACGAAAAATGTATCCGGCCTCTTTTTTTTATCCTGTACAATTATTTTCCGTTCAACCAGACTTGATTTTGCCCGCCCAGATGCCCTCACCGTTCGTCCATCTCCACCTGCACACGGAATACTCGCTGGTTGACGGTACGGTACGGATCGACAAGCTGGTCAAAAAAGCCGTCAAGCTCGGCATGCCGGCCGTGGCGGTGACCGATCAGCACAACCTGTTTGCGCTGGTCAAGTTTTACCAGGCCGCTGAAAAAGCGGGCATCAAGCCGATCATCGGCGCGGACGTGCTGCTGCGCTCCCCGGAAGACCCGGACCATGTCTCACGCCTGGTGCTGCTGTGCCAGGACCGCCGCGGTTACCTGAACCTGTGCGAACTGCTGAGCCAGGGCTACCTGGAAGGACAACACCACGGTATGCCCTATGTGCGGCGTGACTGGGTCGAAGAACACGCTGAAGGCCTGATCGCCTTGTCCGGCGCCCGCGAGGGCGACATCGGCCAGGCCATCCTGGCCGGTCATCCGAACCGGGCCATCAAACTGGCCTCCAGGTGGTCACAGACTTTTCCCGACCGCTTTTATATCGAACTCCAGCGCACCGGGCGTGAACAGGAAACCCAGTACGAAGCCGGCGCACTGATCGTCGCCGCGGAATGCGGCCTGCCGGTGGTTGCCAGCAACGACGTGCGCTTCCTGGACAAACCGGATTACCGCGCCCACGAGGCGCGGGTATGCATTCACGACGGCCGCTTGCTGTCCGATAAGCGGCGCGAGGTCCGGTATTCCGAGGAGCAATACCTGAAAGGCCCGGAAAAGATGGCGGCCTTGTTCGCCGACCTGCCCGAGGCGATCGAGAACAGCTACCAATTGGCGATGCGTTGCAACCTGGAGATGAAGCTCGGCACCTACTACCTGCCCGACTTCCCTACGCCCGAGGGCATGAGCATCGCTGACCTGCTGCGCCACGATTCAGAAAAAGGACTGGAAGCGCGCTTCCGGGTACTACCGCCCAGCGAGGCATTTCCCGCAAGCGCCTACCGCGAAAGGCTGGAGCATGAACTGGGTGTGATCAACCAGATGGGGTTCCCCGGTTACTTCCTGATCGTTGCCGACTTCATCTCCTGGGCGAAGAAAAATGACATCCCGGTCGGACCGGGCCGCGGATCGGGTGCAGGCTCACTGGTGGCTTACGCGCTGGGTATCACCGACCTGGACCCGCTGGTTCACGAATTGCTGTTCGAGCGCTTCCTCAACCCGGAACGCATCTCCATGCCCGACTTCGACGTCGACTTCTGCATGGAAAAACGCGACCAGGTCATCGATTACGTGGCCCAGGCCTATGGCCGCGACCACGTTGGCCAGATCATCACATATGGCTCGATGAAAGCCAAGGCCGTGGTGCGGGATGTCGGGCGTGTACTGGGGCATGGCTATGGTTTCGTGGACAGCATTGCGAAGCTCATCCCGATGACGCTGAAAATGACGCTGGAAAAAGCCCTGGTCGAAGAGCCACAGCTCAAGAAACGCTATGACGAGGAAGAGGACACCCGCGCCATTATTGACCTCGCGATGTCGCTGGAAGGCATCCGGCGCAATGCGGGCAAACACGCCGGCGGCGTGGTCATCGGCCCGTCCAAGCTGACCGATTTCACGCCGCTGTTCTGCGAACCGGGCGGCGGCAGCGTGGTCACCCAGTTCGACATGAAGGATGTGGAAAAAGTTGGCCTGGTCAAGTTCGATTTCCTGGGTCTGCGTACACTGACGATCATCGACTGGACCCTGAAAGCCGTCAACAGCGAGCGGGCAAAACAGGGTAAAGATCCGGTACTACTCGAAAAGCTGCCGATGGATGACCCGGCGACTTTCAAACTGCTTCAGGCCTGCCAGACGACGGCGGTATTTCAGCTGGAATCACGCGGCATGAAGAACCTGATCAGCAACCTGGTGCCGGACAGTTTCGACGAGATCGTGGCGCTGGTCGCGCTTTACCGGCCGGGCCCGCTGGACTCCGGCATGGTCGACAGTTACGTCGACTGCAAGCACGGCAGGGCCGAGGCCAAGTATCCGCACCCGGCCATCACGCATATCCTGGAACCCACCTACGGCGTAATCCTGTACCAGGAGCAGGTCATGCAGATCGCCCAGGAGCTGGCCGGTTACACACTGGGTTCGGCCGACATCCTGCGCCGTGCGATGGGTAAAAAAGACCCGGCGGAAATGGCGAAGCAGCGCATCGTTTTTGTCGAGGGCGCTACCGCCAACGGCGTCGATGAAGACGTCGCCAACTTGATTTTCGACCAGATGGAGACCTTTGCGGGCTATGGTTTCAACAAGTCCCACTCGGCCGCCTATGCCCTGATCGCCTACCAGACAGCCTGGTTGAAAACCCACTACCAGTCATTTTTCATGGCCGCGGTGCTGTCCTCGGACATGGACTCCACCGACAACGTCGACGAGTTCATCCGCGAATGCCACAGCCTCGGGCTCACCGTACT
This sequence comes from Lysobacterales bacterium, assembly GCA_036351055.1. Lineage (GTDB taxonomy): Bacteria > Pseudomonadota > Gammaproteobacteria > Xanthomonadales > SZUA-36 > JABDPF01. The sequence continues at coordinate 59,681 of JAZBOH010000147.1, forward strand.
GCCGCCGGACGTCAACCGTTCCGCGCACGCTTTTACCGCGGTAGATAAGCGCACCATTCGCTATGGACTGGGTGCAGTGAAAGGTGTGGGACATGCCGCCATCGACATCATCGAGCAGGAACGCACGGAAAACGGGCCCTACCAGGACCTGTCGGATTTCTGTAACCGCATCGACCACCGCAAGGTCAACAAGCGCGCGATGGATGTGCTGGCCCGTTGCGGCGCGCTGGATGGCCTGGACCCCGACGGAAACCGGGCGCGCATGCTGGCCGAACTGCCCGAAGCCACCCAGGCGGCCGAGCAGTACCAACGCGACCTCGAATCCGGCCAAGTCGACCTGTTTGGCAGTTTCGCCGAGCGCTCTGCCCCGCATATCACGGAACACCGGGATGTCCGGCCCTGGTCGCGTCTGCAGGAACTGCAGGCAGAGAAGGCGTCACTCGGGCTATACCTGACCGGCCACCCGGTCGAATTGCAGGCCGACGACCTCGCGCGATTCACGACCTGCACCCTGGCCAATGTGAAGAAGCAGGTTCCGGCGGAAAGCAAGGGGCGGCGTAAAGGCATCCCGATGACCCTGGCCGGCCTTGTGCATGATGTTCGAAAGCGGGGCAATCGCGGTGGCTTTGTCGCCATCGAGGACCACACAGGCCGGATGGAGGTGTCCTTGTTTGACGACGCCTGGACCCTGTACGCAGACCTGCTGCAAAAAGACGAAATTATCGTGGTCGAGGCCTTTGTAGGCATCAATAGTTTCAGTGGCGGCTTCCTCGCCAAGGTCCAGAAGGTCATGCCGCTGTCCGATGCCAAAAGCCGCTTCGCCCGCGGTGTTCGCATCGTCCTCAAGGGGCCGGATACTGACATCTACGAGCGGCTGAAGTATGTATTTGCTCCTTACCGCGACGGCTCGGACCGGGTCTGGCTCGATTACAGCAATACGCGGGCCCGCGCGCACCTGGAACTGGGTGCGGAATGGGGCGTAAGGGCCTGCGAAGAACTGGTGGCCGCCCTGGGGGAGCTCGATATCGTCAGCGAAGCAAGGCTTGTCTACTAAAAAGGGGCCGGATACATTTAACGCCGAAAAATGTATCCGGCCCCTTTTTGTTAATCCAGGAATATCGTTGTAAATCAACGGTTGTATTAAATGGATCCGGTACCTTTTATTGGATTAATTGGATCCGGTACCTTTTATTGGATTAATTGGATCCGGTACCTTTTTGCTTTTTTCTTACATCACCTGGCTGTAACGGCGATAGAGGATTCGAACGCGGCGCACGTATTCCCTGGTTTCGTCGTATGGCGGGACGCCCCCAAACCGGCTAACGGCCCCTGGGCCGGCGTTATACGCGGCTGCGGTCAACTCCACGTCACCGTTGAACTCATCGAGGAGTTGCGCCAGGTAAAACGCCCCTCCGCGGATATTCTGGCTGGCGTCAAACGGGTCCGACACCCGCAATTCGGCCTGGGTCGCCGGCATCAACTGCATCAGGCCCTGCGCGCCTTTTGGTGATTCCGCGTCGGCCTGGTAGGCCGATTCGGCATGGATGATGGCCCGGATCAGGGACTCTTCAACCGCGCTGGAACTGGCCGCCGAACGGATTTCACTGGAGAAGGAGCGCGTATTGAGTGGCACTTTTTCCCAGGCGACGGAACGGCATTTCGGGTCTGAGGCATAACAGGGAAAGCGCAACACGTCGAATTCCCGGTTCACGGGCGGTGCAATGTTGGAATAGGTGACGACACCCTCCTCGTCCACCCATTTATAGACCTGGGCAGACAGCGGGGACGGCATCATCCATAGCAAGGCGAGACAGGCGCCGAGCAGGACCCAGACAGGAAAAACGGCTTTCCCTTGCACGAAAATCCTCCGATCTATCAGCAGGCAAACACCCGAAACTTCAACGAATACTTGAAATCCTTTGCGTGCATTTTAAACTCAAACACCCACCAAGTGCATTTCCCGGAGGTTTTCCATGGGTTTGATTGCTTCATTGATCGTTGGCGGCGTCGCCGGCTGGCTGGCCGGCATCATCATGAAAGGACAGGGACAGGGCGTGTTGATGAACATCGTCGTCGGCGTCATTGGCGGCTTTATCGGCGGCATCGTGTTCAGCCTCGTTGGCATCAACAGCACAAACATCATCGGTTCCGTCGTGACGGCGACCGTCGGAGCAATCATCCTGCTCTGGATAGCCAACAAGCTGAAATAGGGCTAGACCTTACAGAAACCGGCACCGTTTTTCTCATAATAACGCTGGTGATACGCCTCGGCGGGCCAGAAGGTTCCGCCCAGGTTCACTTCGGTTACCACCGGGTCGCGCCACTTTCCGGACACATCCAGCTCGGCAATTTTTTTCGTCACGGCAACGACCTGCCCCTCGTCCACGGCAAATACCGCCGAACGATACTGTGACCCAAAGTCGGGGCCCTGACGATTGAGTGTCGTCGGGTTGTGCATCTGGAAAAACAGGTCCAGGAGTTCGCTGTAACTGACCTGTTCGTCATCAAAAACCACTTTTACCGTTTCGGTGTGCCCGGTATCCCCGTTGCAGACCTGGGTGTAAGCCGGATTATCCACGTGGCCACCCATGTAACCCGATATTGCATCGGCCACGCCAGGGGTCTTGCGAAACCGGTCTTCAACGCCCCAGAAACATCCTGCGGCAAAATAGGCGATTCTTTCACTCATCGGTTTGTTCTCCAGTCTCTTCCGTTTGTTTGCGGACCCGCACTACACCTTCCTGCGCCGAACTGGCCACCAGGCGGCCCTGCCGATCGTAAATCATGCCCCGCGCCAGCCCCCTGCCACCGTAAGTACTGGGACTGTCACAACTATAGAGCAGCCAGTCGTCCAGGCAGAAATCGCGGTGGAACCACATGGCGTGATCCAGACTGGCCAGCATCAGGTTCCCCTGGACCCATGAAATCCCATGTGGCAAGGTCGCCGTGCCCACCAGGTGAAAATCCGAAACGTAGGCCAACACGGCGCGGTTCATATGCGGGTCACAACCGACGTCGCCGTGTAATTTGAACCAGAGGTCCTTGTGGGGTGGCTGCGAGGAACAGTCGGACGGGTCCGCACCGCGCACGGCGCGGAATTCAAACGGCCCGAACCGGTCCAGCCAGCGCTGGATGTTCTCCGGCATGTGCTCGAAATCTTTAGTCGGCAGTTCCTGCATCAGCGGAACCTGTTCCGGAGGCGGCACCGCCGGCATCCCGAACTGATGTTCCAGGCCCTGCTCTTCAACCTGGAAAGACGCGGCCAGGGTGAAAATTGGCTGGCCGTGCTGAATGGCGATGACCCGGCGTGAGCAGAAACTCCTGCCCTCCCGGGTATGATCGACGTTATAGACCACCGGCGCCGCGTGGTCCCCTGCGCGCAGAAAATAACCGTGCAGGGAGTGGGCGATCCGGCCTTCCACGGTATTGCTCGCGGCAAGCAGGGCTTGCGCCAGTATCTGCCCGCCAAACACGCGCTCGGTACCGATATCGCGGCTTACACCGCGGAACAGGTTGACCTCGAGTTGCTCCAGTTCCATCAACTGGACCAGTTCATTGAACGCCTGGGTTTGCCTGCTCATCGACCCTCCGGTCTGGTGCTTTCATTGCCTTGATCATGCAGCGGTCTGCCGTCCCCGGCGACGCTCGACATTCTCATAGATAGAGGCGCCGAGACAAGGCTACAAGTGCCCTGCCCCGCGCCGCACCCGGCCTGCACTAAACCATACCGCTTCCGGCGCGCCCTTACTCAGGCTAAGATAGCGCATTCGACAATAAAAAATGGCCCCGATTTTCGTGAACGCAAACCCCAAACACCCCGAGATTCCCGGATTCAAAATCATCGAGATGCTCGGCGAAGGCGCCATGGCCCGCGTTTACCTGGCCGTGGACGAAGCCCTTGACCGCAAGGTGGCAATGAAGGTGATGAACCGCTCGCTGGCGCATGACCCGAGTTTCCGCGACCGCTTCCTGGCGGAAGCAAAGGACACCGCCAAGTTCGACCACCCCGGCATCGTCTCGATCCACAGCATGGGCGTGGTGGACGATAATTATTACCTGGTCCTGGAATACCTCGAAGACGGCACGCTCAAGGACCACATCCGCAGCAAGCAGCAGGAGTTTGCGGAAAGCGGCATACCACCGGAGCAGCTGTTCAGCGCCCAGGAAGCCGTTCGCCTGCTGGCCGAAATGGCCGACGCCCTGGACTACGCGCACCGCAAGAAAGTGGTTCACCGTGACCTGAAGCCGGCCAATATCCTGTTCAACTCGGAAGGGAAGGCCGTGCTGTCCGACTTCGGCATTGCCAAGTCGGTTACAGAAAACCGCGAATTGACCATGACCGGTTACTCCGTCGGCACACCCGCCTATATGAGCCCCGAGCAGAAGCTGGGTGCTGCGGATATCGATGGCCGCAGTGACCTGTACAGCCTGGGTATCGTTTTTTACGAAATCCTGACGGGCACGAAACCCTTTAACAGCGTTTCCGGCAGTTACGCCGACCTGCGCAAGGAAATGGAGGCCCCAATCCCGCAACTGCCTAGTGGCGTAAGCCACCTGCAGCCCGTGCTTGACCGCTTGCTGGCCAAGGACCCGGGCGACCGCTACCAGACCGCGGGCGACCTCCTGCAGGACATTCGCAGCATCATGGGCGGCGGCGGACATGATTCAGACGACGCCACGGTCCTGCTCGCACCCATGTCGGGGCCAATGCCGGCCGCGCATGCGCAACATCCGGTCAAGGGCCACAAGAAGGTCATTCTGGCAGTCATCGCCACCCTGGTGATCGGCGGCGCGGGCGTAACGGCCTGGCAGATGATGCCCGAACCACCCCCAGAGGTCATTCCGGTCGATGCGGAAACGGCGGGCACCATCGAGGAGTTACTGAATACAGCCACCACTTTTATCGCCGTGGGACGCTTGATCGATCCCCCGGTCGCCAACGCCAACGCGGCTGAACTGTATCACCGCGTATTGAAGTTGCAACCGCATAACCCCGATGCCACAGCCGGCCTCGCCCAGGTACTGGAAGGTGTCATTGCAGACATCGAGAGCCTGCTCGAAAACGGTGAAAAGCTGGAAGCCGGCAGGATGCTCAATTCCGCCGCGCACTATTTCCCCGGCAATGAAGAGCTGGCCGACCTGCGCGAACAGGCCGGCCAGTAGGCATCAGAACTGCCAGCGGAAGCCGGCGTTGATGTAATAAGTCGACAACAGGTCCCGCCCGAAGTCACCATCGACCATCAGGTAGGCGCTCTTGTTGTTCTTCAGGATCAGTCCGAAGCCCAGGCCCGCACGGACGAAAGTCTCTTCGAAATCATCCGTCTCGAGCGCAAAGCGGGCATCGTTGAAGTCACCGATGAACTGCCCGGTGACCAGGGTGCCGCCGTCCTTCAGCTCGGACACCACGTCGACATAACCCTGCGGAATGAACACACCCCAGCTGGCGCTGACCGCCTTGGTAAACGCAAAGCCGATCGCGGCTTGCAGGGACTCGTAGTTCTGGTCGTCGATATGCACGGCCCAGCCGCTGCTGGCGAATGGCTGCGGCATGTTCGAACTGAGCAAGAACTCGTCGTAGTCGTTGACGTCAACGTCCACGTAGCTCACGCTCAGGGCCGGCCCGAAAGTCCAGCCCTTCTTGTTGAAGTCCCAGCCGCCGCTCAAGGAGGCACTGAACTGGCTGCCGTCGTATTCGGCGCCCAGGGTCTGGTCCACGTCAAAGACAAAGTCGGGCAGGAATTCAGTGCCGGTCTCAGGGCGCTCGATCGTGTAACGGACATTACGCTGGTGGTCGTAGTCGTTGCTGCCATAGCCCAGCGAGCCGCCCATGTAGAAGCGGTCCGACTTGAACCAGGTGCCGTACAGCGAGACCGAGTAACCCTTGGAATCGAGGTCACCCTCATCCTGTCCGAGTTTTGCATCGGTGTTGGCGTAACCCACCGCGACACCCGCGACAATCTCGTCGGTGAAACGGTAGTCCAGCCCGAAGGTGATACCCGCCGTGTCGAAATCGTACTCGACCTGGTTGGTGGTCGGGTCTTTCTCACCGAATACCACGCGACCTGAGATCCATGCGCCCCAACGCCCAAAGTCGTCCAGGATGTTGCTGTCGTCCTGGTTGGCGTTGTTGTGCATGAAGTCCGGGTTGTTCTGGTCGAACGCCGTGATAAAGCTCTTCATCAGGTCACCGCTCATGGCGAACTCGCCGTAGTTCATGCTGAAACCGGAGGCGCTGAAACCGGCGCCACCACCGCCTCGCAGGGTACCCAGGCGGCCGTCAACGGCCGTGACCTGCACGTTGGTGGTCTGCATGCCGCTGGAGCGAACCGCCGCGACGTCATCCGGGGTTGTCTGCTTGATGGCCTCGGATACGGGGTTGCCGTCGGCCGCCGAGTACACCAGGGCCGTGCAAAGACCCTGGAAGTCAACCGCGTTACCGCCCAGGGGACAGGTATCGAGGATCACGCTGACGATGTCCTGCTGGTTCGGCGGCAGCATGCCGTCGGTGATGCCACCGACGATGTCATCACCTATGTCGGAAACGATTTCCAGGCTGGCCGTCTGGTCATCCATGTCCAGGCCACTCAGAAGCAACTCAACGGTTTCATTTTTGCCGGTAACGGTGTCCACGTTTTCAAACACGGTGATTTCGACCATCTTGTCTTCCGTATCACCCGCCGCCCAGGAAACATCCACGTTGGACAGAGGCGTGTAATCCTCACCGGCCGTTGCCGTTGTGCCCTCGGCGTTGTCGGCCGTCGAAACCTGCACGCTCAGCGCGACATCGGGGTTACCCAGCCGTTGCACGAAAATTTGGGCCACGCCCTCCTCCTCTTCGACCGTGTAAACAGACTGGGTGAATTGTGCGCTGGCCGGCTCTGGCGGCAGGGTCGTGTCGGTATTGACCACCGAGACGTCGGCCGGGTCGATTCCGGCGTAATTGACATCGTTGCTGACCGCCGGCTTGACCATCACGGTGTAAGCCTGGTCGCCGTCTTCCTCGTCGTCGGGCTGGCCGGTGACGGTCACCGTCTGCGGCGTGTTCCAATTGAACGTGTTGAATTCCAGCGCCATCGGGTTGATCGTGCCCTCGGTGGTATCGGAACTTTCCATCCCGATGCTGACCGGGTCTGTCGGCGGACTCTGCAATACGACGGTGAATTGCGCCGTGGCGCCGTCCTCGTCGGTCACCAGGCCACTGGTCGGGTTGACCGCGATGCCGCCGGTAAACGGTGGCTCCTCGATATCATCGTCGGCGATATTGACGACGGCCTGGCCCGCACTGCCGGTCGCAAAAATATATCCCTGGCCCGGCATGACCGTGACCTGGACCGTTTCGTTCTGCTCGATCTCTTCATCGTCGACCGGTATCACCAGCAGTTCATGCTCGACCGAACCCGCCGGCACAAAGACCGGGTTATCCAGGGACTCGTAGTCATCCCCGGCAAGGGCTGTTCCGCCGATCTGC
>JAZBOH010000148.1:0-34628 GCA_036351055.1 Lysobacterales bacterium
CTCGATTCGAAGCCCAGCATGGTCGTTGCGGTGTCGATGTTGCCGACATCACGCATCACCCGCTGCCGTAAACGGATTTCCTGCAACTCGTTCACGTTGCGAACCATGGAGACTTCTTCCCCGGCTGCTCCATCGATGTAATCGAAAAGAAAACGCGGCAGGCGCTTTTTGGCCAGCCTGCGGTAGTCGGCTGCGGTGACCGGAATGACCTGGTAGTCCATCAGCCAGGGAGTCCTCTTCGTTCTGCAGGAAGGTCAGCCACCGTGCTAGCGGATCTCGAATTCCTGGATTTTTTCAGCGCGCGGTCCGTACAGGTAGGGCTGGGCGTCGTCCGGCCAATTTCCCATGAACGGAGCGACCAGCAGGGGCGGCAGTTCGTGCCAGGTTACTGCCGCGAGGGAAAACGGCGCAGCCCGGTCGCTCAGCAACTCGATGCGAATGGTTTGCTCGCCCGGATTGACCAGCCGCAGCTGGAGGCTCGAACGCGGCCGCTTGGTTTTCAGGGACGTATCCAGCGCCAACTCCCCGTTCACCCAAGCCATGCTCAGGCCGGAGTCGAGCGGCAGAGTCAATAACAGGTACGGGGACTCCTGCGGCAGTTGCAAGGTCAGTTCCCGGCGCCATTTTCCACCCTCGGGGACGGCCTCGGTCTGGGTCAGGCTGACGCCGGGCAAGCCGAGTGGCTCAACCTCCCGGACAGGTCTTTCGACCGTCCCGAGACGCCCGGAGTTGATCCGGACCGTCTCGAACAGGTGCTTTTTCGCGTATCGCCTGTCGGGCGTACGGAAAAGACTCTCCAACACCACGTAGGCCTTGTCGTTGCCCTCGGTTTCACTGTACATCAGGTTCATGTCGCGCGGACGTTCCGCGCTGAATCCCGGCGTGAAGTACTGCAGGGTGCAGGCCGCAAGCAGGGCGATCAACAACCACTTGGCAGGCCACCAGTCGAGATCCCTTTTGCTCGCCCAGGCCAGCAACATGGGCATGGCGACCAGCAACATCAGCACCAGGGGAGCCATCAATATCCCGGACCGGTCAAAGTTCACCACCGCGCCGAACAGGAAGAAGTGGTTCCAGGAAATGAATGCCGCGGCGGTAAAACCGGCAAGCGACGAAACCAGCAAGGGCGCCGGCGACTTCCGGCGCAAAACATCAGCCACGGAGCCCAGCGCAAATGCGGCGAGCGGCACCAACGCAATATGCGACGCGGTTGGCATCCTGCTTGTCAATACCATGCCAAGAGCGAACACCAGGAACCAGGCGATGACCATCCAGGCGCAGGCCGATACGCGCCCGGAAAACAGTTTCAAGGTGGTGTAGAGAACCAGGGCCAACGCCAGTAACAGGGCCACGCGGCCGGCCCATGGGTACGGGTGTTCCAGCGGGTGCAGGTCGGGCCAATGCCCGAGCGGCCAGGACATCAGGTAGCCGGCCACCGGCACCGCAAGGATCAGGAACGGCACCCCGACCAGGCCCCAGCGTAACTGCCGGTAGCGGAATTCTTTGCGGAATGCCGCCGCGATGGCGATCATCACCCACACCCCGAGAAACAGGGCCAGGCCTCCGGTTATGGACACCGGGTAGTGAATCATCCACCGGGAGAATACGTCGATGTAACCGGCATCTTCTTTCGAGACGATACTCGCGAGGTTGCGGTCTCCGAGGGCGTTCAGCAGGCTCCAGGTATTGTCACCGTGGTGCTGCAGGCTGCCCAGGTCCAGGTGATCGGGATCATCGAGCACGGAGTGATACAGTGCAACGCCCCCGGCGAAGGCAAAGTTCAAACCCATGACACCCTCACCCTTGTACACGGAGTAATCGGTGTCGTTGGGCATGCGCCTGTAGATTTCGTAAACCAGTGAGTTGGCCGACGGCCGTTGAATATTTTTGGCGTATATCCTGATGATGCTGCGGTTGCCTTCGCCGGTTTCAAACAGGCTGCTGGAACCGGTCACGCCCCTGGCCTCCAGGTTGATGACGGCCTTGACCTTCTTGAACAGCGGGTGGTGGTCGGCGAAGGCCCGTGCGCCGATCAGGCCATTTTCCTCGGAGTCCGTTATCAGGAAAACGATGTCGTTCTTGAATGGCGGGTAATCCGCCGCCATGCGCGCGATCTCGAGGATGGCGGCAACACCGGCGCCGTCATCCGCCGCGCCGGGGCCAGCCCAGCCACTGTCGTAATGTGCGGTAAGGAGCAACGCATTCTTGCCATCGGTGCCTGGCTTGACCGCGATGATGTTTTCTGCCGGGCTGCAGCTGCCAAATACCGGGTTGCACTGGAACCTGGACTGGACCTGGGGTTGGTAGGCGGCCGCTTCGAGGTGCGCGAGCACGCGGTCACGCACCCGCGCATTGGAAAGTGAACCGGCGACGTGCGGTTCGTTTTCCTGCAGCAGATCGCGCAGAATGGCCTCCGCGCGAATCGCTGAAAACACCACGTCAGCCGAATCTGCCTCCACCGGGGCTGGCGGGTTAAAACTCCGCAGAACGCCGGCCATCACCAGCAGGCAGATCAGCAGCAGCGAAACAGGGTGGCGGAGTTTAAGCATGCCCAGAGTTTACGATGACTCCTGGACGAATGCAGCCCTTTGTTGCCAGAAACGGGGCCTCAGGCGGCATCCTCCTTCCCGAGCAGTTCCTGCATGGTTTCACGCATCTTGAATTTCTGGATTTTGCCCGTCACGGTCATTGGAAACTCGGTGACCAGCCTGATGTAACGGGGCACCTTGAAATACGCGATGTTTTTCTTGCAGAAAGCACGGATCTCGTCTTCTGAAAGTGTTTCGCCTTCTTTCAACTGGACCCAGGCGCAGACTTCCTCGCCGAACTTTTCATCCGGCACGCCGATCACCTTGGCGTCCTGGATTTTCGGATGCGTGTAGAGAAACTCTTCGATCTCACGCGGGTAGATATTCTCGCCGCCGCGGATGATCATGTCTTTCAGGCGCCCGACCACGGCCACGTAACCTTCTTCGTCCATTACGCCCAGGTCGCCGGAGTGCAGCCAACCGTCCTCATCCACGGTTTCCGCCGTTCTTTCTGCATCACCCCAGTAACCCTTCATCACCGCGTAACCGCGGGAACAGATGTCGCCGCGTTCTCCGAAAGGAACGATATCGCCGTTTTCATCGACGATCTTCACTTCGATGTGCGGAACCGCGTGCCCCACGCTCTCGACGCGCTTTTCAATCGGGTCGTCCGCCAGCGTCATGTGGTTGACCGGGCTGCATTCGGTCTGTCCGTAGGCAATCAGGACCTCGGCCATGTTCATGCGGTTGATGACCTTTTTCATTACCTCGACCGGGCACGGCGCGCCGGCCATGATGCCGGTGCGCAGCGTCGACAGGTCGAAGCGCTCGAACTCCGGGTGCTCCAGTTCTGCAATAAACATGGTTGGCACACCGTGCAGCGCGGTGGCGCCCTCTTCCTGAACGGCTTCCAGCACCTGGCCGGGTTCAAAAGCATCTGACGGGAAAATCGCTGCCGCGCCACTGGCGACGCAGGCCAGTTTGCCCAACACCATTCCGAAACAGTGATACATCGGCACTGGAATGACCAGGCGGTCGTTTTCGGTTAGCTTCATGCCGTGGGCAACCTGGTTGGCGTTATTCAGAATGTTGTAATGCGTCAACGCGGCGCCTTTCGGGTTGCCGGTCGTGCCCGAGGTGAACTGGATATTGATCGTGTCCTGTGGCGACAGACCGGCTTCTGTTGCAGCCAGTTTTCTACGATCGTCCGAACCGCCCAGCATGCAGACCTCGGCATAGTTGAACATACCCGGCGTCTTCTCTTCGCCCATGCGGATGATGGTTTTAAGATGCGGCAGCCTGGCGGATTGCAGTGCGCCCGGTTTGCAATGTTCCAATTCGGGTGCCAGGTCCTGCAGCATTTCCAGGTACCGGCTGCTCTTGAATGACTCGGCGGCGACAATGGCCTTGCAGCCCGACTTGTTCAGCGCGTATTCCAGTTCGAACACGCGGTAAGCCGGGTTCACGTTGACCAGGATGGCGCCGATACGCGCGGTCGCAAACTGCATGACACACCACTCGTAGCAGTTGGGCGCCCAGATGCCCACGCGATCGCCTGGCTCTATACCCAGGGCCAGCAAACCGGTTGCGAGCCGTCCGATTTGTTCGGCGTATTCGCGATAGGTCCAGCGGATACCCTGGTGGCGGGATATCAATGCATCCCCGTCGGGGAACCTCTCAACGGTCTTCGCCAGCCGTTGGCCTATGGTCTCGTTGACCAGTTCCGGTTCGTTTGCGCCCCTGAAATAACTGAGCTCTGTCGGTCTTTCCATTGTTGCGACCCTCGGATCAAAACGGTTCAGATTGGGCCGAATTATCAAGGCATGCCCCCCTTTTTGCATTGATTAAGATCGTGATTGGGGCTTGAAATTCTCACAACATCAGCCATGCTTGACCCGGAGCACAACGAAGGAAAGACCTTGAGCGGACACCAGGAAAAACAGCATGGCTGCCACGGAAAGACCGCAGTAAAGGACGCAGGGGCCTTGCCCGGGGATGGTCTTGCCGGCAAGTTCACCTGCCCCATGTGCCCCGGCGTGGTTTCGGATGTACCGGCGGCCTGCCCCGTTTGCGGCATGGCGCTGGAACAGGTTCTGGCGCCCGGCACGATGCCTTCGGCGGATGTCGCCGATGACCCCGAGTACCGGGACATGCGCAAGCGCCTGCTGGTTTCCCTGCTGTTCGTGATTCCACTGATGTTGGTGGCGATGGGCGGCATGTTCGGGGGTAGTCATCACCCCTCGCTGCAACTGGCGCTGGCCGCGCCCGTTTGTCTGTGGGCCGGACTGCCGTTTTTCCAGCGCGCCTGGCTATCGATACGCAGCGGAAACCTGAACATGTTCACCCTGATCGGGCTGGGCGTTTTCGTGGCGTTTGCATACAGCGTCATCGCTACCCTTGTTCCCTCGGTGTTTCCGGGTTCATTCCGCGATGGCTCCGGGCACGTGGCGGTGTACTTCGAAGCGGCGGCAATGATCGTCGCGCTGGTATTGTTAGGCCAGGTCATCGAACTGCGTGCACGCAGCCGGACCGGCGAGGCCGTCCGTTCCCTGCTCAGCCTCGCCCCGGCAACCGCCCTGCGCCTCACGGACTGCGGCCACGAGCGGGAAATTCCGCTGGAACAGGTGCAGGCAGGGTTCAAACTGAGGGTGCGCCCCGGGGAAAAAATCCCGGTCGATGGCATCGTGCTGGAGGGCGAAAGCACGGTAGACGAGTCGATGATCTCCGGGGAAGCGATGCCGGTTGCCAAGGTCGAAGGCGATATGCTGATCGGCGCCACCCTCAACGGCACGGGCAGCCTGCTGATGCGGGCGGAAAAAGTGGGTGCAGACACCCTGCTCGCCCGTATCGTGCAGATGGTCAGCGACGCCCAGCGCAGCCGCGCGCCGATACAGAAGTTGGCCGACAAGGTCGCTGCCTGGTTCGTTCCCACCGTTATCGCAGTTTCCATCATCACCTTCTTGATCTGGGCGTTGATCGGCCCGCAACCTGCAATGGCGTTTGCCGTGATCAACTCCGTGGCCGTGCTGATCATCGCCTGCCCCTGTGCACTGGGCCTTGCAACCCCCATGTCCATCGTCACGGCCACCGGCACGGGTGCGCGCCACGGCATCCTGTTCCGCGACGCCGAAGCCATCGAACTGATGCAGGAAGTGGATGTATTGCTGGTCGACAAGACCGGCACCCTGACCGAAGGCAAGCCGGTGCTGGGCGAAGTCATTGCGACTTCCCGCAGCAACCGGGATGAACTCCTGGAGATCGCCGCGGCGCTGGAAAGCCACAGCGAACACCCCCTGGCCGCTGCCCTCACCGAAGCGGCCAATCCCGGTAACGGAACACGGCCCGAGGTGGCGTCTTTCGAATCCCACACCGGGCTGGGTCTCAGCGGCCGGGTCGCCGGACAGGATGTCATCCTGGGCAACGAGGCACTGCTGGAAAGCCGGGGCATTGACACCAGGTCACTGGCGAAGGAAGCGAACCGCTTGCGTGCCCGTGGTGCAACCATCGTCTGGGCCGCGGTCGATCGCGGCCTGGCGGGTATTCTCGCCGTATCCGACCCGGTCAAGGAGAGTACCGCCGACGCTATTTCAGAACTCCACGATGAGGGGATTCGGGTCATCATGGTCACGGGCGACAACGCGGTCACGGCGCAAGCCGTTGCGGGTCCGCTGGGCATCGACGATGTGCGGGCCAGTGTACTGCCGGAACAGAAGCTCGAGGTCGTTCGCGAGTTCCAGGCCGCAGGCCACCGCGTGGCGATGGCCGGCGACGGCATTAACGATTCCCCTGCTCTGGCCGCTGCCGATGTCGGCATCGCGATGGGCACGGGCAGCGACATTGCAATGGAAAGCGCCGGCGTGACCCTGATCAAGGGCGACCTGCGCGGTATTGCCCAGGCACGCAAGCTCAGCCGCCTGGCAATGAAAAACATCCGCCAGAACCTGTTTTTCGCCTTCGTCTACAACGGGGTCGGCGTGCCGATAGCGGCCGGCATCCTCTACCCGGTCACCGGGCTGTTGCTCAGCCCGATGATCGCGGCCGCTGCGATGAGTTTCAGCTCCGTTTCAGTGATCAGCAACGCGCTCAGGTTGCGCCGCGTCCGGCTCTAGGGCGGTAACGCAGAAGGAAAACAGCCGGTATCACCAGCAGTGCGAGCACGGTGGCGCTCAGCATGCCGCCCACCATCGGCGCGGCGATACGCCGCATCACCTCGGAACCGGTTCCGCCACCCAGCATGATCGGCAACAAGCCGGCGAAAATCGTGGCCACGGTCATGATGATCGGCCTGAGCCGTCTTAAGGCGCCCTGTTTCACGGCTTCCTTTACGCCTTCTTCAGATATTTTATATTCTTTATTATTAATACCTTGTAAGTATTTATTCATGTATATTTTTAGGTAAAGCAACATGACCACCCCCAGTTCGATCGCGACACCGGCCAGGGCGATCATGCCCACGCCAACAGCGACCGAAAGGTTGTAGTCCAGCAGGTAAAGCAACCACAGGCTGCCGACCAGCGCCATCGGAAGGGTGCCGAGTATGATCAGGACGTCCGCCATACTGCGGAAGTTCAGGAACAGCAACAGGACAATCACAATGAGGGTGGCCGGGACGACGGTCATCAAGCGCTTTTTCGCCCTCTCCATGTATTCATACTGGCCCGACCAGGACAGGGCGTAAGCGGGTGGCAGTTCAATGGCGCCGTCAACGGCGGCGCGCGCGTCCCGCAGGAAAGTCCCGACATCGACATTCTCGATATCCACCAGCACCCAGCCCGTCAGGCGCGCGTTCTCGCTCTTGATCAGGGCCGGACCGTCTTCGACACGGACCGCGGCCACCGCGCCCAATGGGATCTGCAACCCACCCGCTGTCACGACCGGCAGGTTCCGTATCTTGTCGGGCGAATCCCGGTATTCACGCGGATACCGCAGGTTGACCGGGTAGCGCTCCAGGCCTTCAACCGTTTCCGTCAGCGTCATACCCCCCAACGCCGTGCGGATGACCGCCTGCACGTCCGCGATGTTCAGCCCGTAACGTGCGGCTTTTTCCCGCTGGATGTCGATGGTGAGGTAACGCCCGCCGGCCACGCGTTCAGCGTATGCCGACGCCGTACCCGGCACAGCCTTCATGACCGATTCGATTTGCGCAGCAATAGCCTGGATGACATCCAGGTCCGGCCCCGAGACCTTGATACCGACCGGCGTCTTGATGCCCGTTGCCAGCATGTCGATGCGCGTCTTGATCGGCCATACCCAGGCATTGCTCAGGCCGGGCAACTGTACGCGCTCGTCCAGTTCGCGGCGAATGTCCTGCATGGTGATTTCAGCCCGCCACTCCTTCTCCGGTTTAAACTGGATCACGCTCTCGATCATGGTCAGCGGCGCCGGATCCGTGGCCGTTTCGGCCCGGCCGATTTTTCCGAATACGCTTTTGACCTCGGGCACCGACATGATCAGCTTGTCCGTTTGCTGCAGCAATTCCGCTGCCTTCCCGGCTGATATTCCCGGGAAGGTCGTCGGCATGAACATCAGGTCGCCTTCATCGAGTTCCGGCATGAACTCGGAACCCAGCTTGCCCAGCGGCCAGGCTCCGCTGGCCATAACGGCCAGGGCCAGCAGCAGGACCACGCGGGGAAAGCGCGTGACCAGGCCGATCAGGGGCCGGTAAGCCCATACAAGCAGCCGGTTCAACGGGTTGCGCTCCTCTGCAATGATCCGGCCACGCACAAAATACCCGATCAGTACGGGAACCAGTGTGACCGCAAGCACCGCCGCTGCCGCCATCGCCCAGGTCTTGGTAAACGCCAGGGGGGCAAACAGCCGGCCTTCCTGGGCCTGGAGCGTAAACACCGGCAGGAAACTCAAGGTGATAATCAACAGCGAAAAAAACAGCGCAGGCCCGACCTCCACGACCGCCCGGCCCACCTCGTCCCAGTGATTTTCCCTGCGGTAGCCGGGCCGCTCCATCCGCTTGTGCACGTTTTCTATCATGACGATGGCCGCGTCGACCATCGCCCCCACAGCAATCGCTATGCCGCCCAGCGACATGATGTTGGCGTTCAGCCCCTGTAAGCGCATCAGCAACAAGGCCGCGAGTATGCCCAGCGGCAGGCTGACCACGATCACCAGCGAGGAACGGAAGTGAAAAAGGAAAAGAAAACAGACGATAACCACCACGATAACCTCGCCGGCCAGCTTTTCCGACAGGGTGCTGACGGAACGCTCGATCAGCGAGGCCCGGTTGTAGGTGTCGACGATTTCAACACCATCGGGCAGGCTCTTTTCCAGTTCCTTCAATTTCAGCTGCACCGCGCGAATCGTGCTGCGCGCGTTCTCCCCGTAGCGCATCACCACGATACCCCCGGTCACTTCGCCTTCACCGTTCAGCTCGGCAATTCCACGGCGCATCTGTGGCCCGACGCGGATTTCGGCGACATCGGACAGCAACAGGGGCGTCCCATTCTGATTTCGCCCCAATGGAATGCTACGCAGGTCTTCGACAGACTGGAGGTAGCCCGTCGCACGAATCATGTACTCGGCCTCGGCCATCTCGACCAGGGCACCACCGGCCTCGCTGTTGCCCCGCCGTATCGCACGCTCTAACCGCGAAAGTGGAATCCCGTGCGCACGCAGGGCGTCCGGGTCAGCCACGACCTGGTACTGGCGCACCATGCCACCCACCGTGGCCACTTCAGCCACGCCCTCGACGGTCTGCAACTCGAATTTCAGGAACCAGTCCTGTATCGAACGCAGGGCGGCCAGGTCATGCCGGCCGCTGCGGTCGACCAGCGCGTATTCGTAAATCCAGCCGACCCCGGTCGCATCCGGGCCCAGGGCGGGCGTTACGCCATCCGGCAAGCGGCCGGATACCTGGTTGAGGTATTCGAGAACACGGGATCGCGCCCAGTAGATGTCGGTGCCGTCCTTGAACAGCACGTACACGTACGAATCGCCAAAAAAGGAATAGCCGCGAACGGTTTTGGCCCCGGGCACCGACAGCAGCGCCGTGGTCAGCGGATAGGTGACCTGGTCTTCCACCACGCGCGGGGCCTGCCCCGGAAAGGATGTCTTGACGATCACCTGGACATCGGAAAGATCGGGTATGGCGTCAACCGGTGTTTTTCGCATCGCGTCTATCCCGGCCAGCGCCAGGACCAGCGACATCAGCAGCACCAAGACACGGTTTTCGAGCGACCAGCGGATAATGGCATCAATCATGATGCATCCCCGCGTGGTCCATGAACGGATGGCCATCCGCTTCACCGCTTTCCTGCGGAGACTGCAAACGTCTCAAACTTGCGCTCAGACTGGCCTCGGAATCGAGCATGAACTGGGCTGAAGTCACCACACGCTCGCCTACCTCCAGGCCTTCGATTATATGAACCCACTGGTCGTTTTCCCTGCCCGCATGGACTTCGCGTGCCTGGTACTGCCCCTCGCCCAGCGACACGATCACGCGGTTGTTATCGGCGGTCCGGATCAGGGCGTCACGGGGAATGACCAGTACCGCTTCAGTCTCCCCGCCGGTGATGGTGACCGTTCCGTACATGTTCGGCTTGAGCCGTTCGTCCGGGTTCGCGAAACTCAACCGTACACGGAGTGTTCTTGTCTCGGGATCGAGCACGGGATAAACGTAGTCCACCGCTCCACTGAAGCCGTCCCCGGGAAGCGACTTCAGACGCGCTTCCGCCTTTTGTCCCGGCCGGACCGCGTCGGCGTGAACCTCGAACACGTCGGCAATCATCCAGACGCTGGACAACTCTGCGAGGGAAAACACATCCATCTCCGGTTTCAGGTACATGCCTTCCCGCGCGTGCATGGCGACGACAACGCCGTCCTGGGCTGCACGGACCCGTATGGTCTGTGCGGCGGTCCCGCGCTGGTCCAGTTGCTCGATGTCTTCTTCAAGCACGCCCAGGGTGATCAGTTTTTCCCGAGCCGCCCGTCGTATGCTCTCTTCCCCCCTGCCCCTGGCATGCAGGTATTCCTTCTGGGCATTGACGATTTCCGGTGCGTAGAACTCGAACAGCAACTGGCCTTTCTTTACCCGTTCACCCACGTACTCAACCGCCAGGCTCTCGATCCAACCCGGCGTGCGAACATGGACATGGCTCTGCCGGTTTTCGTCGAACGCAACGTGGGCCGTGGCCTGCACGGTCTCAGGTAACACTCGGAATTCGGCCACGCTCGTGCGCACACCGAGGTTGTTTTCCACCGCAGGGTTGATGTGGATGGAATCAACATCCGCCGCGGCGGCTTCCTCGCTGGCATAAACCGGGACCAGGTCCATGCCCATGGGTGACTTGCCCGGCTTGTCGCGGCGGTATTGAGGATCCATCGGAGCAACCCAGTACAGGACCTGGGGTTCTGATTCTTCGGCACCCTCGCCTGGCGGGGTCGTCGGCGTAACGGCCAAATGGCCGTTCAGCCAATAACCCAGTAAAAATACGGTCGGCAGGGCGGCAAGCCATGCCAAAGTCATCTTGTTCATATCGTCTTCCCGATCTTTTTCTGTGCGAGCCATGGTGTGCACGCACAACAACCCTGCGCAGGGCAGAGCCCGTCATTCAATCCGGGATCAGGAGATGGGAGGCCGGTAAGGCGGCAGGTCGTGGCTGGGTGGAGAAGAAATGGCCAGAGAGTCAAATTCGGTGCTTAACGGAAAGGCGATAACGGTCAGCGGCGCGCTCGGAACAACGCTGGCGCCGGCAAAACAGGCACTGCAATGGGCGCTGGAATCACAATGTTCGTCCGGTTCATCGGCAGGCTTTGGCGCACCGGGGCAGCAGTCATGCTCGCTGGCTGGCCTGGCATCTTGACCCGGTTCGGCCGGGGCACCCTGCTCTTGCGGCATTTCACAGGCGGCAACAGCCGGCGGCACGGGGGCCGCTACCAGCAGGACGAGGACCAGGGAAAGCCATTTCATGCCTTCAGTTTACCTCTTTTTCAGACATCAGCCCAGCAGGGCCAGGGACAGGCCGGGCCAGAAGGTGATGATGGCCACCGCGATCAGCAGGAAAATGAAAAACGGCAGGGTCGATATGTACAGTTCAACCACCGGACGGTCGAAGCGGTAACTGGCGATAAACAGGTTCAACCCAACCGGCGGCGTGATGTAGCCCAACTGCATGGTGGCCAGGAACACGATGCCCAGGTGCACCGGGTCGACACCGAACTGCATGGCGACCGGCAGGATCAGCGGCACCACCAGCACGATGGCCGAGAAGATGTCCAGGATCGCCCCCAGCACCAGCAGGAACAGCAGCAGCAGGAGCAGGAAGCTGAGTTCGCTGGTCACCATCAGGCTGACATATTCCAGGAGTTTTTGCGGCACGCCGGTGTCGATCATGTAATTGGTCGAGGCCAGCGACATGCCGAGGATGACCAGGATCCCGCCCACCAGGACCATCGATTCGCGCATGATATCCGGCAATTTACGCAGCGAAATCTCGCGCAGAATGAATACATCAACGATCAAAACGTACAGCGCGGTGACGGCGGCGGCTTCGGAAATCGCGAAATAACCGCTGTAGATACCGCCAAGCACCACGATCGGCAGCGGAATTTCCCACATCGCCTCGCGCAATGCGCTGCGCACTTCTTTCCACGAAAAGTCGGACAGGGGCACGCGCACTGCGCGGTTCTTCCAGACGCTGTAGCCGGACAGCAAGAGGATCATCAGGAAGCCGGGCAGGATTCCGGCCAGGAACAGGTCTTCGACCGGAATCTCGGCCACGATACCGTACAGGATCAGGGGCAGCGACGGGGCGAAGAGCAAGCCCAGGCTGCCCGCCGAGGTCACCAGGCCGAGGTTGAATTTCTCCGGGTACCCGGCCTGTTGCAGCGCCGGAAAAAGCAGGGCGCCAAGGGCGATGATGGTCACGCCGGAGGCACCGGTAAAGGCGGTAAAAAAAGCGCAAGCCGCCAGCGATACGATGGCCAGGCCGGCCGGCATCCAGCCCAGCAGGGCGCCGGTCAGGCGCACCAGGCGACGCGGCGCACCGCTTTCGCTCAGCAGGTAGCCGGCAAAGGTGAATAGGGGAATGGCCAGCAGGATCGGCATTTCCGCGATGCTGTAGAACTCGATCGCGATGGCCTGCAGGTCGATGCCTTCCCTGCTGAAGCCAAACATCGCGCTGGCCGCGATCACCGCGAACAGCGGCGCACCCAAAAGCGCCAGAAGGATCAGGATCGGGCCGACAACGATCACGCCGGACGAGCCTTGTGGAACAAGCGAAGAACTTCCTTCACCGTAAACACGCCGTAGCGCCAGCTGATCAGGCCAAAACCGACAGGCAGCACCGCCTGCAGGATCCAGGCGGGTATTCTGCCGAGCAAAACGTCTTCGAATTCACGTGACATCTGCACAAAAGCCAGGCTGTGCCAGGCCACTGAGCCACACACAATCGCGGTAAACAGGTGCACCAGTACCTTGACCACCAGCGCCATCCGTTCCGGCAGGAAACGGTTCAGGACGTCGATATTGATGTGCTTGTCGTTTCGGCTCGCCGCCACGGCCCCGGCCACCGCCAGCCACAGCACCAGCATGCGCAACATCTCGTCGGCCCAGATAAAGCCGATATCCATGAAGTTGCGCAGGATAATCTGGCCGGCCGCCAGCAGGATCATCGTCGTCAGGATCAGCACCAGGATGGCGTCTTCGCCAATCTTGCCCGCTTTTTCGAGGCGGGAGAGAATCGATTCGATGCGGCTCAAGTTCCTGCCCGCTTATTGACCGCTGCGGTATTCAGCCAGCAGGGCCTGTATGCGCTCGTAAAGCGCGATATCAAAGACATCTTCTTCACCCAGTTCCAGGTGAGACCGGTTGACGACCTTGCTCCATTCTGCAACCTCTGCCGCGTTGGGGGAAAGTTTCTCCAGCCCGCTTTCCAGCAGGGCCTGCATTGCCTGCTCGTTGTCCGACACGCCGTACTTGTCGAATTTCCGGTAGATGCCTTCCATTACTTCACGCACCACGGCCTGGTCTTCCGGTAAAATTTTTGAAAAAACCCGCTTGTCGACCAGCAGTGCCGCATAAACATAGGCAATCGGCACGTCGGCAATGTACTTCAGGTTCGTGTGCCACTGGAATACAACGGCGCCAACCGGCGGAGCCGTGATGCTGTCGAGCAGGTCGGTCTGCAAGCCCGTCATCACGTCGGTTACCGGCATCACGACCGGCGCCACGCCCAGTGCACGCAGAGCAGCGAAGCCCACCGGGTCGCCTTCAGGAATCCAGACTTTCTGTCCTTTCAGATCATCCAGGTTTGCCGCGGGCTTGTTCGACATCATGTAGGCAAAGCCCGCCGCGGCGAGGCCGAAATTGACATAACCGGCATCCTCCAGGCGCTGCCGGATTTCGGCCTCGAGTTCATTGCGCACGTAACGCGCCTCGTCGATGGTGCGAAACAGCATCGGCAGGGAAAAAATGTCGGCGTCCTGCTGGAAACGGTTCAACCCGCCGGAGGAGAACGCGCCGCCATGCAACTGGCCGGTCCGCATCTTGCGCTGGACCTGCTTGTCATTGCCCTGCACGCCGCCGCCGTAGAACTTCAGCTTGACGCGGCCGTCCGTGCCCTGTTCGATCGCCTTGGCGCCCGCCTTCATGTCCTTCATCCAGGATGAGCTTTCCGGCGCGATGGTCGCGATTTTCAGCGTCTGTGCGGCAAGGGGGGCCGTCCAGGCCACGAGGCAAAAGGAAACCAGCAGAAAAATGTTTTTCATGGGGGGCATTTTGGGATTCCGTCAGAAATAGTCGTCGGCACTATCCAGCAGTTGCTCTGCTTCTTCCTGCGCCAGGGTATTGAACAGGGTAAAGCCTGGCTGAACCGGGTCTGCGGCCAGCACTTCATTCAACAGTTTGTCATGCATCTCCCGCTCGTACAGCGTGCGGGCGTAGTACTTGGCGTAGTCGACCTTGATGCTCAGGTCCTTGCCTTGGGAAGCGGCCAGTGCGCGTTCGAAATGCGCCTGCCCCGACTCGAAGTCACCACCCAGCGCAGGTGGCCTAATGGTGTCCAGTACCGCCAGGAAATGTTCGATATTGCTCTCCTCGTAACGCGGGTTGATCTCCTGCACCCGGCGAAACGCAGCCTGCGCCAGGGGTAGTTTCGCCAGGGCCGAAAAGTCGTCCGCGTGGGCCTGGATATAGGCGATCCAGCTCAGGCTGAAGGTATACAGGGCCTCGATCTCTTTTTCGCCCACTTCCTGCAAACGGATGCCAAAACCTTCGTAGGTCTCGTTCCACATGCCGCAGATGTCCTTTTTGGCTGAACATAGTGCGCGCCGCCCGTAGGCGCGCCCGCGTGTGGTGAGTTTGCGCGCACGCACGGGATTGTCCACGAACACCACACCATAGGCGGCGTAGAGTTCAGCGGCCGCGCTCAGCACGGCCACGTTGTCGGGCGCACCTTCAACAAAGCTGTCCAGCATCAAGAGGTAAGCCGGTGCCCCATCCCGCACCAGTTCCGGATCGTCCTGGTTCAGAATGGCCGAATTCAGATTACCCGCCACGCCGCTTCCCGCCGATGCCACCACGGCAGCACATGAGGCCAGGAAAGGCAGCAACAGGCTGAGCAAGATCGAAATGTGGCGCGTATTAATCAAAGGTTTATGGCCCAGGGAGTTCTTGTAACGACTAGAATAGTATAGCGGATTGGCAAAAATGATAACCTGATAACGAGAGCAAATTACACTGGGTGAGCCGACATGCCTGACATTTCCCAAACCCCTGAGAAACCAGAAACCGGGCAAAGTTCCCGCTGGTCCCCGTGGCTGGACTACCGGCGTAAACGCTTCTGGGCCGTCGTGTCCGTATTGCTTTACACGGTCATCGGGTTTTTCCTGGTGCCCGCTCTGGTGTCCCACCTGGTGGTGAAAAACATCAAGGACAGCATGGACCGCGAGGCAGTGATCGGGCCGGTCCGCTTCAACCCTTACGTGTTGAGCCTGCAGGTTGAAGGCTTCGAATTGAAAGACAGGGATGACGAAGCACTCTTTTCCTTTGACGACCTGTTTGTCAACTTCCAGCTGTCGAGCCTGTTCCGCTGGGCCTGGACGTTCCGTGAATTCAGCCTGGACGGCGCGCCTTTTTTCTTAGAGCGCTTTACACCCGAAGACAACCGCCTTTCCAGGTTGCTGGCTGACATTGAACGGCTCAACCCGGAACCGGCGCAGCAGGAGTCTTCCGGCGAACTGCCGCGCCTGCTGATCGGTCTCATTTCGATCAGGAACGGCAGCCTCCTGTTCCGTGACCACGTTCCCGGGGTCACGGTGGACGTCCCGGCAGGACCGGTCACGGTGGACATCAAGGAACTCAACACGCTGCCGGACCGGAGTGGCCAGCAAAGCGTTGAAGTCCGTCTCGCCAAGGGCGCCCTGCTGAGCTGGCAAGGCAGCCTGAAACTGCAACCGCTGGAATCAAGCGGCCGTTTTACCCTTCAGGATTCGCATCTCGACCCAATCGTTCATTACCTGAAATCCGCGTTCCCGCTGGATTCCCTGGGGGCGCGACTGTCGGCCCGCACCGACTATAGACTCGAGCAGACCGAAGACGGCTCGATCAGCGTTGTCCTGGAAAACATGCAATCTCAACTCATGGAGGTAACCGTTTCCGGGCTGACGCCTGCATCGGAGTTCCTTTCCTTCTCCGCGTTGGAGACGACCGGCGGCACGTTCCGCTACCCCGAAAATACGCTGCATTTTGAACGCATCCTGCTGCAGGAGCCTTACCTGGACGCGTGGCTTGGCGAAGACGGACAGCCCGGGCTGATGCAATTGCTTGGGGAAAGCAGTGACTCCGGCCCCGGCAACGCATCCACTCCCGCCTGGCATATTGCCGTCGATACCTTCGAGCTGCAAAGCGGGCGGGTGCAGCTGGCGGACCGCAGCATCGAGCCGGCGGTCTCCGAGTCTATAGAGGGCCTGAACCTGAAGCTGGAAGGGATCGACAATAGCGACCATACCGCGATGCCGTTCGAGCTTGAACTGCAACTCGCGGCCGGGGGAAGCATGGGCTTCAACGGCGAACTGGTCGCCTTGCCGGCGCTCTCGGCCAACGGTGAAGCCAGGATCGCGGGCATTCCTCTCGCGCCTGCACAGCCATATATTCAACAGCAGCTCGCCGTGGCGGTTGAAAGCGGAACTTTTGGCACCGAGGCAGACTTCAGCCTGACGGCGGACGGTCACGTGAGCCTGTCGGGCGCCCTGGGTATTTCCGCCCTGGAGGTCACGGATGCCATCGAAAACGAACCCCTGCTGGCCTGGGAAACAATGGAGATTGATCGCTACGAGATCGACAGCGCCGAGGCGCGCGCAAAAATCTCCAGCCTGCGTTTCAGACAGCCTTATGGCCGCATCGAAATCCGGGAAGACCTCAGCACCAACGTCGGCGACTTGCTGCTGGAGACCGCGGGCGAAGACGCCGCGGCGGCCTCCACGGAGGTTCCGGGCTGGTCCGCTGTCATCGGCGGCATCCTGATCGAGGACGGCTCCATGGATTTCTCCGACCTCTCTTTGCCGCTTCACTTCGCAACCCGGGTCACCAAGCTGGACGGAACCGTATCGACGATCGACAGTGCGAGCAGCGAACCCGCGAACATCCGGCTGGAAGGCCAGGTCGACGAATACGGATTGGCGCGCATCGAAGGCGGCATGAACTTGCTCGACCCGGTTGCCCATACCGACGTTACCGTCGAGTTTCGCAACCTGCTGATGACCAGCCTGTCGCCCTATTCGGTCCAGTTCGCCGGCCGCGAGATCGATGAAGGCAAGCTGAACCTCGACCTCGAGTACCGCATCGACGGCGGGCAATTGGATGGACAAAATTCGGTTGTACTGAGCGACCTGGTGCTGGGCAGGGAAGTGGAAAGCGCGGATGCCGTCAGCCTGCCACTGGGGCTGGCCGTCGCCCTGTTGAAGGACGACAACGGGGTCATCGACATCGACCTGCCGGTCACCGGGGACATCAACGACCCCGAGTTCAAGATCGGCGGCGTGATCTGGAAAGCCTTCGCCGGACTCATCACCAAGGTCGTCACGGCCCCGTTCAAGTTGCTGGGCGGCCTGATCGGCGTCGATTCCGAGGACTTCGGGCAGTTCGAGTTCCTCGCGGGGCGCCACGACCTGACCCCGCCCGAACTGGAGATGGTGGCTCAGCTGAAGCAGGCGCTGGAAAAACGGCCCGAACTCAGGGTGGAAATCAACGGTGTTTTCGACCAGGCGATCGATACCGCCGCGCTGCAATACCTGCAACTTCGTGAAACGGCCTGGCAGCGCCTTGGGCGGGACCCAAGCGAAGAGCGCAACGACAGCGAGATGCTGAACGAGGAAATTCGTAAACTGCTGGAAGTCCTTTACGCCGAACGCTTCCCGGCATCACCTCTCGATGAACTCAAGGCAATGCACAGCAGCCCTCCGGCGGATGAGCCCGAAGGAAAACCGGTGCTGGACGAACTGGCCTATGCCGGCGAATTGCGCGACCGCCTGGTGGCCTCCGAGCCGGTGGGAACGGAGGAACTGACGGCGCTGGCCAACATGCGGGCGCAGGCCATTTACGACGCCTTCCTGGCTTCAGGCGATCTCGACCCAGGCCGCGTCCAGCTTGGTGAGCCCGAGGAAGTGGAATCTGAAGACGGCGAGTGGGTCGTCATGGAACTGGGCGTCGCCACGGACTGACTCTTCAAACCGGCTGGTGCCGCGGAAAGCGGCACCAGAGGTTTTTCTGAATTGACGTTGAGCGCAGCCGCCTTCCGCATCGCAGGTGCGGGAGCAGGGAAGCGAGACTCCTTATTTCACTCGCCGTAAGGAATCCAGATGTTCTTGATCTCCGTCGCCTTGCGCAGGAAAGATTCGCCCTGCCCCTGCTCGGAATCTTCCCAGTCGTGGTACAGGCCGTAATTGACCCAGGTGCGCTTCATCGATGCGGCCGCCTGCTCTTCGACCATCTTGCTGCCGGCACGGCTTCCCCAGTACCACATGCCTTCGATGTCGAGGTGCCGGGCCAGCGTCTCGGCCAATACGTCCTGGTCACCGGTGACGATGTTGATCACGCCGCCGGGCACATCGGAGGTATCCAGCACCTGGTAGAAGTCCGTCGCCAGCAGCGCGTAATGCTGTGACGGCGCCACCACCACGCGGTTGCCCATGGCGACCGCCGGCATCACGGTGGAAACGAAGCCGAGCAAGCCGGCTTCTTCCGGCGCCACGATACCGATCACGCCGAGCGGTTCTTTCATCGCCAGCGTCACATTGCGGAACGGGGTCGCGTGTACGCAACTGTCGAACTTGTCCGCCATCGCCGCGTAGTGCCAGGTGCGCTCGATACACAGGTCCAGCTCGGCGCGCGCGGCGGGTTCGTCCTTGCCGCTCAGCGCCATGATGCGCCGCGTGAATTCGCCGGCCCGCGCGCTGAGGTTTTCTGCAATGTAATAGACCACCTGCGCCCGGTTGTGCGCGGTGGCATTGCTCCAGCCCTCTGCCTTGCGGGCCGCTTCGACCGCGTTACGAATGTCCTTGCGGTTACCGGCCGGTACCTCGGCAACCACGTGTCCCGTGGCGTCATAAGCGGCATTGCTGTAGCCGCCATCCGGACGGCACTGCCTGCCCCCGATGTACAACTTGGGTGTGCGGTCTATCTCCGGGGCCTCGTGTCCCGGTATCTCTTCGACCGGAACAAACCGCGGCAACTGCTGTACCGGGTCCTTGCTGAGCCGGGACTCCCAGAACGGCTTGACGTATTCATAAATGCCTTCCAGCCCGCCTTCACGACCAAAACCGGATTCGCGGTAACCGCCAAAACCGGACGCCGCGTCAAACTGGTTGCTGCAATTGACCCAGACGGTACCCGCCTTGAGCCGGGGCGCCACGTCCAGCGCGAGGTTGATGTTCTCGGTCCATACACTGGCCGCCAGGCCATAACGGCTGTTGTTGGCCAGCGCGACCGCCTCCCCGGGTGTACGGAACGTCATGGAAACCAGTACAGGCCCGAAGATTTCTTCCTGCGCCAGTGTCGAGGCGGGCTGAACGTTACTGATCAGGGTCGGCGGGTAGTAACAGCCGCCTCTTGGAAGCACGCACTCGGGCTGCCACAGTTCACCGCCCTCCTCGACACCGGTTTGCACCAGGTGGGTGACCCGTTCCAATTGCTGCGTGTCAACCAGGGCGCCGATGTCGACCCCCTTGTCCATGGGGCTGCCGACCACCAGGCGCTGCATGCGGCGCCTGATCTTTTTGTGCAGGCGCTCGGCGATGGATTCCTGCACCAGCAAGCGCGAACCCGCGCAGCATACCTGGCCCTGGTTGAACCAGATGGCGTCGACCAGCCCTTCGACCGCGCTGTCCAGGTCGGTGTCTTCGAACACCAGGTACGGTGACTTGCCACCCAGCTCCAGCGTCAGTTTTTTACCCGTGCCGGCCGTGGCCTTGCGCAGGATGCGGCCGACCTCAGTTGAGCCGGTAAACGCGAGTTTCCCCACTTCCGGGTGATTGGTCAGTGCTTCACCGGCCTTGTGATCGCCCAGGACCACGTTGAACACGCCATGCGGAAGCCCGATTTCACCGCACATCTCGGCAAATAGAACCGCGGTTGCCGAGGTAAATTCGGCTGGCTTCAGGACTACGGTATTGCCCATGGCCAGTGCCGGCGCCACTTTCCAGGCCAGCATCAGGAGCGGAAAATTCCACGGGATGATCTGCCCGACCACACCGATCGGCCGGAAATTCGGCAACTTCTCGCGCATCACCTGGGCCCAGCCCGCGTGGTGATAGAAATGCCGGGCTACCAGCGGAATATCCACATCTCGCGATTCACGAATCGGTTTTCCATTGTCCAGGCTTTCCAGCACGGCGAACAGCCGCCCGTTTTTCTGGATATGCCGCGCCATGGCATACAGGTAACGGGCCCTGCCGTGGCCGCCGATCGCCACCCAGCCTTCCAGGGCATCGGCAGCGGCTGCCACCGCCCGGTTAACGTCGGTTTCGTTGCCATCGGCCACGGTGGCCAGCAGGTTTCCGGTCGCGGGATTGTGCGAAGGAAAATACTCGCCCGAGGCCGGTGTCAGCCAGCGCCCACCGATATAGTGGTCGAGTATGCCCTTGCGTTCATCCAGCCATTCGCGCGCCTTGGCCGGATCTTCCGGGGCTGCGCCGTATTCCATCGATTCAAAAAGGTCTCTTATTTCCATGGTGTTTTTCTTCCCTTTTTAACCCGCCGGGTGCCGGTGAATTGCCGAGTAATTCCCGCTTGCCTGGTGTTCCAGTTGCCGCTCGATATCACCGAGCAGGCTGCTGGCGCCAAAGCGGAACAGTTCAGGTCGCAGCCAGCGCTTGTCCAGCTCTTCCTTCATCAGGACCAGGTAGTTGATGGCTTCCTTTGCCTTGCTGATACCGCCGGCCGGTTTATAGCCCACCAGGTGCCCGGTCAGGTCCAGGTAGTCCCGGATGGCGCGCACCATTACCAGGCTGACCGGCAAAGTGGCGTTCACGGTCTCTTTGCCGGTGCTGGTCTTGATAAAATCCGCACCACCCATCATGCACACCCAGCTCGCCTTGGCCACATTGCTCAGGGTCCCGAGTTCACCCGTGGCCAGGATTGTTTTCAGATGCGCCCCGCCACAGGCTTCGCGGTAGGCCACGATCTCGTCGTAAAGCGCTGGCCAGTCGCCGGTCAGTACATATGGGCGACTGATGACGATGTCGATTTCCTTTGCTCCGGCGGCCACCGACTCATGAATCTGCGCCAGCTTTAGGTGCATCGGGATCTGCCCGGCGGGAAACCCCGTCGACACCGCAGCAACCGGGATACCGCTTCCCTCCAGGGCCGATACGGCCGTGCGGATCTGGTTGTGATAGACACAGACGGCCCCCACGGTGATGCCGAGGTCGGCGACACCCAGTGATTCCAGGATGTCTCTGCGTACCGGCTGCATCGCCTTCTGGCACAAGCGCCTCACCCTGCCGGGTGTATCATCGCCGGCCTGCGTGGTCAGGTCGATACAACTCAGTGCACGCAGCAGCCACGCGGCCTGGTGATTTTTCTTCACCGCCCGGCGGGCTCCCAACGTGCCGGCGCGTCTCTCGACCGCACTGCGGTTGATGCGTATGCGCCCGAACAGGTCGGGATTGAACGGCATGCCGGGATTTCTCTCGATATGGCCGGAGGAAGGTTTGAGTTCCGCGACCCTGCTACCTGAAGTGCCTGTCATTATCCTCGATTCCCTGAAGATCAAGCCGGTGGCCAGTATAAAATTATTTACTTAAATATTGCAGTCTTTAAGCTAATTCAATGAATTTACAGCCAACCTGGCCGGCTGCAACAGACACAGGGCAGCTGAGAAATGCGCCTGGGCACAAACGCCATCGGGTGTCGCCAGGCGCAGGGAAGCGAAACGCTTTATATGGCATAATCTCAAGGATTATTTCTGACAAAAATCACCACAAGTTCAAGCGGCGGGAAACACACCCGCGAACCGAATTACCGGAGACACCTGATGACCAAATTCCTCATGCGCCTGGCGCTCGGATGTATCTTTGCAATATCGCTTTTCAGTGCACCGATCCAGGCCGAAGACGTCAAACCCGGCATGAACAAGCAGACTTTCAGTGGTCTGAAGTGGCGCGGCATCGGCCCCGCCCTGATGTCCGGGCGTATCGCGGATATCGCGGTCGACCCGGAACGCCGCAGCACCTGGTACATTGGCGTCGGCAGCGGCGGCGTCTGGAAAACCACCAACCGCGGCACCACCTGGGCCTCGGTTTTTGACGGCCAGGGTTCCTATTCCATCGGCGCCATTACCATCGACCCCAACGACCACAACGTGATCTGGGTCGGCACTGGCGAAAATATCAGCGGCCGCCATGTCGGTTACGGCGATGGTGTGTACCGGAGCCTGGACGCCGGCAAGACCTGGAAAAACATGGGGCTGAAAAAATCCGAGCACATCGGCATGATCCGCGTCGACCCCCGTGATTCCAACGTGGTCTATGTCGCGGCGCAGGGCCCCCTGTGGTCCGGAGACGGCGACCGCGGCCTCTACAAGACCACCGACGGCGGAGCCAAGTGGGAGCGCATCCTGAGCGGCGGTGAATACACCGGGGTCAACGAGGTCCACCTCGACCCGCGCAACCCGGACGTGCTCTACGCGGTCAAGCACCAGCGCATGCGTAACGTGGCGGCGCTGATGAACGGCGGCCCCGAATCCGGCATTTACAAGTCCACGGACGGTGGCCAAAGCTGGCAGGAACTGACCAACGGACTGCCGTCTGAAGACAAGGGCAAGATCGGCCTGGCCATCTCACCCATCGACCCCGACATGGTTTACGCCACCATCGAACTCGGCGCGCGCAAAGGCGGTTTCTGGCGCTCCACCGACGCTGGCGGCAGCTGGGAGAAGCGCAGTGATTACCTCTCCGGCGGCACCGGCCCGCACTATTACCAGGAAATTTTTGCCAGCCCGCACAAACTGGACCGCGTATACCAGATGGACGCCACGCTGCACATCACGGACGACGGCGGCAAGACCTTCGTGCCACAGCCCATGGGCCACAAGCACAGCGACCACCACGCGATGGCTTTCGACCCGAATGACCCCGACTACGTGATGTATGGCACCGACGGCGGTCTTTACGAGTCCTTTGACGGCGGCGCGACCTACCGCTACATCGATAACTTGCCGCTTACGCAGTTCTACAAGCTGGCGGTGGACTACGACGAGCCTTTTTACAACCTGTATGGCGGAACCCAGGACAATGCCACCCAGGGTGGCCCTTCCCGCACCATGAACGTTAACGGAATCCGTAACAGCGACTGGTTCATCACCGTGTTTGCCGACGGGCACCAGCCCGCCGTGGACCCGACCAACCCGGACATCGTTTACTCCGAATGGCAGAAAGGTAACCTGGTCCGCTATGACCGCAAGACCGGGCAGACCGTCTACATCAAGCCCCAGCCTGCCGCCGACGAAGAAGCGGACCGCTTCAACTGGGATTCACCGATCCTGATCAGCCCGCATGATCCGAAGCGTCTCTACTTCGCCAGCCAGCGCGTCTGGCGCTCCGACGACCGTGGCGATAGCTGGACGGCCATCAGTGAAGACCTGTCGCACGATCGCGACCGGCTCACGCTGCCTATGATGGGCCGCGTGTGGAGCATCGATTCGGCCTGGGACCTGATGGCGATGTCGGAATACAGCACCATTACTTCGCTCTCAGAGTCTCCCGTGAAAGAAGGCCTGTTGTACGCAGGCACCGATGACGGGCGCATCCATGTCAGCGAGGACGGCGGTGGAAGCTGGCGGGCGATCGAACGCCTTCCCGACGTGGCCGACGACTACTTCGTCAACGACATCAAGGCCGACCTGTTCGACGCCAACACGGTGTACGCGGTGGTCGATGACCACAAGTCCGGCGATTTCGCGCCCTATATTTTCAAGAGCACCAACCGGGGCGGCACCTGGGTCAACATCGGCAAGGGACTGCCCGAACGCCACGTGGTGTGGCGCCTGGTACAGGACCATGAAAAACCGGGGCTGCTGTTCGCAGGCACCGAATTTGGCGTCTTCTTCACGGTGGACGGCGGCAAGCAGTGGGTCCAACTGTCCGGTGATGCACCGACCATCTCGTTCCGCGACCTGGCGATCCAGAAACGTGAAAACGACCTGGTGGCCGCGTCCTTTGGCCGCGGTTTCTGGATCCTCGATGACTACAGCCCGCTGCGGCTGATCGACGAGGCCGCGCTGGAGCAGGACAACATCCTGTTCCCGGTGAAGGACGCGCCCTGGTATATCCCCAGCATGCCGCTGGGCGCCTGGCGTGAAAACGGCAAGGCCTTCCAGGGCGACGATTTTTTTGTCGGACCCAATCCGCCGTTCGGCGCTATTTTCACCTACTACCTGAAAGACAGCCTGAAAACCACCGAGGCAAGCCGCCAGGAAAGCGAAAAGAAACTGGCGAAAGAGGGTGAAGACACGCCCTACCCCGGCTGGCAGGCCCTGCGCCAGGAAGAACTCGAGGAAACTCCGGCCATTGTACTGACGGTCAGCGATGCGAACGGAAAAGTCGTTCGGCAAATCGAAGGCCCGACCAGCGCCGGCATCCACCGCGTGGCCTGGAACCTGCGTTACCCGCAATCCAGCCCCTGGACCCCGCGCAATAACGAACCGGATTACATCAACTTCCCCGGTCCGCTGGCCGCGCCGGGCAGCTATTCCGTCAAGATCGCAAAGCGGGTCAACGGCCAGCTGATCGACTTCGAGCAGGACCAGTCCTTCAACGTCGTTTCCATTGTCGAGCACGGCCTTCAGGGCGCCGAGCCCGATGCAGTCGTGGCGTTCAACCTCAGGCTGGACGATCTGCGCCGGCAGGTTCAGGGCGCCGCTACGGCGGTCGACGCCGCCCTGACGGAAATCGGCGCGATCAAGTCCACGCTGTTGCGCTCCTCGGCGCCGGCTTCGTTGCGGGACGAGGCAAACCGGCTTGAACTGGAACTCAAGGCGGTACAGGAGATCTTGCAAGGTAACGACAGGCGCGAGCTTTACGGTGATCCCGGCCCGGTCTCCATCAACGGCCGCATCCAGCCGGCCCTGATGGGAACCTTCCGCTCCACCTACGGCCCGACCGCCACCCACCTGGCTTCTGTCGAAATTGCAGAATCCCTGTTCGCAGACGTCAAGACCCGACTGCAGCAGGTTCTCGACATCGACCTGCCGGCCCTGCGCGGGCAACTGGATGCCAGTGGCGTTCCATGGACCCCGGGACGGGGCGTACCGTCAACGGACTGAGCGCATGATCAAGGGCTCTGAAAAAGCGGGGCGATTCGTCGCCCCGCTCCTGCTATTGGCCAGCCCTTCCCTGCTGGCGGGCGCCGCGGCCATGAGCCTGGACGATTACGAGGACATGGACCGTACCATGGAATCCGTGATCGTTACCGCCACCCGCATGGAAGAGTCGCTACTGGAGGTGGCCGAGGCCGTTTCCGTGATCAGCGACGAGGACATCAAGCGCCTGGCCCCCGAGATGCTGGCGGAGATGATGCGCGGCGTGCCCGGCGCCTTTTTCCAGCAAACCACGCCCGGCCAGGGCATCCCGATTATCCGCGGACTCAAGGGCTCGCAAGTATTGCACCTGGTTGACGGCATGCGACTGAACAACGCCTTTTTCCGCAACGCGCCCAACCAGTACCTGGGCCTGGTGGATGCCTACGCAACGGAACGCACCGAGATCGTCCGCGGCTCCGCCCCCTCCCTGTACGGCGCCGACGCCATGGGTGGCGTGGTGCAGGTCCTGACCCGGGAACCCGCCTTCGACGGCCTCGGCTGGCAGGCCGGCGGAAGGCTTTATGGCAGCTATAACAGCGTCGATTCCAGCATCATCGGCCGCGCCGAGGCTGCCACGGGTCATGAGAACAGCGTGATTTCCGGCGGCGTGACCTGGCAGGACCACGGCAACCGAGAAGCCGGCGGTGGAGAAAGCATCCGCCCGAGTGGCTACGAGGTGCGTGCCGCCGACCTGAAATGGCGGCAGAATTTTGGTGGCCATTCCGAACTGATGCTCTCTGCACAGTACCTGGAGCAGCCAAAAAGCCCGCGTGTCGACGAACTCGTACCCGGTTTCGGCCAGCAGACCCCCTCCTCCGAACAGTACTGGTTCGAACCAAACCGGCGTGAATTTCTGCATACCCGCTACCGCCTGGAAAGCGACGCTGCCTGGTTCAGCCGCTTCGAGGCCCACCTGGCCCGCCAGGTCATCACCGACGACCGCCTGACCCAGGACTACGGCGAAACCGTGCTGACCGAAGAAGACAGCGAAAGCACAATGGACGGACTGACCCTGCAGTTCAATTCCCCCTGGGGCGAAAACGGCAATGAACTGGTCTGGGGCTTCGAGTATTACAGCGATTCGGTATCCAGCAGCCGGCAGCGGACGGACAGCGAAACCGGCGAAAACCGGAGTTCCCGCGGCCGCTACCCCGACGGTTCCACCATGGACAGCCTGGCCGCCTATGCCTCGAACCGCTGGCAATGGAGCCGGCTGACCCTGGATGCCGGCTTGCGCTACAGCGCTTTCGATATCCGCCTGCCCGCCACCGAGGAAATCGATACGGTCAAACTGACACCATCCGACCTGACCGGTGATGTGCATTTCAGCTACGAACTGGACGGGGGTGTGCGCCTGCTGGCCAACATCGGAAGAGGATTCCGGCCACCGAATATATTTGACCTTGGCACCCTCGGCTCGCGACCGGGCAACCGCTTCAATATTCCCAACCCGAACCTCGAACCCGAGTCGGTATGGAGTTATGACCTGGGCTCCAAGATGTCCAGCACGCATTGGGAAGTGGAAGCTTTCGCCTGGTACTCGGATTACCGGGACAAGATCAGCAGCCGCTTTACAGGGGACGTCACCCCGCAAGGACGCCAGGTGGTGCAGAGCGACAACCTGAGCGAAGCCAGCCTGTATGGCCTGGAGAGCGGCTTACGCTATATCCACAACGATGATTGGGAGATCTACGCCGTAGTCAATTACACGCGTGGCGACGAAACGGAAGAAAACGGAATAAGCACACCGGCCGACCGCGTGCCGCCCCTGAACGGACGCCTCGGCCTGGTCTGGCGCCCTGGCGAAAAGCTGCGTTTTGAACCCTACCTGGACTTCGCCAGCCGCCAGGACCGGCTGAGTCCGCGTGACGCAGGCGACCCGCGCATCAACCCGCAGGGTACAGCCGGTTTCGGCACCCTGAACCTGCTGTTCAGCTGGCAGGCAAGCGCGCGCATAGCTGCCGGCCTCAGGCTGCAAAACCTAGGCGACAATGACTACCGCGAACACGGATCCGGCATCGACGCGCCCGGTCGGAATATCGGATTGTGGCTCGATTTGCTTCTCTGAGCGTACAATTCCGGTATGCAAGCCCATTCGATTGCACATATTTTTTCCAGGAAAAAGGCCCACGAGTCACCGCCCCCGCTCGAAGTGAGCACGCTGGAGAACCTGGGTGAATACCAGGAGTACGTGCAGTCCATGGCAAGTGAAACTGCCAACAGAAGAGATGCAGAGTTCACCCTGGCCGGTCATTCAAAGAAAATTCGAAGCAGGGGTTTCTGCCACGTCTGCGCGCGTAACTCGGTATTTAAGACCAATTTTATGTATTCGGACCCGGCCCATGTGTACAAGGGCGAACCGATGCCCAACTGGCGGGAACAGGCGGTTTGCCGCCGCTGCCGCCTGAACGGCCGGGTCAGAAGCGCCATCCATTTTCTCGAAGAAAAACTGGAGGCTGAACCGGACCACACGATTTATGCGACTGAGCAATTCACCCCGCTTTACCATTGCCTGCGAAAGAAATACAGCTACCTGTTTGGCAGCGAATACCTGGGCAACCGGGTGCCCTTTGGCAAAACCGATCCGGACACTGGCGTGCGAAATGAAAGCCTCGGCAAGCTGACCTTCCCGGATAATTTTTTCGATTTCATCCTGTGTTTCGACGTCCTCGAACACGTTCCCGACTACCTCCAGGGGTTCCGGGAGTGCCTGCGCTGCCTGACGAACACCGGCACCCTGCTTTTTTCGGTCCCTTTTTGCATGGACTCGGAACAGAACCTGGTCAGGGCAAGAATTGATGAGTCAGGAAACATCCAGCATATACTGCCTCCCGAGTACCATGGCGACCCGGTCAGTTCCGAGGGCTGTCTGTGCTTCTATCATTTTGGCTGGGAATTGATGGCGGAACTGCGGGAAACAGGGTTCGAAAACGTCACGGCAAACCTGCTGTGGTCGGACCGCCTCGCTTACCTGGGTAACAACCAGGTTCTGTTCACGGCGCAAAAACCAGTCAACAACAGCCCGCGTCGGGCACCAGGCCACTGAACGGTGCGCGGCGAGCACAATGGGGCATCGTAAAGCAATGCCCAGCCAGAAAGGTGTAAAAGCGGAGACCGCTTTTACCCGGCTCTCATGCCATTTCACTCTCTGGTTCGGCCTGGTTTTCGCGACCCCGCTCTTTATTTCGCTGCACAATATCGACGGCATCGCATTACCACCCGGAAGCGTGGCCCGCAACGCAGGCATCGCGGCCGTGGGGCTTAGCCTGCTGTCGTGGCTCGCCAGCCAGGCCTTTCCTCAACGAGCACGAAACCTGGTCGCCCGCTTCTTTTTGACCCTGGCTTTCCTGCTTGCAATCCAGGGCAACTGGCTTTACGACCTGCACGGCTTTGGCGTATTTGACGGCAGGCCGCTGGATTTTCGGGCAAATTCTGCCGTTTTCTGGCTGGATTCCCTGGGCTGGCTGGCGCTTGGCGCCGGGTTGCTCTGGTTTTTTTCCCGCCTGAAATCGATTCCTGCCTGGCTGCCCGCGCTGCCCGTTCTTTCCTTTGTATTGTTGCTCACACCGGCCCTGCTCGATCCACCGCAGGCCGGCCTGGAGCTTGACGATGAAACCGCGGTCGATCCTTCCGTTTACGCCTTTTCCAGCGTTTCCAACCTGGTCCACCTGCTGCCGGACGGTTTCCAGGGCGACACCGTGCGCCAGGTACTCGAGGAAAACCCGGGACTAGCCGCCCGTTTCGACGGTTTTACCCTGTTCACGAACCACCTGGGCCGCTACCCGGGCACCGCGCCTTCGCTCTACAGCATGCTGACAGGCAAGGCCTTTCCCCTGGAAAAGGGTTTCGACTATTCATGGGTTGGGCCCGAAACAAAAGAACAGTCCTACCAGTCGGAACTCGCACGCGCGGGCTACCAGGTCGACCTGGTGCCGATTTCGAACTATATCTGCCCTCAAAACGCGAATTCCTGCCAGCCAAGGCCATTCAACAACCAGGGTTATTCCCGGCACCGGGAAAGTGATATTTCCCATTCACTGCGCCTGCTGGGCGATATGACATTATTCCGCCTGTCACCGCTTTTCCTGAAGGAAAAAGTCTATGACCGGGGGTACTGGCTGCTATCGGACATCGCCACGGACCAGGGCTCACCTAAACCGGATCCCATCCTGCGGGAGTGGACAGAAAATTTACGCGTGATCGACGACCGCCCTGTCTACAAGTGGTACCACTATGTTGGCACCCATGTACCGCCGCGCTGGGACGCATCCTGCGACCTCAGGCGCTACCTCGAACCGGCGCGGGACAACTACCTCGCCCAGGCACATTGCATTCTGAACGGCATCGCGGACTTTATCGGCCGGCTGAAAGCCGAAGGTATTTATGAACAGACGGCCATGATCATCTCCGGCGACCACGGCCACAATACCGTACCGGCCGACCAGGTATCGCCCGCGGCGAATTACAGCATGTATAAACCCCTGCTCGGGACCGGCCGCCCCGCACTGCTGGTCAAGGCCAGGGGCGCGCAAGGCCCGCTCTTCTTCAGCGACAAACCGACCCACTTGCTGAACATCATGCCGACAGCGCTGAAACTGGCGGGGCTCCCCAAAGGAGGCGAGTCGGTTTTCGAGGTTCCGGACAAGGCGGCCCGGCCACGCCATTTCCACCACTACCCGATTGACGCCTTCTGGAGCGGTAAACCGGTGCCCTACCTGGACTACACGGTCGGCCAGGCTGCCCACGATGCCAGACAGTGGTTGATAAGCGATATGGTCGACTATGGACACGCGCCGCGCGAGTACCTGCCGGTCAATA
Source organism: Lysobacterales bacterium (assembly GCA_036351055.1). Lineage (GTDB taxonomy): Bacteria > Pseudomonadota > Gammaproteobacteria > Xanthomonadales > SZUA-36 > JABDPF01. The sequence continues at coordinate 30,155 of JAZBOH010000148.1, forward strand.
AAAAAACGGCAAAGGGTTTCGTGTACGGCGCCCGGCTCAGAAGCTCGGTCGGGCACCGCGATTCGTCCTGGATACCCGGCCGACAGCTGGCTTTCCTTATCGACATCCCGGATCACACCCTGCCGGGAACGTTGGAAATGGAACTGTCATTGCCGCCTGGAATACACAGCCAGTCATTTACCGCCCGGGTGAACGGCGCAAGCGCCTGGTCAAGCGCTCCCTTCAACGCTTCGGCAAAAACCGGAAGCTGGTTCACCGTCGCGGTGCCGCTGGACACGGAAGCGCTGAGGCCCGGCACGAATTTTATTTCCATCCTGTTTGAAAACCTGCAGGAACAAACAGGGAATGATGACGAACCGGTCTCGGCAAAGATCAGGTCGATTCGAGCCAGGCAGCCTTGAACAATCCGTGAAATCCATTGGTATATACTCGACCCATGCAACAGAAAATCCGTCAACTGCTTCACAAATTCAGAGCTGAAGAAGCGCCGTTGCTGAAATCTCGAACCATTTCGGCCTCACACCCCAACGGCCATTTTTATTCACCGGTCACGGACCCGGCTGACTTGCTTGAACGCCAACAGGAGTTGTGGCCAGCGCAAGCACCGGAATGCCCGGGTTTATCGTTCAATGATGAAAACCATGAGCGGGTGCTGGCTGAATGGTTTCCGAAATTTATCGGGGACTACGATTACCCGGAGCACGAGAAAGGTCCCACCGGGTATTTCACCCAGAATTCCCAATTCAGCTGGCTTGACTCCCGCACGCTGTTTGTCCTGTTACACGCCTTGCGCCCTGGCAGGGTCATAGAGATCGGGTCCGGCTTTTCTTCCCTGCTCACGGCGGATGTGAACCACAGGTTCCTGGATGGGCAAATCGATTTCACCTGCATTGAACCCTACCCGCGGGCGTTCCTCAAAAAACAGATTCCCGGCCTGAGCAGGCTGATGGTCGAGCGAGTGGAATCCATCGACCGTGACTTTTTTTCCAGCCTGCAGCCCGGCGACATTCTTTTTATCGATTCTTCACATGTTTCAAAAACGGGCAGTGACGTCAATTACCTGTACTTCGAGATTTTGCCCCGGCTACCCAGGGGTGTCTTCGTTCATATACACGACATCTTTCTGCCGTTTGAATACCCGAAAGACTGGGCAATCACTGAGAACAGGAGTTGGAACGAACAGTACCTGCTTAGAGCCTTGCTGATGAATTCAACGGCCTACAGGGTGTTTTTTGGCTGCAACTACGCCTTTCATGCATTCAACAGTCTTGTCGCGAACGCCCTGGGCTTTGCGGACAAAAGAGCATTTGCAGGCGGCAGTTTCTGGATAGAGAAAATTACCTGAGCAGGCTGCCCTGCTGCCGGTTGGCAGCTCAGTCCACGATATCGATCTGCAGCCCGATAAATGCCAGGGCCAGTTCCCGCGCATCCTCACCGCTTCCCAGTGAAAGAGGCGACGCGGCATCGGGCAGGTGAAAACGGACCGAAATGCGGTTATCTGCAATCAGGCGGGCCGGAATATCGACAGCATGGGTTGCGAAACGGTTTTCATCCAGTTCCAGTTGTGCCACCTGTTCGCCGTTGACCGTCACCTGCACCCGCTGCCTGTCCAGTTTGCCCGGTGCCAGCAGGGGCCGGACGGTAAAACTCATGCGCAGGTCCCGGTCCGAAGCGGGCAAAGGAATCAGCAGTCCGCTTTCCTTGCCCTGGGTCCAGTTGACTTCGCTGCCCCGGGTAACTGTCCAGCCACCATCACCAAAGGGCTTGAAGCTGCCAGAGCGCCCAAACGTCAGGGGCGTGCCCCAGGCATATTGACCGGAGAGCTCTTCCGCTGAAGCCGTGAACTGTTCCAGCCGGGACCAGGAAGCCGTGTCAAAAATGCTGCCGTCAACCGCGTAGCTGGTGAAATCTGCGAAACGTCCCTTCTCAGCTGCATCGTTGCGGTGCTGGGTGCTGCTGTAATACATGCGGCGATAGCTCGCGGGCTCTTGCGAAAACATGGAATGGCCCGGAAAAATCTGCTCCTTGCCCAGCAAATCGGCAACCGTCGCCGGTATATCGGCCAGGCTGACAGGTCGGTCGGAAATCTCCAGTGGCCCTTCAGCGCGTGGTGGTTTTACCAGCAGCAGCGGAAGCGGGTTGCCCCACTGTCCAGGCAGGGCTTCGAAGCTGCTCGTCGGCCCGCTGGGAGATTTCATGTCAAAGGCAACACCGCCGCCGTGATCACCGTGGATGATGACCAGGGCGTCATCGTAAATGCCAAGTTCTTTGAGGCGCCCCAGCAGGCCCTGCACCGTGCGTACGGTGCACAATGACTGGTCTGCAAACGACTCGAAACTGCCTTCCAGTTCTTTCCCTGCAAAACTGCAATCCGGGTTGCTGACCAGCGGTGCGTGTGGCGTGATGATGTGAATCAGCTTGTAGCTTGGCCTGGCACGCAGGGTGTTTGAGTTGACTGCCAGGTCGTCCAGGAATGCGCTATGAGCAAAATGCTGGAACTTCTGCTCGGGGTGTTCTGACAGTTCGCTAGAAAACAGCCAGACCCCGTTGCGGTAGATGGCGGGCTTGAGCAGGTAGGGCGCCTGCCGGAAAAGGGAAATATCCAGCAGGTACCAGGCCGTCGTCCGGATGGTGTCCGCCAGGCTGGCGAACGGCGCCGGCACGCGGTAATAGGATGCGAAATAATCCCGGTCCAGGTTCCACCAAACCGGCGAGGCCACGTCGATTTCGTGTCCGTTTTCGGCCAGGAAAGAATACAGGTTGTCTCCGCCCAGCGTCTCGTCCTGGAACTCGGTGATACTCACGCTGTTATCAAAAGCCTTGCCGGAAAGGGTTGCTGGAACGCTGAGGTAGGTCACGGCGGAAGTCGTCAGGGCGTCGCGGAAAAAAACGAAGCCCTGGAGGTCTTCGGCAAGACCCGGGTTTTCTTTTACCAGGCTTTCAAAGACGTTGCCCTGGAAACCATCCACGATAATGTGCACGACATTAGGACCGTCATGGAATGCGTACAGCTGTTCCGGTACCTCCTGCAGTTTCAGGTTTCCAACCTTGGCGTTCCGCTTCAGGTCCACGGCGCCGACCAGTTGGAATACCACCAGGAGAATGCAGATTTTCCAGCCATGCAGCGCCATCCATCGCCGGAAATGCCAGACCAGCCAGCCGAGTACCAGCCATACAAGCGCATCAACCAGGACCGGCCAGACCTTGCCGGTTTGCAGGGCTGCGCCATCCAGGATCCCGGTATCCCAGCGCAACAGGTTGCCGTGCACATAGGTGACCAGGGCCAGGAAAAACAGCACGGCGCTGGTTGCCAATGGCTTGCGCCGGAACAGGGGGAAGGTCAAGGCACAAAGCAATGCAATGCTGGCAATGGCCGGCATCAACAGAACCAGCAAAACGTCCTCGTCTTCAACCAGGAACTCACCCTGGTTACCCAGGTAGACCGTGATCGCGCCGAAGATAAATAGGTTCAGGCACAGCAGTACGATCGGGGTAAAGATGCTGCCCTTCCAGGAAGGCTGTTGGTCCGTTATATCTTTCTTCGTGGTGTTAATTTTCGAAACTCCTGTCGCCCTGCCCGTCGCGCTCATCATTCTCCATGGCCGCTTTCAGCAAGTCGTCATCGGGCGCATAAAACAGGGCACGCTCGACAAATTCGTAAATGACCAGGTCGGGCCGGTGCCGCTCGATATCCGCCGGGTCGAAGCTCATGTTTTTTGGCGCCCTGGCATAGATCAGTTCATCGAAGGAATGTACCAAAAACGGAAGCATCGCGTTGGCGTAAGAATCGCGGTAAATCAGCACCCGTGAACCGTCCCGGGGTGTGCTGCGTTTGAAATGCTTTTGCTCCTGGCCGGGTGGCGGACCGTACAGGTAATCATATTCCTTTCCATCCAAAGCCCGGAAGGCACGGATTTCACCGGGTTCATGCACCCTCGCCCGGATCCCGTGATCTTCCCGTACCCAACCGGACAGGCCCAACAGGTTTTTCACGATGTCGGTTGGCTGCCAGGGGTCGAGCCGGGTAAATTCCACGTCGGACTCGGCCAGGACCGTGCCGCCCGCGTAGCCCGCCTGTTTTAATCCGTCCATCAGGGCCAGGTAGGCAAACCAGGCGCCACGACTGTTCCAGTGCGAATCTGTCTGGAAATAGATCTCCTCACCCGCCGCTTTCGCTGACTTCAGGCGGGGAAGAACATCCACGGAGTTGAAGTTTGCATGCGCCATGCCTTCGCGGAACTGATCCAACCGGCTGGGGCCGACAAATCGGACCGATGCAGGCAAGTACTCCGGGAACATGGAATTCTTGTCCGGCACCGGCATCACGATAAACGCGGTATTTTTCGAGTCGAGGTAAGCCTGCCGCAGTTCAAAACTGCCAAGCAGCGTGTCCAGCTTTTCCTGGCTTAATGGCAAGGCGCCGCGGTTCGCATCCTTGAGCCGGGTCTGTTCCAGGAACAGCCAGCCAGCGCGC
>JAZBOH010000149.1:0-2703 GCA_036351055.1 Lysobacterales bacterium
GAAATCGAGTTCCGCCTCGGCTTTACTCAGCTTGGGCGCATAGACTGCCCGGCTGTGGTCCTGCACCTCGGGCGTGCCCAGTTCGCCGCGGCTTAAACGCGCCAGGCACTCGAGCAGCGCATCACCACCCAGCACCGCCAGGCGGTCGTGGACGCTGCCGCCGGTGTCATCTTCGCTGATTGCCGTTGCGGTCCGCTGCAGGACGGGCCCCGTGTCCAGGCCGGCTTCCATTTGCATGATGCACACGCCGGTTTCCCGGTCACCGGCCTCTATGGCCCGCTGAATTGGCGCCGCTCCGCGCCAGCGCGGCAGCAGCGATGCATGGATGTTCCAGCAACCATGAACGGGAATGTCGAGGACGGACTGGGGCAGAATCAGGCCGTAGGCTGCGACCACCATCAAGTCCGGCTGCAGTGCAGCGAGCGCCTTCTGCGCGGCCTCATCGCGCAGCGTTGCCGGTTGCATCACTTCCAGTCCATGCTCCAGGGCCAGCGCCTTGACCGGTCCGGCAGTCAGCCGCCGCCCGCGGCCCGCGGGCCGGTCCGGCTGCGTGTACACGGCGACGACCTCGGCTCCCGAGTCGAGCAAGCGGCGCAGTGCGGGCACGGCAAAGTCCGGCGTGCCGGCGTAAACGATGCGGGGCGCCGGGCTGGCCGGCGCTGCAGGGCTGCCCATCAAAGGGACGCAGGTGCCTGGGCATCCTGCCGCGCCTGGCGGCGGGCCTTCTCCAGGCGTTTGCGAACCAACTGGCGCTTCAGGGGAGAGAGATAATCCACGAACAGCTTGCCGTCGAGGTGGTCCATCTCGTGTTGCAGGCACACGGCGTCAAGGCCGTCCAGCGACGTCTCAAACTCGCTGCCATCAGCGCGCTGCGCCCTGACCGTGACCTGTTCCGCCCGTTCGACCTTGGCATAAATGCCAGGCACGGACAGGCAGCCCTCCTCGTAAACCTGTTCGCCATCAGCGGCGATGATCTGCGGGTTGATGAAAGCGCGGGGCGCGTTGCGCTCCTCGCTGGTGTCCATCACGAGCACGCGCTGGTGAACGTCTACCTGGCTGGCCGCAAGGCCGATGCCCTTCTCTGCATACATGGTTTCGTAGAGGTCTTCGACCAGCCGGGCCAGCGGTTCGTCGAAGGTCTCAACCGGCCTTGCAACGGTTCTCAGACGGGGATCGGGGAACTCTAAAATTTCAAGTGTTGCCATAAAACCTTTCCGAAAAAACTATTTAGGTGAACTTTCTTACAACTTTAATTATGATAACGAAGCGCGAACTTCATTCGCCATACCAAAAACGGCCGATTGAGCCATAATGGGGGTCATCATGGCTGGAAGCCAGAAAAACGGGGAAAGGACAGTGAAAAGGAAACTCATTTGCCTCATCCTTGCCATGTTCCTGTGTGGGGTTGCTGCGGCGCAGGACGTGTCGGTAAGGGACGACTATCCAGATGAATACATTGTAGTCGAGGGGGACACATTGTGGGATATATCGGGGCGTTTCCTCGACCATCCCTGGCAATGGCCCGCCATCTGGCAGGCCAATCAACAGATTGAAAACCCGCACCTGATTTACCCGGGTGACAAGGTCTCCCTGGTCTATATCGACGGCCAGCCGAGGCTGATGGTCGACCGGGGCCGGCCCACGGTCCGCCTGTCGCCGGAAACGCGGGTTACCACCCGCCAGCCGATTCCGCCAATCCGGCGCGAATGGATTGAGGGTCTGATCCGCAACTTCCGCATGGTCAACTCGCAGGAAGCCTACGATGCGCTGCCCTACGTGGTGGCCAACGAGGAGACGCGCCGCCAGGCGGCAGTGCAGGACAAAACCTATGTGCGCGGTCTCGACGGGTCCGTCGGTGAGTTCTACGCGGTCATGCGCCTGGGCAGCATCTATTACCGTAAAGACGGCGAGATTCGTCGCGCGGTGGATCCGGGGTACAACCTGCACGCACCGGTCAGCGAAGAGTGGCACGGTACCTTGACCGATCGCGTACTGAACCTGAGCCCGCAGAACTACGGCGATATCGTCGGCTTTGAGCTGTACCAGGTTGCCGAAGGCATGCTTTCCAAGACCGGTGATCCGGCGATTGTCACCATCGGCAGCGCGCAGGAACCGGTTACGGAAGGCGACGTGGTGTTGCCGCTCACGGACGAAGGTTATGTGGCCGAATATCAGCCGCGCGCCATGGACGTGGTGCCCGAAGGCATGCGTGTCCTGGGCGTACAGGGTGACAACAAGCTTGTTGGCCACCTCAAAATGGTGTCCATCTCAGGCGGATCACGGCAGGGTGTGGAGCCAGGTCATGTGTTTTCCGCCTTCCGTCCCGGTGTCGAGATTCGCGACAGAGTCAAATATCCTGCAGGAAGTCTGGCTGATGCCGGTACCTGGAAAGGGGATAAAGTGACATTGCCCGACGAGTTCGATGCGCACATCATGGTATTCCGCGTGTTTGACGAGGTCAGCTACGCGCTGATCATGGAAGGCGACCGCCCCGTGCGCGAGGCCGACATTCTCAAGCACCCGGACGAGACCCTCTGAGCACCTGAACAGCAAGACAACGCAGGGGGTGCCGCAGGCACCCCCTTTTTTTTGCCCGGAGTATTTGGAGATACGCATTTGAAGGATGACGCAAGGAGCTGCTGTACGTGGATGATGCCTGGCTGAAACTGGCCCGTGCACCGGGGCTGTCAGCCCGGCGCGTGC
>JAZBOH010000150.1:0-32113 GCA_036351055.1 Lysobacterales bacterium
AGAGGTGGGCTCAAAAAATCGGACAGTGCTCTAAGTGGATTTCCAGCCTGACATGAGCCATGTTATTGGCATACATATCAGGAGGCAATCATGCCCAGAAGACCTCGCCGGAACCACTCACCGGCCTTTAAATCCAAAGTGGCCTTGGCCGCTGTCAAAGGCGACAAGACCATTTCAGAGCTGTCCCAGCAGTTCGATGTACATCCCAACCAGATTACCCAGTGGAAGAAGCAACTGCTGGAACGCATAAGCGAGGTGTTTGAGGGATCTAACTCATCACAGTCGCCAGCGGTTGACGTCAAGACACTGCACGCCAAGATCGGTGAATTGACTCTGGAGAATGATTTTTTAGAAGGTGCGCTCACCAAGGCCGGCCTGCTGAGCGCAAAACGATGATAGACCGGACCCACAAGTTAGCGATCACTCGCCAGGCGGAGGCACTGGGGATTGCCCGTTCCACCGTCTATGCGGCACCCAGGCCCGTTTCGGATCAAGATCTTGATCTGATGAAGCGTATCGATCGGCTGCACTTGGAGATGCCCTTTGCTGGCTCGCGCATGCTGCGCGACCTGCTGGCTCTGGAAGGCATTAAAGTTGGCCGCAGGCATGTGCGTACGCTGATGAAGCGCATGGGCGTGGAAGCCCTCTACCGCAAGCCACGGACGACGAGAAAGCATCCGCAACATCCGATCTATCCTTACCTGCTGCGCGGCTTGAAGATCGACCGCCCCAACCAGGTCTGGGCGATGGACATCACGTATATTCCCATGGCCCGTGGTTTTGTCTATCTGACAGCCGTGGTGGACTGGTACACTCGCCGGGTTCTGGCCTGGCGGGTATCGATCACGATGGACGTGTATTTTTGCATCGAGGCGGTCGAAGAAGCCATTGCTCGTTACGGCACACCGGAGATCATGAACACCGACCAGGGCAGTCAATTTACCTCGCTGGCGTTCACTGGCCTGCTCAAAGAGAACGACATTCGGATCAGCATGGATGGCAAAGGCGCCTGGCGGGACAATATCTTCGTTGAAAGGCTGTGGCGTTCGGTCAAATACGAAGAGGTTTATCTGCACGCCTACGAAACGGTCTCGGAGACACGATCTGGACTGCGCCGTTATTTCGATCTGTACAATCAAAGACGACCCCATTCGAGCCTGGGACGCAGAACACCAGATCAGGTATATTTTTCACAGCTGCCTTTAACCCAGGCCGCTTAAACCAGAGGCTGGAATCCACTTATAGAAATGGGTTTGGCTGTCCAAACAAGCGGGACCACCTCTCAAAAACGGAATATCGAGACTATGGCGCATTTTTGACGGCGATGAAGGTTCGGGCCTTACGTAAATTGTATTACGCACCATTTTTCTTTGTTGGGAGAATGTATTTAAGCTCCCGAGAGGTAGTTGAAAACTACAATTCTGATATTCAAGAATTTATAGATGGGTTTGGAAACGTTGCTCAGTGGGTATTCTCCTCTGATCGTAGCAATGAGGATGTCGCAATATTTAGGTCTACAAAAACAAGGGTTGATTTCATTCCAAAATCGAATAGATTTGTTATAAATCACATCGCAAGGTCAACAAGAAATGAATTCTGCGATAGTTCTTCATTAATCAAAGGTATAAACACATTGAGTGTTGACGATTTAGAAATTTCTGGATTCAGTTTCTCCCCTCTTGTGTTAATGCTCCTCCAGGCTCTTTGACCCAATGTTAAAACCAATCAGGTCCTGATTGCAGCGAACAGAAAAGTCAGCGAGTGGGGTCAGATTGAAATCGAATTTGATGACTGTGTTTCAGGGGCCTTCCATTACGTTTCAAACGATCCTGGTTTTGGTGCTGGGTCTTTCAAGCTGGACCGCTTGGCATATGTGGAGGGTGTAGGATGCACGATGCGCTGAGAGGTGGGTGAATCCGCTTGGCTATTCCAGAGATTCTTTCGTGTGAGTCAGGCGGTCTTGTCTTGATTTCCCATTTTTCTTCTGGTTGCTAAGGACACTAAGGGGTCGGGCCTGCAGTTACCTGTTACAACTCACGGAATTGCAGGGGAATATTCTTTCAGAGGCTTGAATCTGGCCCTTAGCGACAGTTTTTGAACCAGAAAAGGGATGTTCAAGGCCAATCGTTCATTGGCCGGCCGGGCCGTGATCCAATCCCCGGTACGAAATAGCCTCGGCTAGATGTTCTTCATTGATTGCACTGCTTCCATCCATGTCGGCCAGAGTGCGGGAGACTTTGAGGATACGCTGGCAGGCGCGGGGCGAGAGGCACATTTTCTCGGCCACGGATTCGAGGAAACTTTCGAGGGGCGTTGGCAGGCGGCAGATCTTTCGCACCTGGGCGTTGCTCATCTGTGCATTGGGAATGCCGGCACGCTTAAGCTGGATATTTCGCGCGGCGATAACGCGCTCGCGTACCGGGGCGCTTGCCTCGGGCTTCTGGCCTCTGCCGTTGAGCACGGCCCGCGGGGGGCGGCCGACTTCAACATGTAAGTCGATGCGGTCCAGCAAGGGCCCGGAGATTTTTCCGCGGTAGCGTTCCACCTGGTCGGAGGTGCACTGGCAGCGGCCGCTCTTGTCGCCGTGGAAACCGCACCTGCAGGGGTTCATGGCGGCAATCAATTGGAACCGGGCTGGAAATTCGGCAAAACAGGCGGCGCGCGAAATAATGATCCGGCCGGATTCCATCGGTTCTCGCAACACCTCGAGTACATTGCGGTTGAACTCAGGTAGTTCGTCTAAGAACAATACACCGTGGTGCGCCAGGGAAATTTCGCCTGGCCTGGGTCGCGAACCGCCACCGACCAGGGCGGCGCTGCTGGCCGTGTGATGCGGTGCACGGAAACTGCGGATGGCCCAGTGCTCGATGTTCAGCCCCGCCTGGCTGACGGACGCGACAGCGGCTGCATCCAGCGCTTCCCGTTCATCCATCGGTGGAAGGATGCCGGGCAGGCGGGACGCCAGCATGGTCTTGCCGGTTCCGGGTGGCCCCGTGAATAGCAGGTTATGGTTCCCGGCGGCTGCGACCTCGAGCGCTCGACGTGCACGTGCCTGCCCATAGACATCGGACAGGTCTTTTACCCTGGCGGAGGAAACGCATTCAGCGACCTTGGCCGCCTCCAGCGGCTCATGGCCGTGTAGCCAGGAAACCACCGACAACAGGCTGCCGGCGCACCAGGTTGCCGGATTCCTGGCCAGGGCGGCTTCCGCCCCGCAGTCTGCCGGCACCACCAGGCCCCGTCTTGCTGCCTTCGCCTGTATGGCGGCCGGCAATACGCCCTTGACGGGATTCAACCCGCCACCCAGGGACAATTCTCCGGTGAATTCGAATGCTTCGAAGCGCTGGTCGCTGACCTGGCCCGAAGCGGCCAGTATGCCCAGTGCAATAGGCAGGTCGAAGCAGCCGCCTTCCTTGGGCAGGTCGGCGGGCGCCAAAGATATGGTAACCAGGCCGTCGGGGAATTCGAATCCGGCATTGAGCAAGGCAGCCTTGACGCGGTCTTTAGATTCGCGCACCGCGGTTTGCGGTAAACCAACCATCGAGACGCGAGGCAAACCCCCGCCGACGTGAACTTCAACGGTGACTTCGGGCGCGGTCACACCAACTACCGCGCGGCTGTAGACCCGGGCGAGACTCATACCGGGAATGATTCCACGCCGGGCTCAGCCGCGGTGAAGGAAAGCCCCCTGCCTGGCGGTAGGTAAAAGCCGTTCAGTCCGGGTCGAGTGCCGCCAGTCGCCGCTCAAGGCCTTCGAGCCGGGTGCGGGTCTCTTCCAGCAAGGCGCATTTTTTGTCAAATTCCTCGCGGCTCACCAGGTTCATGCGTTCAAAGGTGCCGGTCAACACGGTGCGAAACTGGCTTTCCAGTTCTTCCTTTTTCTGCACGAGGCCGGGTGGCAGGGACTCTGCCAGCTTGCGCGTGAGTTCATCGATGGTGCGAAGGTCGATCATATTTACTCCCCGGTTCATGTTCCCATACTTGCGGCCCGATTATGCTCGGATTAGAGTCATGTCATCTACTTTATATAAAAAGGAACATCCAATGAAAATGATAACGGCAATAATCAAGCCTTTTAAGCTGGATGACGTGCGCGACGCCATCGCCGAGACCGGCATCCAGGGCATGACGGTCACCGAAGTCAGGGGGTTCGGCCGGCAGAAAGGCCACACGGAACTGTATCGCGGTGCGGAATACGTCGTTGATTTTTTGCCCAAGCTGAAACTGGAAGTGGCTGTGCCGGATGACCGGGTTGAAGCGGTCGTTGAGGCGATTGCCGATTCAGCAGCCTCCGGGCGTATCGGTGACGGAAAGATTTTTGTCCAGCCACTGGAGCAGGCGATCCGCATCCGCACGGGTGAGGAAGGAGACAAGGCGCTCTGAGCGATTTCCGCGACGAACTGAAATTTGAAAAGAAACTAAATTCGCTTTCGCAGCGTCTATTAGCTAACCACGAGGGATTTACGGCAGGAAACCAGCCCAATGAATGAGCGCCATTCTTTTCTCTCCGCAACGCTGGGAGAACTGAACAGACGAAAAGTATTGCGCACTGTCGGCGCGTACGCGGTGGCTGTGTTCGTTTTGCTGCAGCTGATGGATGCGGCGGTCGAGCCCTTACGCCTGCCCGACTGGCTGCCCACCGTTGTCGTTCTGTTGGCCATCCTGGGCTTCCCGCTGGTATTCATGCTGGCCTGGTACTTCGATATCGGCTCTGACGGAATCCACAGAACCCGTTCAGCCGGCCTGTTGAGCCGTTCACAAAGCGCGATCCTGTTCAGTTTCATGCTGCTGGCCATGGGCGGCCTGGGCTACGGTATTTTCAGCTACTACTCGGGCGTATTCGAGGCCCAGCCGGTGATGACGGCGGGCGCCTCGCGGGTCTTTTCCGCGCCGGAAAATTCCATCGCGGTATTGCCTTTCACCGACATGTCCGAGCAAAGCGACCAGGCCTACCTGGCGGATGGTGTGTCCGAGGAGATCCTTAACCTGCTGGCCCAGGTGGATGGCCTCAACGTGGCGGCCCGCACCTCTTCTTTTGCCTTCCGTGACAGCGGTGGCGACATTCGCGAGATTGGCCGCCTGCTCAACGTGCGTACGGTACTCGAGGGCAGCGTACGAACCTCGGGCGACCGCATCCGCCTCACTGCCCAGCTGATCAACGTGGAAGACGGTTTCCACATCTGGTCCAAGTATTACGACAGCGAGATGACGGATATTTTTGCCATCCAGGACGAGGTGGCCAGTAATATCGCGACGGCGCTGGTTGACTCTTTCGACGGCCTCGATACCCGCTCCCGCTCTCAGACCGACAGCCTGGCGGCATCCCAGGCCTACCGCACGGGACGCTTGCATTGGTGGCGCCGGACCCCTGAAGAATTGCAACGCGCGATCGAGATGTTCGCCAACGCGCTTGAATACGACGCACGCTTCGCCCCGGCTTATGCCGCCATGGCCGACACCTGGCTGCTGCTTTCCCAGTACGGCAACATCACGACCATGAAGGCCACCGAAAAAGCCCAGGCCATGATCGAAAAGGCCCTGGCGATTGATCCGGAGTCGGCGGAGGCTTTTGCAGCTCTGGGGCTGGCGCGCTGGCAGATCGGCCAGATGGATGCCGCGGAATCGGCTTTGCGCCACGCGGTGGATCTGAACGAAGACTACATACCGGCCCAGCTCTGGCTGGCAGGCGTGCTGGGTGAGCTGGGCCGCTACCCGGAACAGAGCCTGGTGTTGGAACAGGCCATGGTGCGCGACCCGCTGAACGAGTTACTGCTGGTCAATTACACCGGGAACCTGTCGATACGCGGCGAGTGGGAACGCGGCAGGGACATGACGGCGGAACTGCTCATGCTGCGGCCCGATTCGACCATTTTGCTGCGCTTCATGGCCAAGCTGGAACTGTACAACGGCAACCTGGTGGAAGGCTGGAAGCTGGCCGACCGTGCCTACCAACTGCAGCCTGATAACCCCGAAGACATCGCATCCCTGGCGCGGACCTGGGTGATGCTCGGCGACGTTGCGGAAGCGGAACGCCTGCTGGTGGAGGGGATGGAGGCCGCGCCCAACAACGCCAACCTGAAGAACGTGCACTGGATGGCCCTGATGGTGTCCAAACGCTTCGAGGAAGCTGAGCGCTTCGTGCACGAAATGAAAGCAGATTTCGGAGAATCCATACCCGAAGTCATGCAAAGGCGGTTCGACTTCCAACTCGGCATGCTCGCCATGATCCGCGGAGATTTTGCATCGGCCCGAGAACTGCTCGTTTCGGCAGTGAGCGAAGAAGACGACCCGGCCTGGAGCGGCGACGAGATCATGGTTCTAACCCTGGCCTCGCTGGCGTTTGAACAGACCGGTGACTCCGAACAGGCCTTGTCGTTGCTGCGTGACGCCGAGCGAGTGATTCGCAGGGCGCGCCTGAATGGCGTCGATGACCCGAACATCTACTTCAGCGAAGGTGTCGTGCTGACGCTGCGCAACGACCTGGATGGCGCGCTGCGAAAATTCCAGCAGGCCTATGACCGCGGATTCCGGGAACTGTGGGTGCTCGAGATTGACGGGCGTCTCGATCCCCTGCGCGACCGGCCCGAGTTTCTGCTGTTCAAGGACCGTATCGTTGACGACGTGGGCCGCGCACTTGTCGAAATTCGTTCGCTGGCCCTGGCTACTCTGTAGAAAACCGGGGTCAGAGTTAGTCCCTTACTCTGACCCCATTGTTCCTTGTTCACACGGCTGCGAATCGGCTTGAATCACCGATCCAGCGCCTGACCAGGCGCTGCACCATCAAGGGGTTTTCAGCGAGCAACTGGCTGGCCACGGCAGGAATCCGGTCCAGCAGGTCCTGGTCCCTGGCCAGGTCTGCCACGCGAAACTGCAGCATTCCGGTTTGGCGGGTGCCCAACACCTCGCCGGGGCCGCGCAACTCCAGGTCTTTTTCGGCAATGCGGAATCCGTCGCTGGTTTCACGCAGGATGTTGAGGCGTTCCTTGGCCAGCACACCGACCGGGTGGCTGTACAGCAACACGCAGGACGATTGCTGGCTGCCGCGCCCGACCCGTCCACGCAGTTGGTGTAACTGCGCCAGGCCGAGACGTTCGGCGTTTTCAATGATCATCAAGGAAGCCCTGGGTACGTCGACGCCCACCTCGATAACGGTAGTGGCTACCAGCAACTGGATTTCACCGTCCTTGAAACGGTCCATCACGGCCTGTTTCTCAGCCGGTTTCATGCGGCCGTGAACCAGCCCCACGCAGATCCCCTGCAGGCTGGACTGTAATTCCCGCGAGACCTCCTCGGCGGCCTGGGCCTGCACCGCATCGGATTCCTCGATCAGGGTGCACACCCAGTAAGCCTGGCGGCCCTCCGCGCAGGCGGCTGCAACACGCGTGATCACCTCGTTACGCCTCTCTCCGGAGATCACGACCGTGGTGACCGGTTTGCGGCCGGGTGGTAACTCGTCGATAAGGGAGGTTTCAAGGCCTGCATAGGCGGTCATGGCCAGGGTCCGGGGAATGGGCGTGGCGGTCATGATCAGCTGGTGGGCATGGCGGGATTCTTCACCGGCCTTGTCCATCAGGGCCAGCCGCTGGTGCACCCCGAAGCGGTGCTGCTCATCGACAATGGCGAGCCCAAGCCGCGAAAACTTCACGCCTTCCTGCATCAGCGCATGCGTGCCGATGGCCAGCGGGGCGCCGGAAGCAATGGCTTGCAGCACTTCTGTCCGCTTTTTCCCCGTGACCTTGCTGCTCAGCCAGATCGGCTCGATGCCCAGTGGCTGAAGCCAGACCGTAAAACTGCGCAGGTGCTGCTCAGCGAGTAACTCGGTGGGCGCCATCAGGGCGACCTGGAAGCCGTTGCCGATCGCACGCAGCGCGGCCATGGCGGCGACCACGGTCTTGCCAGAACCCACGTCGCCCTGGACCAGGCGCTGCATGGGGTGGTCCCGCGCCAGGTCGGCCTGGATCTCGGCGATCACCCTGTCCTGGGCCCTGGTGCAGCGGAATGGCAGACCGTCGAGGAATCCGGCTTCGAGCCCTGTTGCGTCCGGCATGGCGTGCGCAGGAAAAGCGCGCTGCTTACCGTGCAATTGCTGCATGCTGAGGTTATGCGCGAGCAGTTCCTCGAGCGCGAGGCGTTGCTGCGCCGGATGCCTGCGTTCCACCAGGGCCGCCACGTCGGCGCCCGACGGTGGGCGGTGGATATAGCGCAGCGCCTGGCTGAGCGAGGGCATCTTCATGTCGCCGGTCAGTCCCGGTGGCAGCAACTCGTCGAGTTCCAATTCGCCCTTTTCCATCCGATCCAGCGCCTGGTCGGTCAGTTTGAGCCAGGTGGCCTGGCCCAGTTTTTCGAGCGAGGGGTAAACGGGCGTCAGGCGGTCCGAAAGCGTATCGTCGGCTGCGCTGAGTATGCGCCGATAGCTCGGGTGGACCATTTCCAGGCCGCGGAAACCGCCCCGGACTTCACCGTAGCAGCGAATGCGCGTCCCTTTCGACAACTGGTGCTTTTGCGCCGCCCGAAAATGAAAAAAGCGCAGCGTGATCATCCCGGTGCCGTCCGAGACGACCACGACCAGCATGGCGCGGCGGCCGCGCACGATGGCTGAGTGTTCTACCTCGCCTTCGATCTGGACGGTTGCGCCGGGATAAAGCCCGCCCAGGGCATGCACCCGGGTGCGGTCTTCGTAACGAAACGGCAGGTGGAACAGCAGGTCTTGCGTGGTGTGGATGCCCAGTTGGGCCAGCGCATCTTCAAGCCTCGGGCCGACGCCATGCAGGGACCTGAGTTCAGAGGCCAAGAACCGCTTCCATCTCCACTTCCGCACCCAGCGGCAAAGCAACCACGCCAACGGCGGCGCGGGCCGGGTAGGGCTCGCTGAAATAGCCCTTCATGATTCCGTTGACCGTGGCGAAGTTGCCCAGGTCGGTAAGAAAAACGTTGAGCTTGACGATATCGGCCAGGCTTCCCCCGGCGGCTTCGCACACAGCCTGGAGGTTCCGGAAAACGCGGTGAACCTGGTCTTCGATGCCACCGGATACCATTTCCATGGTTTCCGGGTCGAGGGGGATCTGGCCGGAGAGGAATACGAGGTCGCCATGCCGGACGGCCTGTGAATAGGGTCCGACTGCGGCGGGCGCCCGGTCGGTCTTGATGATGGTTTTGCTCATGTCATAAATCCTGGTTTTCAGGCCAGCCTGTGCACCCGCATCACGTCGGGATTCCGGCGTAAGCGGCGTAACACCCTGGCCATGTGGTCGCGGTCATGCACGCTGATGGTGAACAGCAGTGTCGATACTTCGGGATTGGATTCAGGCTGGGCGACGGTTTCGATGTTGCTGCCGGCCTGGCCGATGCTGGTGGAGATGCTGGCGAGCACGCCGGGGGTGTTGCGGGCCTCGATCATCACCGAGACCGGGAACATGCCCTGGGTGATCGGCGCCCAGTTGACGGCCACGCAGCGGTCCGGGTGTTTGCGGAACTCGCGCACATTGGCGCAGTTCACCCGGTGTATCACCAGGCCGTGATCGGCGGAAACATAAGCCATGATGGAGTCGCCGGGAACCGGTGTGCAACAGGCGCCGAAACTGAGCGCGCTGCCCTCGGAGCCGGCAATGGTAAGCGCCTCGCCTGAACTGCGCTTACCGGGAAGCCAGCCTGCATCCGGCGCCAGTTTGGCGGCGACGATATTGGCCAGTGTCCGGCCCAGCGACAGGTCCCGGTACAGGTCGTCCTGGTCCCGGTAGTTGTTCTTTTTCAGGTACTTGGTCCAGCGTTTTTCCTTGATTTGCTCGATCGAGCTGCCCCGGGCAATAAGCGCGCGGTCCAGTAGCCGCATGCCCAGGGCCACCGTGTCCTCCTGCCCCAGGCTCTTGAGATAATGCCTGATTGCAGACCTCGCCCTCGCGGTCGCCGCAAACTCCAGCCATTCCGGCCTGGGATGGGCAACGGGGTTGGTCTTGATCTTGACGGTCTGGCCGTTTTCTAGCCGGGTTGAAAGCGGAACTTCGCTGCCGTCTACAATGGCCGTGGCCGTGTGGTTGCCCACGTCGGTATGGATCGAGTAGGCAAAATCGAGCACCGTGGAGTTCTTCCGCAGATCGATGATTTTTCCCTTTGGCGTGAAGACGAAAATTTCGTCGGGGAACAGGTCGGATTTTGCATGGTCGAGAAATTCCAGGGAGTCACCGGTGTGGCGCTGCACGTCCATCAACCGCATCAACCATTCCCGCGCCCGGACTTCGGCGGAAAATTCCGAGTCGATCTCACCCGTGACGGCTTCCTTGGATTGCCAGTGGGCCGCCGCGCCCTTGCGGGCCATCAGGTCCATTTTTTCGGTGCGGATCTGGATCTGGATCGGCATGCCGTAAGGGCTGTTCAGCATGGTGTGGAGTGATTGGTAGCCGTTTGCTTTCGGCAGCGCGATGTAGTCTTTGAAGGCGCCCGGCTTGGGCTGGTACAGGCTGTGCACAGCGCCCAGCCCCAGGTAACACTGGGCTTCGGTCTCGGTCACGATGCGAAAAGCGTAAAAATTGGTGACTTCGTTGAAGGAGAGGTCCTTCTTGTACATCCGCTTGTAGATGCTGTAGGGCGCGATCTGGCGCCCGCTGACGCGGCAGGGGATACGCGCTTCCTGCATTTTGCTGCGCAGGGCATCGAGGATGCTCTCAACCACTTCCTTGCGGTCGCCTGCATTGCTGGAAAGGTGTTCTCCAATCGTTTTGTGGCGCCAGGGATAGAGGTTGGAAAAACCCATTTCCTCCAGTTCGTGCTGCATGCTGTTCATGCCCAGCCGGTCGGCGATGGGCGCGTAAATTTCCAGCGTTTCACGCGCAATCCGGCGCCGTGAACCACGCGACATCCCGGCCAGTGTGCGCATATTGTGCAGGCGGTCTGCAAGCTTGATGAAAACCACGCGCAGGTCACGCGACATCGCCAGCATCAGTTTCCGGAAACTTTCTGCATCCGCTTCGACCCGCGTCCGGAACTTCATCTTGTCCAGCTTGGTGACGCCTTCCACGAGATCGGCAACTTCCCTGCCAAACCGATCCTCGATGTCGTGCCAGCCAATCGCCGTGTCTTCAATGGTGTCGTGCAGAATGGCTGCTGCGATGCTGTTGTGGTCCATGCGCAGGTTGGCCAGGATCTGGGCAACGGCTACGGGATGGAAAATATACGGTTCGCCCGTTTTGCGGGTCTGCCCGCGATGGGCTTTTTCGGCAAAATCATAGGCCTTCAGGATGAGGGCCACTTTTTCGGGATCGAGGTAAGAACTCAGCAGATCCCTGAGTTTCAGGACGGGCTCCGGGTATCCTTGTGCTGCCTGCATGGATGATCTCCGGAACCTGTCTGTCACCTATCCTCGATAATCAGGGCGCGAAGTCATCGTCCTCGAGTTGGGTATCAAATGCTTCGGCCGCTTCGATTTCGGCCTGGATTACGTCAACCCGTTCGGGGTCGACCAGGCCTTCGGCGATTTCCCTCAGTGCGATGACTGTCGGTTTATCGTTTTCCTCTTCCACCAGGGGTTCCGCGCCATTGGCGATCTGCCGGGCCCGCTTGGTGGCGGTAAGGACCATTTCGAAACGATTGTCTATCCTGTTAAGACAGTCTTCAACTGTTATTCGTGCCATATCGGTAAATTCCAAAAATTTCTAAGTGTTTGGCGGAAATATCAAATTCCCGGGCTGAACGCACCATTTTATCCAGTTTCAAGGAAGTCTGCCAGAATTTCATGAATACGGCCTTCCTGATCCTCTCTCGCCGGTTTTCCGGAACGCACGATGGAGCGCAGGTCTTCAAGCGCCAGCTCAAAATCATCGTTGACCACCAGGAAGTCGAATTCGTCCCAATGCGATATCTCGGCCCTGGCGTCCCGCATGCGGCGCTCGATGACATCGGCCTTGTCCTGGCCTCGTGCCGTCAGCCTCTGCCGTAGCACCTTCATGGAGGGCGGCAGTATGAAAATACCGCGGCTGGAGGGGAAAGACTTCCGTACTTGCCTCGCGCCCTGCCAGTCGATATCCAGCAAGACGTCAAAACCGTCAGCCAGTTGTTTTTCGACCGCGTCTCTTCCGGTGCCGTAGTGGTTGTCAAAAACCTGCGCATGTTCCAGGAAGGCATCCCGGCCAGCCAGTTCGAGGAACTCGGATTCACTGACGAAATAGTAGTGCACGCCGTGCTCCTCCCGCGGGCGCGGGCGGCGGGTCGTGTGGGAGACGGAGAGCCTGACGCCGTCGTCCTGTCGCAGCAGTGCGGAGATCAGGCTGGACTTGCCGCCCCCCGAAGGGGAAGCGACGATGAAAAGTGTCGGCTCATTCAATGTTTTGGACCTGTTCGCGCATTTGCTCGATGGCCACTTTCAGTTCCACCGAAGCCTGGGTGGTGCGGTTGTCGATGGACTTGGAGCTCAGGGTATTGGATTCACGGTTGAATTCCTGCATCAGGAAGTCCAGGCGGCGCCCGACCGGGTCTTCGCGCTGCAGCACCAGGCGGGTCTCTTTGACGTGGGCTGCCAGCCGGTCGAGTTCCTCATCGACATCGATTTTCTGGGCCAGGAAGGCGATCTCCTGCTCCAGGCGGCCGGGTTCGAGGGGTTGTTTCAGATCGGCGACGCGGCCAAGCAATTTTTGCCGCAGCCCTTCGCGGATTTCTGGCAGCCACTCACGTACCTGCGCCACGTGGGTCTCGATGCTGTCCAGGCGCTCGCGGATCGCGACGTCCATTTGTTCCCCTTCGCGCGTCCTCGAGGATTGCAGGCCGGCTGCCGCCTCGGCGAGCAGCTCCAGCGCCGCCTGGTGCAGGGGCTGCGGATCGGGCGCCTGCTCCTCGATAATACCAGGCCAGCGCATCAGGGCCTGCGCGTCCGGCTGCTGCTCCAGGCCGCCGGCCTCGCGGACCTGCGCGTGAAGCTCGAACAGGCGGTCCAGCAGTTTGCGGTTCAGGGTCAGGCTGGAACTGGCGGCATCTGCCGATGGCGCAAACCTCAGGTTGGCATCGACCTTCCCGCGGCTGAGGTGCTCCCCCAGGATTCGGCGGATTTCCGGCTCCAGGCTGCGGAACTCTTCCGGCACCCGGAAGCCGATTTCCAGGTAGCGGTGGTTGACCGATCTCAGCTCCCAGGTCAGGCGTCCAAAATCAAACAGGCGCTCGGTGCTGGCAAACCCAGTCATGCTTCGAATCATGTTTTCTTTCCTCAGGTTTCTGCCGATTGTCATGCGGCAATTGTTGCCGGACGGCTTGATTGGCACAATGGTACCGGCAAACAGGGGGCGAGTCAGCGGCGGTTGTCGGCTGGATTCCACTTTCACACAGGAAACTGATTTTATGAGACCCAGTGGCAGAGCGACCGACGAACTGCGAAATACCGTTATTACCCGAAATTACACGCGCCACGCCGAAGGGTCGGTGCTGGTCTGCTGCGGCGACACGCACGTGCTGTGTACCGCGTCCATCGAGGAACGCGTGCCCATGTTCCTGAGAGGGAAAAACGCGGGCTGGGTGACCGCCGAGTACGGCATGCTGCCGCGCTCCACCGGAAGCCGCATGGGGCGCGAGGCGGCGCGTGGCAAGCAGGGTGGGCGCACCCTGGAGATACAGCGCCTGATCGGCCGCTCGTTGCGCGCCGTGGTCGATCGCCAGGCCCTGGGCGAGCGGACCATTACATTCGATTGCGACGTGATCCAGGCCGATGGTGGCACACGGACCGCGTCCATTACCGGCGCCTACGTGGCCCTGGTTGACGCCTGCCGCTGGCTGCAGAAGAAAGGGCTGGTCAAGTCCAACCCGGTGCACGGGCAGGTGGCGGCCGTTTCTGTCGGCATTGTCGGTAACAGGCCCGTGCTTGATCTTGATTACCCGGAAGACTCCTCCGCAGAGACCGACCTGAACGTGGTGATGAATGATGGCGGTGGCTTCATCGAATTGCAGGGCACGGCGGAAGGTCACGCTTTCCGGCGCAGCGAATTGGATGCCATGCTGGAGTTGGCGGAGAAGGGTATCCGGGAGCTGATGCAGATCCAGGAGGAAGCATTGGATGCCTGATTCATCCCGAAGCGGCCGGTCCCTGGTTTTGGCTAGCGGTAACCAGGGCAAACTGCGCGAGCTGACGGCGATGCTCGAGCCGATGGGTTGGACCGTAAGGCCGCAGAGCGACTGGGACATGCCGGAAGCCGTGGAGGATGGCCTCAGCTTTGTCGAAAATGCGCTGATCAAGGCGCGGCATGCGGCGCGCCTGGCTGTTCTTCCCTCCTTGGCGGATGATTCGGGACTGGTGGTGGATGCCCTCGGCGGGGCTCCCGGTATTTACTCCGCCCGCTACGCCGGTGGCGGCGGGGACGACGCCAACTGCGACAAGTTACTCCATGCCATGAGAGATGTTCCGGACGCAGAACGAGGCGCGCATTTTTATTGCGCCATGGCGCTGGTGCACCACGCGGATGACCCGGCGCCACTGATTGCGATCGGGCGCTGGGACGGGTTTATCACTCGCCAGCGGTCCGGCGGTGGCGGTTTTGGTTACGACCCGCTGTTCGGAGTTCCCGGAGAGAACTGTACTTCAGCTGAGCTGGCGCCCGATGTAAAAAACAGCATGAGTCACCGTGGGCGTGCGTTGCGTGTGATGTGCGAACTGATGCAGGATGATCCCGGTTCCTGACGCCGCGGGACTTTTGCCGCCACCCCTGTCGCTTTATGTGCATCTTCCCTGGTGTGTGCGGAAGTGTTCTTATTGCGATTTCAACTCGCACGCGGTCAAAGGCGAAATCCCTGCCGATGAATATATAGACGCGTTATTCCGTGATCTCGAGCAGGACTTGCCGCTGGCCTGGGGCCGGACCGTTCAAACCGTCTTTTTCGGCGGAGGAACACCCAGCCTGTTTTCGGCCGCCCAGGTGGAGCGGATGCTCAGCGGCTTCCGGGGCTTATTGAATATCGCCCCGGGTGCTGAAGTCACGTTGGAGGCAAACCCGGGCACCACCGAACGCGACAGCTTTTCTGCCTACCGGGCCGCCGGTATCAACCGCGTATCCCTCGGGGTCCAGAGTTTCGATGACCGGATGCTGCGCGCCATTGGCCGGATCCATGGGCGCAGCGAGGTGGAACGGGCCCTGGATTCCATCAGCCGCTCCGGCATCGGCAACTTCAACCTGGACCTGATGTATGCTCTGCCGGGGCAAAGCCTGGAATCCGCCGTCGAAGACATGCGCCTGGCGCTTGCCGCCGAACCGTCGCACCTGTCCCATTACCAGCTCACGCTCGAGCCCAATACCGCGTTTCATGCCAGGCCGCCGCCATTGCCGGCTGAAGACCTCGCCTGGGCCATGCAGGAAGCTTGTGCCGAACTGTTGGAAGATGCCGGGTTTGGAAACTACGAAATATCGGCCTGGGCGCGTCCCGGGCAGGCGTGCCGGCATAACCTGAATTACTGGGAGTACGGAGATTTCCTGGCTATCGGTGCCGGCGCCCATGGGAAAGTCACGCTTGGCGCAGGTCAGGAGGTGCGCCGGCGTGTGAAACGGCGGCACCCACGGGCCTGGATGGACGGTGCGATGCGGGGAGACGTGCTTGCCGAAGACAGGACGGTTAGCGCGCCTGAGCGTATTTTCGAGTTCTTTCTCAACCAGTCGAGGTTGAAAGGCGGCATCCGCAAATCCCAGTTTTCACCGCGCACCGGGCTGCCATGGTCCGACGTCGAGGAACGCGTTGACCTGGCGGTCGGCAAAGGCTTGTTGGAAGACCGCGGCTCCAGGCTGGCGCCAACAGCCCTTGGGTGGCGTTTTGTCAATGAAATCCAGGCTATTTTTCTGCCCTGACGAGTGCCGATTGCAAGCAGGACGGCGCGGAACGTGGTAGCTCGCGAGATACCTCATGTCTGCAGTCAGCGCAGGCGGCGGAACCGGGGCACTTAATCTATTGCAAATTCACGTGATGCGCTTTACACTGGCCGGTCTTTCGCGCACGTGCGTATACCGTATTTTAAGGAATTATCATGAAAGCCGGCATTCATCCCGAATACAAAGAAGTGGTGTTTCAGGACGTATCTTCTGATTTTGCGATCCTGACCCGTTCCACGATGGGCAGCAAAGAAACCATCAAGTGGGAAGATGGAAACGAATACCCCCTTATCAAGGTTGAAGTTTCCAGCGCATCACACCCGTTTTACACCGGAAAGCACAAGGTGCTGGACTCCGGTGGCCGTGTGGATCGCTTCAAGAAGCGTTACGGCAAGTCGTAAAGAGATTGGTCTTCGAAAAGCCCCGTGCCGCTGATGTCGGCGCGGGGCTTTTTTGTGCCCGGGATTTTATAAAGTATTATCAAAGGTATTGTTTATATTAACAATTCTAATATTAGACGATGTTTAAGAAGCTGTGTTATAGTCGAATTGGCCATGTGATTGACGATGCGCCGATGTCTCAATCACCAGCCCGGTACCCGGGCGCCTTCCAAGAGCCGTAAAAACAACAGCTGTGCAGGAGAAACACGTGTCCAGTAAAAAAGTATGGGTAAGCGACGAGTCGACGGGTGAAAAACTGGAATTGCCGGTAGTCCGGGGGACAGAAGGCGAACCGACGCTGGATATAAAGGGCCTGGCCCCCACGCTGGGGTATTTCACCTACGACCCTGGATTCGGCGCCACGGCTGCCTGCACCAGCAAGATCACTTTCATCGATGGTGACAAGGGCATCCTGCGTTACCGTGGATACCCGATCGAACAGCTGGCCGAGCGCAGCACCTTTGTCGAGGTCGCCTACTTGCTGCTCAACGGTGAATTGCCGGTCGAGTCGGAACTGAATGCTTTCCGTGACGAGATCACCATGCACACCATGGTGCACGAGCAGTTGTACACTTTTATTTCCGGGTTTCACTATGACGCCCACCCGATGGCCATGATGGCCGGGGTCGTGGGGTCACTTGCCGCTTTCTACCATGACAAGCTGGACATCAATGATCCGAAACAGCGGCTGCTCGCCGCCAAGCGAATGATTGCCAAGATGCCGACCATCGCGGCTGCCTGTTACCGGCACCACATGGGCTGGCCGATGGTGTACCCGCAGAACTCGCTGCGTTTCACGGAGCGATTCCTGCACATGATGTTCTCGGTACCCACCGCAGAATACGAGGTCAGCGAAGTTGCCGCGCGTGCCCTGGACCTGCTGTTCATCCTGCATGCGGACCATGAGCAGAACGCCAGCACCTCGACCGTACGCCTGGTAGGTTCAACCGGAGCCAACCCCTACGCCTCGGTCGCAGCCGGTATCTCGGCGCTTTGGGGCCCCGCACACGGCGGCGCCAACGAGGCCGTGCTGGCCATGCTGGGACAGATCGGCGACGTCAAGAACGTGCCGAAGTTCATCGAGCGGGCCAAAGACAGGGACGACCCGTTCCGGCTGATGGGTTTCGGTCACCGTGTTTACAAGCACTATGACCCGCGGGCCACCATCATCCGTGCCGCCTGTTACGAGGTGCTGGACGAGCTCGGTCAGGACGATCCGATGATGGACCTGGCAATGGAGCTCGAACGGATCGCACTGGAAGACGAATACTTCATCGAGAAGAAGCTCTACCCGAATGTCGATTTTTATTCCGGCATCATTTACAAGGCGCTGGGTATTCCGGTCAGCATGTTCACTGTGATGTTCGCCATCGCCCGAACCGTGGGTTGGGTATCGCAGTGGCTCGAACAGAGCGGGGAGCCGACCAAGATCGGCCGGCCACGGCAGGTTTACGCCGGGCCCACGGAGCGGCGATACCGGGCCCTGCACCGACGCCGCTAGGCGATTCGTTCAGCCAGCAGGTACTCGACTTCGTGCAGCGCCGCCCGGCGCTGCGGCTTGCCGTCGATCGGACTCGGCGGCGCCTGGCGCAGGTCTACTTCGTTAAAAATGGCCAGTTCCACTACCTGGCCGTCCAGTTCTGAGAGAACCAACGGGACGATGCGGTGCTCGCCGTTATGCCAGCGGATTTGCCTCTGCTCCTGCTTGAACGGAACGTCGCGCTCCAGGAAAAACAGGATGACGGACTCCACCGACTCCGCGAATACGTGAAGCGCGACGCGTGAATGCGCGTTGGCAGTGCCATCCAGCACGGCGCCCACTAGCCTCGGGTTGAACGCGTCGAGCAGTTGCATGGCTTTTATTGCCGTTTGACGCAGCCTTTCGATGTTTTCCTGGTGGGCTGCCCCACCGTACAGTTCCTGGTAAGTCCTGAGGGCGTCTTTTACTTCGATGTTGCTGGGCAATGCCAGGCGGTCACTGACGCCGATCCGTTCAGCGGCTTTTTTCTTGGCGGAATGGTAGTTGTGTTGACCCTCGGTCGCGATGATGCGGGCTGCCTCGGCAGCGACTTTCTGCCGCGTCTGCTGGAGGCGGCGCAGGTGCCTGGGGGCCGGCCGCTCAGTAAATTTGGTATGGGTCTTCTTCGAGCGGGGCATCCTGGTTCTCTCCCTGGCCGGTTTCCTGCATTGCTGGCAGTCGTCCTGCCTGGAATATTTCCATGATTGTGCCCTCGCTATCAAGTGGCGCCAGTAAACCCGTCTCCGGATCGATCCGGGCCTGCGCCAGCCCATCCGGCATGACAGGGGAGGTTTCGGGAACGCCGTCGAGCGCGATGCGCATGAACTCGATCCATACGGGCAGTGCTGCGCGGCCACCCAGTTCATGGCGACCGAGCGGTTCATGGTTGTCGAACCCGACCCAGACCGAAGTTACGAGGTGGTCGTTGTAGCCGGAAAACCAGGCATCGCGTTGTTCGTTGGTCGTGCCGGTCTTTCCGGCGAGGTCCTTGCGTCCCAGTTCCATGGCGCGCACCCCGGTTCCCCGGCGCACGACGTCCATCATCATCGAGCGGACAAGGTAAGCGTTTTGTGGCGTGATGGCTACACTGGCGTACGTAACTTCTGTTCGGTTTGGCAACGCTTCGGCCGCGGCGATCGTGCTGCTCACTTCCGGAGATTCCGAGTCGATGCTCAGTGGCCTGAACTCCGGCTCAAGTTTCTCGATGACAGTTTCCTCAGCGGCCGGGTTCTCGGCAGGTTCGCAGTCATCGCAGATGATCGAGGGCAGGGTCTCGTAGACGACCCGGCCGTTTGTATCGCTGATCGTACGGATGTACTGAGGCTGCACCAGGTAGCCGCCATTGGCGAATACAGCGTAAGCCCTGGCCATCGACAGGGGCGTCAGTGAAGCACTGCCCAGGGCCATCGACAGGTTGGCGGGCAGTTCGTCTTTCTCAAAGCCGAAATGCGTGATGTAGTCGCGGGCATACTCGATGCCGATATTGCGCAAAAGGCGGATGGAAACGAGGTTGCGTGAGTTGACCATGGCTTCGCGTAAGCGCGTCGGGCCATAGAATTTCTCGCTGAAGTTTTGCGGTTTCCAGGTGCGCTCCAGTTCAGCGTCTTCGAACACGATCGGTGCATCGTTGACGAGTGTTGCCACGGTGGCGCCTTTCTCCAGGGCGGCGGAATAAATGAAGGGTTTGAAACTGGACCCGGGCTGCCGGCGAGTCTGGGTCACCCGGTTGAACTTGCTGCGAGCGAAGTCATAACCGCCGACCAGGGCCTTGATGTCACCGCTCTTCGGGTCGAGTGAAACCAGTGCGGCCTCGACCTCCGGCAACTGCCCGAGCCGCCAGTTGCCGTCGTTGTGCAGCCTGGCCCGGATGATATCGCCCGGAACCATGATGTCCTCGACGGTCTCTGGCGCCTTACCCTTGCGGTCACGGTTGATGAAAGGCGCCGCCCACTTCATGTCATCGAGCGCAAGGGCGATGGTCTGGCCGTTGCGCAGGTAAACCAGGGCCAGTTGTTCCTCCACCTCGATGACCAGGCCGGGTTCGAGCCCGGAAATGGGCCGGTAGGGCGCCAGGGCATTCAACCAATCGTCTGTCGAAACCTTGTCGGTCAAATCGATGTGGTCCTCTACCCCGCGAAAACCGTGGCGCTGGTCGTATTCCTCGAGGCCGTTGGACAAGGCCAGGTTTGCGGCCGTCTGCAAGCGGCTGTCGATGGTCGTCACGACCTCGTAACCGCCGGTGTATGCTTTCGACCCCAGCAGCTTCAACGACTGCACGCGAACCATCTCGGCCACGTTGGGCGCTGATATCTCGGCGATGGCGCCGTGGTAAAAAGCACGGTCGGTTTCGCGCACCGCCCGGTCGTATTCTTCCCGGGTGATGTAATCCAGTTCCAGCATCCGGCTGAGAACGTAATTCCGGCGCTCGACGGCCCGTTCCGGGGACGTGATCGGATTAATCCTGGAAGGCGCTTTTGGCAGGGCTGCGATCATCGCGCACTGGGCGAGTGACAACTGGTCGGTGGACTTCCCGTAGTAGACTTCGGCGGCCGCGCCGACGCCGTATGCACGGTGGCCGAGAAAAATCTTGTTCAGGTAGAGTTCGAGAATCTTGTCCTTGTCGAGTTCCCGCTCGATCTTCAGGGCGAGAAACATTTCCTTGATCTTGCGCGTGTAGGTCTTCTCATTGCTCAGGAAAAAATTGCGCGCCAACTGCTGGGTGATGGTGCTGCCGCCGATGGTCTTTTCGCCGGTCGTGGCCAGCGACCAGACCGCCCGGCTGATGCCCTGGTAATCCAGGCCGAAGTGTTCATAGAAGCGGGCATCCTCGCCGGCGAGAAAGGCGAACTTCATGCATTGCGGCATCTCTTCGATGGTGACGGGGATGCGGCGCTTTTCGCCGAATACACCGAGCAGTTTGCCGTCCTCGCTGAAAACGCGCAGCGGCACTTGCATCTGCACCTCACGCAGGCTTTCCACGTCGGGCAGGTCAGGTGCGTACACGAGGTAGGCGATACCCACGGCGGTGATACCCAGGACGGAAGAAACCAGGATAAAAACAAGGGCCCAACGAAGTAGTTTCTTCACAAAAAAATCCTGTTATGCTATCCGGCGGAAGACGGATCTTCTGATATCGATGTGTAAGATACGATATTCAGTGGCAGGCAGGGAAGCGGCCATCCTTCAAAATTGCACCCCCAGGTGCCGTTCTGGTTGATTTTCTCTTTCGCAATATCCGTCTTTCCGGGCAGTTTTTAACGTCAATTTAGTTAGCCGTTGGAATAAAAAGTTTCAATTCGGCATTGAGATACAGTTCAATATCTGTTAAAAACTAGTTCAGGAAGTGTCAATAACCCATTGTCAAGCAAAGGATTGAGGGCAATTTGAAACTATTAGGCACCAAATCACCACCCGTTATGGGGTTGGATATCGGGTCTTCAAGCATCCGCTTATTACAGCTTTCCCGGCACGGATCCTCGTATCGAATCGATCACTTCGCGATCGAGCCATTACCATCTGGCGTAATCGTGGAAAAATCGGTTCAGGATGTCGAGGCTATTTCCGACGCGATTCAAACCGCGGTGCGGAACTCGGGTTCGAGTTCCAAGTACTGTGCGGTGGCGGTCTCGGGATCTGCTGTGTTCACGAAGACGATCAGCCTGCCTGCAAACCTGGCCGACGCAGATATTGAAAGCCAGGTGCAGATCGAGGCCAACCAGTACATTCCTTATCCGCTTGACGAAATCAGCCTTGATTTCGAAGTGCTCGGGCCATCCCCGAGAAATGCGGACATGGTGGATATACTGCTGGCGGCGAGCAAAAACGAGAATGTCGAGAGCCGTCAGGATGCTCTTGAATCACTCGGCTTGCAGGCCAAGGTTGTCGACGTCGAGTCGTTTGCGATCGCAAACGCGTTCGACCTGATTCGTGAACGCGATGGCATCAGGAGCACGGAGACAGTCGGAATTTTTGACGTGGGCTTTGATCTCTCCAGCCTGCTGATCCTGCGCAACGGACGTGTTGTCTATACACGCGATCACCCGTTCGGAGGTAATCAACTGACCGAGGAGATCATGCGCCGCTACGACATGACGCCCGAGCAGGCGAATTTCTTCATGCGTGGTGAGCCGGGTCCTGAGAACTTCGAAGACGAAGTGCTAGAACCTTTCATGCTCAACGTCGTGCACCAGATCAGCCGGGCTTTGCAGTTTTACAGTTCCAGTGCCGAGTTCTCCAACATTCGCACCATTTACCTGTCGGGCACCATGGCGTCCATCAAGGGATTGGCCGATGTGGTGGAACAGGAACTGGGTATCAAGACTGCCGTGGCCGATCCGGTCGCCGGAATTGACCTTGCACCTTCGGTAGCGGTCACTGCGTTGAATCGCAATGCACCGAACCTGATGGTTGCGATGGGTCTCGCATTGAGGGGGTTTGACTGATGGCCAGAATCAATCTCCTACCCTGGCGCGAAGAAGCGCGCAGGGAACGCCAACGCCAGTTTCTGTATTCCCTGATGGCGACCCTGGTGCTGGGCGCTATCCTGGTGTTGATCGTCGGTGTGTTTTTCGACCAGAAGATCAGCGAGCAGGAAGCACGCAACCAGCGCATACAGGTCGAGATCAACCGACTGGAGCAGCGCATCGCGCGCATTTCCGAGCTGGAAGAAACACGTACCCGCCTGGTGGCCCGTAAACAGATCATTGAGTCCCTGCAGGCCAGCCGCTCCCTGACCGTGGAATTGCTGGACAAGCTGGCCAAGACGATTCCTGTCGGAGTCACCCTGGTCGACGTGAGGCAGCAGGGGCTTGTATTGACCCTGCTGGGCACCAGCCAGTCCAACGCCCGTGTCTCGGCATACCTGCAGAGCCTGGAGGGCATGGACCTTTTCGTAAATCCCGAGCTGCAATATGTGCGGGCGGCGCAGAACCCGGCCAACCGGTATGAAACCTACGAGTTTGCCATCCGGGTGGTTTTGGACAACACGGGAAGCGCAGAAGACGAAAATGCCGGGCTTGATCCGGAGGGGGTGCGCTGATGCTAAATGAACTCATAGATCTTGACTTCAATGATATCGGCAGCGCGGCGACTTCGGTTCGCTACGTCATACTGGCGTTCCTGCTGATAATCATCCTGGCGATCGGCTACTTCCTGCTGATCAAGGACAAGACCGAGCAACTGGAAATGGTCCAGGGGCTGGAGAACAGCCTGCGGGCGGAGTTCGAGCAAAAGCAGTCCAAGGCTGCAAACCTCGAGGCTTA
The DNA here is from genome assembly GCA_036351055.1 of Lysobacterales bacterium. Taxonomy (GTDB): domain Bacteria; phylum Pseudomonadota; class Gammaproteobacteria; order Xanthomonadales; family SZUA-36; genus JABDPF01. The sequence goes on from JAZBOH010000150.1 coordinate 23,045, forward strand.
TGAAGCCCAACTGGCTGAAATGCAGGAGTTGCTGGAAACCATGTTCCGCCAGCTTCCCAGCCGGACGGAAATGGACAAACTGCTGGTCGATGTATCACAAACGGCCCTCGGGTCCGGGATCGATGTGCAGTTGTTCCAACCCAACGCCGAGGCATACCACGACTTCTATGCCGAACGACCGATCTCCGTGCGCATGCTGGGTGACTACCACCAGTTCGGTGAATTTGTCTCCGGCGTGGCGTCCCTGCCGCGTGTGGTCATCCTGACCATGCATGACATCGCCTTGCGCCGCGCCGATGAGCGCGATATCGGGGCCAATGCCGGCGACGGTCGCCTGATCCTGGAGGGTACGGTCAAGACCTACCGCTATATCGACGAAGATGAGGCTGCAGAACGTGAAGCCCAGGCAGGTGCACCATGAGGATTTTCAAGCAGATGAATCTCGCCGGTCTGGTCCTGCTGATCGCCTGTTCGCTGGTTCTCACAGCCTGTGGAGGCAGGCAGGATGACCTCAACCGCTACATTGCCGAGGTCAAGGAACGGCCGTCAACACCGATTCCGCCGATTCCGCCGGTAAGAACCTACACGCCGTACCAGTACGAAGGCCTGACGGGTCGCGATCCGTTCCGGCAGTCGACCAGCGAAGGTGCAGAGCAGGTGACCCAAAGCGCCAACGCAACGGGTCCGCGCCCTGACCTGCAACGCACGCGGGAATACCTGGAACGCTGGGAGCTGGATACCCTGCTGATGGTCGGTACCTTTAACAAGGAATCGTCCGAGTGGGCGTTGATCAAGGATCCCGATGGTGTGGTCCACCGTGTATCCGTGGGTAACTACATGGGTCAGAACCACGGCAAGGTGAGTACGATTACGAATGATGAAGTGCAATTGAGCGAATTTATTGCCGACGGTGTCGGTGGTTGGCTGGTCAGGGAAGCTTCTATTGCCCTGGGCGGCAATTAAAACTGGCGTCGCTCAAGCGATAAATCCCAAGAGGCAAGTGCTATGAATAGCTACATGGAATGCTCAAAGACTCAACCGCAACCCTGTGAGAGAGGTCGCAGTATGCGAAATTTAGGAAAAGGATTTCTGAAGGGAATGGTGCTGATGCTCGCCATCACACCCCTTGCAACCGTTCTCGCGGCAACCAGCGTATCCGGTATTGATCACGCAACGACCGCCGACGGTTCCGTCAAGATTACCCTTCAAACGAGTGGCGACGTGCCGCAGGTCAGCGTTTTTGCGACGGAAAATCCGGCGCGGATCGTGCTGGACCTGGACGACACTGAAAACCAGGCCGGCAGTGAGCCGGTGAATGTTGGGCAAGGCATGGTACAGCAGTACTCGGCTATTTCCGCTTCCGGAAGAACGCGGCTGGTGGTAGATCTGTCTAGTTCAGTCGCCTACGACTACAGCGCCGACAATGGAAAGGTCGTGCTGACGCTTGCCGCAGGCGCCACGGGCACACAATCGGCCAGCCAGGCCGGCAAAGCCTATGGTCCGGCGGTGACCGCGGTCGATTTCCGGCTCGGCGAAGAAGGCCAGGCCCGGATTATCGTTTCGACGGATCGGGCAGGCTCCAGCATGTCGATCCAGGAAAATCAGAACAGTCTCACGGTCGACCTGTTTGGCGCCACGCTGCCCGAGTCATTGGACCAACGTCTCGATGTGATGGACTTTGCCACACCCGTCCGGTTCATCGACAGCTACGGGGTCAATTCCGGCGTCAGGCTGGAACTGCATACGGCCGGGCTGTATGAACACCTTGCTTATGAATCCGGCAACGACTTCATCGTGGAAGTGAGCGAGCTCAAGCGCTCGTCCCAGGTCGCCGAGGAAGAGGTGATCAAGTTCTTCGAAGAAAAGACCTACGAGGGCACCAAGGTTACGTTCAATTTCCAGGACATCCCGGTGCGTTCGGTACTGCAGCTGATTGCAGACGTTTCCGACCTCAACATCGTGGTGGCCGACAGCGTCAGCGGCAACCTGACTCTGCGCCTGACCAATGTACCCTGGGACCAAGCTTTGGACATCGTGATGGACGCCCGCAACCTGGACATGCGCCGTAATGGCAACGTGTTGTGGATCGGCCCGACAGCCGAGATTGCCGCGCGTGAGCAACAGCTCCTGCAGGCGCAACTCGATCGCAGGGTTCTCGAACCCCTGCAGACCGTCCTGATCCCGGTCAGCTACGCCAAGGCCGAAGACCTGATGAACCTGATCCAGGAATCAACGTCCAACGTCGATACCGAATACGGCCTGCTCTCAGAACGTGGTTCCGTGACGATCGACGCGCGCACCAATACCCTGTTGATCACCGACACGGCTGACAAGATCCTCGAAGTCAGGGAACTGGTTACCAAGCTCGATTACGCGGTCCAGCAGGTCCAGATCGAGTCCCGGATCGTTATCGCGAGTTCTGAGTTTGCCCATGAACTGGGTGTTCGTTTCGGCGTGACCGCCCTGCACCTGGGCAGCAATATCGGTGTCCTTGCCGCAGATGGCAGTGCCGCCGACATCATCAATCCGGCTATCGACCCGCGTGATGACGGGCTGTTGGACATTCCCGGCTACCCCAGCCGGTACCAGGTCAACCTGCCGGCTCCCGATCAGAATGCCTCCACCCTGGGCCTGTCGTTCCTGACCGGTGACATTATCCTCGACCTCGAGCTGTCCGCACTGGAAGCCGAAGGCGAAGGCGAGGTCGTTTCTACGCCACGCGTCATCACGGCCAACCAGGCGGAAGCCTTCATCCAGCAGGGTGTCGAGATTCCGTACGAGCAGTCCACGTCTTCAGGCGCCACCGCGGTTGAATTCAAGGAAGCGGTTCTGGAATTGAAGGTGACGCCGCTGATCACACCTGACAACCGGGTACAGATGGACCTGAACATCAAGCAGGATACCGTGGGCGAGATCTACCAGACTTCGCGCGGCGGTTCCGTGCCTTCCATCGATACGCGTGAGATGGAGACCACCGTATTGGTCGGAAACGGGGACACCGTTGTACTGGGCGGTATTTTCCAGGATGAAAAAGCTTCGAAGGAAGAAAAAGTGCCATGGCTGGGTGATATTCCGGGCGTCGGTGCTCTGTTCCGCCGCCGGGCGAACGAATCGAAGAAACGCGAACTGCTGATCTTCGTGACGCCAACCATCGTGGAAGACACCTCGACCATGTAAATGGCCAGGGTCATTCAATAGTCAATCGCCCGGGCATTGCCCGGGCGATTGATTTCAGGCTTGGGAAATCATGTACCAGGAACCGGATCAACAGGAACAGCAGCAGAATCCCCGCTGGCTGCTGGAGCAGGCTGAAGCCTTGCTGGCGGGTTGTTCCGACCCCGTGGCCAACGCCGCCAATCTGTCGGCGCTGTTGTACCTTGCGCTGGATGACGTGAACTGGGTCGGGTTTTACTTTCTCAAGCAGGGCAGGTTGCTGGTCGGCCCGTTCCAGGGTAAACCCGCCTGTATTGAAATTCCCCTGGGCAAAGGCGTTTGCGGCACGGCGGCGGCACGCAGGGAGATTTTGCGGGTAGCCGACGTGGACTCATTCGATGGGCACATCGCCTGCGATATCGCATCGCGTTCCGAGATCGTATTGCCCCTGGTAAAAAGCGGAGAACTGCTTGGTGTTCTGGATCTCGACAGCCCGGTGCCGGGGCGGTTTGGCCCGGAAGACGAGCTCCTGCTGCAGGAGGTAGCAGAACTTTTTGTCCGCTCCCTGGACTTTGGGCCCGGGCAGGACGGCTGAAGGCGAGTTTATTTCGGCGGCTGGTAGCCGGTCAGTGCCACCCAGTCCGCGGGGTGAATGTTGCCGCCGCTGAGAATCGCGCCCACTTTCTTTCCTGAGAAAATTTCGGGATGGCGGCGAATCGCCGCGATCACGGTTGCAGATGATGGTTCGATCAGAATTCTCAGGTAGCGCCAGAACAGGATCATCGCTTCGCGGATTTCATCGTCACTTACGGTTAAAACCTGTTTGACGTGCTGGCGAATGACGTGGAAATTGCGCTGGCCGACGATCGCGCGCAAACCGTCCGCGATGGTATCGGGCGTATAAGTCTCGACAATCTGGCCCTGCTCCAGGCTGAGCACCGTGTCCGCAGCCCCTTCGGGTTCGACGGCGAAGACGTCAACGCCCCAGGAACGCGTCGCGATCGCCGTGCCGCTGACCAGTCCACCCCCACCCAGGGGCGTGATGATCTGCTCCAGGCTGGGCACTTCCTGCTCCAGCTCCAGCGCGGCTGTACCCTGGCCGGCGATAATCGCGGCATCATCGTAGGGATGAACGGCCGTTTTTCCCTCGGCAACCAGTTTTTCCAGGCCAGCTTTACGTGATTCATGGGTTGGCTTACAAAAATGAACCTGTCCGCCAAGCGACCTGACGGCCGCGATCTTGATGCTCGAGGAATTTTCCGGCATCACCACGTGCGCGGTCTGGCCTGCCAGGCGGGCCGCCAGCGCCAGGGCGGCGCCGTGGTTGCCCGACGAATGCGTTGCCAGGTCGCCTGCATTGCCTTTCTCTTCGAGCAGGAGCACCGCGTTGCTGGCGCCCCGGAACTTGAAAGCGCCGGCCCGCTGCAGATTTTCGCACTTGCAGTAAAGCCTGCAGGCCAATTCCGCATCGAGGCCGGGATCATTCAATACCGGAGTGACCCGGACCTGCTGGCGAATACGGGCATGGGCGAGATGAACGTCCTCGATATCCGGAATATCCTGTAATGGCGTGCTGGTCATGGCGGGCGACTCTCTTGGACAGATATGTCTATAATACGGGCCGATCAGCAACAAGTGCCAGTCCATTCACAGTCGATGGCGGGCCTTTTTCAAGGAATCCCATGAGTAAAGACACAGCCGCGAAAGTGGTTCTTCGAAAAGACTATGCACCCTATCCGTGGATTCTCAACCACACCTCGCTGAGGTTCGAGATTGAAGCGGATGTAACCCGTGTCTTGTCCACGCTGGAGTTTATTCGCAACCCGGCTGCCCAGCCGTCCGGAACCATCGACCTGGACGGCCAGGACATGGAGCTGGTTTCCCTGGCGCTGAACGGCCGCAGGCTGGAAAACGGCGAATTTGAGGCGGACAGCAGTAAGCTTTCGGTAAAGGCTGCACAAGGCCCGGCCAGGCTAGACGTCGAAGTGCTGATACGGCCGCAGGAGAATACCGCCCTGGAAGGGCTGTACCAGTCCGGAAACTTTCTGCTCACCCAGTGCGAGGCGGAAGGTTTTCGCAAAATCACCTATTTCCCGGACCGGCCGGACGTGATGACCGTGTTCGACGTTACGGTGGTGGCGGACAAACGGCGCTACCCTGTGTTGCTTTCCAACGGCAACGCCGTTGATTCGGGGGAACTGGAAGACGGTCGTCACTGGGTGTTGTGGCGCGATCCTTTCGCCAAGCCTTCCTACCTGTTTGCCTTGGTGGCAGGTGACCTTGACTGCGTTCAGGAACGTTTCACCACGCGCAGCGGCAGGGAAGTGTCGTTGCGGTTTTTCGTGGAAAGGGAAAATGTCGGCCAGTGTGGTCACGCCGTGGAGTCCATGGTCAAAGCGATGAAGTGGGACGAGGATCGTTTCGGTCTCGAATACGACCTGGCTGTTTACCACATCGTTGCGACCAACGACTTCAACATGGGGGCGATGGAAAACAAGTCGCTCAATATTTTCAATTCCAAGTACGTCCTGGCCAGCCCGGAAACGGCCACCGATACGGATTACCAGGCTATCGAGGGTGTTATCGGCCACGAATACTTTCACAACTGGACAGGCAACCGCGTTACCTGCCGGGACTGGTTCCAGCTGACGCTCAAAGAGGGATTGACGGTTTTTCGTGACCAGGAATTTACTTCCGACATGCAGTCCAGGGCCGTCAAGCGAATCCGTGACGTGCGGGCACTGAGGAGCCGGCAGTTCCCGGAAGATGCCGGCCCGATGTCACATTCCATCCGGCCGGACAAGTATTTCGAGATCAGTAATTTTTACACCATGACGGTATACCAGAAGGGTGCTGAAATCATTCGCATGTACCATACGCTGCTGGGCGAACAGGGCTTTCAGCGCGGCATGGCGCTTTATTTCGAACGGCATGACCACCAGGCGGTGACCTGTGATGACTTTCTTTCCGCCATGGCGGACGCCAACGGCGTCGACCTGGAAAAGTTCGCACGCTGGTATGACCAGTCCGGGACCCCGGTCGTGAGCGCCAGGGGCGAATTTGACCAGCAGTCTGAAACCTACACGCTGCACCTGTCCCAAGTCGCGGGCGCCGCGCAGACCGGGGCCGCTGATCCGCCCCTGTTGATCCCGGTCAAAACGGGCTTGCTCACCTTTGCCGGAGATGAACTCGAAGCCAGGCCGCCCGCTGGTGTCAGGACAGAAGGTTCTTCGGCCTTGCTGATTCTCGACCAGGCGCAAAAGAGTTTTGTATTCGAGGGTGTCCGGGAATGTCCGGTGCCTTCACTTCTGCGGGACTTCTCGGCACCGGTCAAGCTGGAGTATGACTACAGCCCCCGGGAGCTGGCTGTCCTGATGGCTCATGACAGCAACCCGTTCATCCGCTGGGAGGCTGCACAGCAGCTGGCCCAGGGCGCCATTCTGGCGAATGTTCCGCGGCACGCTGCCGGCCTGGAAATGAACCTGGAAACAGGCCTCGAAGAGGCATTCCGTGAATTGCTTGCTGATGACGGAGTGGATCCGGCCCTGGTAGCAGAGGCGATTTCATTGCCGGAGGAAGACTACCTGGCGGAGTTGCTCGCCGAAGTCGACGTGGACGGGATCCATGCGGCGAGAAATTTCGTCAGGGCGCAATTGGCTGAACGCCTGGGAGACCTGTTTCGGGCGCGTTACGATTGCATGGTCAGTTCGGGGCCGTACAGCAAGTCGCCGAAGGCCATGGCCAGGCGCAGCCTGCGCAACGCCTGCCTGAATTACCTGCTGGAAACCCCCGAAGGTTTTTTGGTGGCGGAAACACAACTGTCGGCAAGCGACAACATGACGGACACGCTTGCCGCCCTGCAGGGTCTGGTCAGGATGTCAGCCCCGGGCGCGGCCCGGGCGCTGGACGATTTCGAGAACCGCTGGCAGGACGACGCGCTGGTCATGGACAAATGGTTTGCGATACAGGCCTCCGTTCCCGGGGCCGCCACGGTGGAAACGGTTCGTAGCCTGACGCAGCACCCGGCTTTCAACATCCGCAATCCCAACAAGGTCCGCTCTCTGCTGGGTGTCTTTTCGATGATGAACCCGACTGCCTTCCATGCCAGGGATGGGTCGGGGTACCGCTTTCACGCGGACCAGGTATGGGTGCTGGACTCGCTCAACCCGCAGGTAGCGGCGCGCATGGCGGGTGCCTTTAACGCATGGACGCGGTACGATATGGAACGCAGGCGTCTCATGAAATCGGCGCTGGAGAGAATCGCAGCCAAGCCGGATCTCTCGGGTGATGTCTCCGAGATCGTCAACAACGCTTTGGGAATGGACGAGCCAGATACCAGGATATGAACGCACTGGACAATATACCGCTGGCCCTGATTTTTTTCGCCGGCATCGTCTCGCAGATCGTTTTTATCGAGTTGGGTTACCGCATGGCCACGGTCAGGGCGGGGAAGCCCAACAAGTCGCAGATGGCCCAGGTCAGGGCTATCATGGGCGCATCACTGGGCTTGCTGGCATTCATGCTGGCCTTCAGTTTCAACACGGCACAGAAACACTTCGAGGAACGCACGGCGTCCTACATGATGGAAGTGAGTGCCATCGATTCAGCTTACCGCGGCGCCGACCTGATCTTGCGTGATGAACGTGAAGCGGCAAAGAAATTGCTCGCCGACTTTGCCAAGCTCAGGATCCAGACGTCGGCTTCCGTCCAGCACAATGACATGGACGCAGCGATCGAAATGATCCGCGAATCGGAATACATCCACGATCAACTGTGGGCGCTGGCAGAGAGATCCATGGAAGAAGGCGGTGGCGGTGGAGATACCAGCATCTTTGCCCAGTCGGTGCTCGCCATGATCAACGCACACGACGCCCGCTTGCAGAACGTGCTTTTCAACCGCGTTCCGCCGATCATCTGGATCACCCTTTACGGCATGGCGCTTCTGTCGATGGCTATCATGGGCTACCAGGCGGGTCTGACCGGCACCCGCAGCAGTTTCGCGACGTGGACGCTAGCCATTACCTTTGCTTTTGTCATGGCGCTGATCACCGACCTCGACCGGCCAAGAATGACCTTATTCAAGCAAAACCAGCAACTCATGCTCGAATTGCAAAACCGCATGACCGGTGGCCACAACTGGGATCCTGTCGTTCACGAAGGGCAGTGATCCGCGCACTGACAGGATGGCTTTGCATCGGCTTGTCATCCAGCCTGGTCCTGGCTTGTTCGGCGACCGGCCCGGTGGCCCCCGAACCCGACAGGATCAACATCGAAGGCATCCGGAGCTTTTGCCGGCTGCGGTAATATCATCCAGAGAACAGCCTGCAGCACGTCGTTTCCGGTGGCCGATTACCGGGGTGACGCCATCGTGATTCGCTGGAAGGAACGTGGAATGCCCCTGGATACGGATGAGTTCATCGTTGCGGTGCCGGACGGCATGGCGCCCGGCACCAGTGCCTGGCTGGAGGTCATTGTTTATGCAAAAGGCCAGGCCGGGGCCCGGCTGATCACTGATCCAGGGCCTTGATCAGCAGGCTGCGCTGCAGGTCGGCTTCGTGCCGGGTAGGGAACCTGGGGGCGAGGCGAAGATCACCGCCGAAGCGCACGTTGAACTGGTAGCCTTCGCCGCCATCCGCCTCGAAGACGCGGGTGACAAAAACGATTTTGCGCAGCACGATGGCGTAACCCTGCAGCTCATAGACACCTGAGATTTTTTCTTTTCTTTCCATGATGTTGATGACCCTCGGTACTGGTTATTTCTTTCAGCCCATCTGACCCGGTTCACCGGGCCCGGCCTGCAGATATGATAGTATTATCATTGTGATGAAACGACTGCCTTCTATCCTGATGTCTATCCTGGCTGCCGCCATCGCCGGCTGTAGCTACCCCATCAAGGATGCCGGGGACGGGGTCTAT
>JAZBOH010000151.1:0-29799 GCA_036351055.1 Lysobacterales bacterium
GCCTTCCGCCGTAAGCGCAGGCAGTGCGGTTTCGCAGCGCAGGCAGCGAGGCAGGAACGGTTTTCAGCGCAGCTGAAAGAAGAGCCTGCTGAGCGCCGTTGCGCGTAGGCGAAGAAGCGCTACTGGAATGCCGTTGCGCGTGGGAGCAGGGAAGCGAAACACATTAGACGCGAGGGAAGTCCCGAAGGGACCGCTGGCCATGAGCCCAGGCAGGGGATGGTTCCCCAGGCGGCGTGCCGGAAACCATGCCGGAAACCATGCCGGAAGCTAAGCCGGAAGCCAGGCCGGAAATGTCGCAAGTAAGACTCGCTGTTACAGGACTCCTCGGTTTCCGAGATCGGCGATTTCCTCTTCATCAAGCCCCAGTATTTCACCGTAGACTTCGCGGTTAAAAGCGCCGACTTCAGGGCCAGCCCAGTCGGTGCGGCCCGGCGTGTCACTGAATTTTGGAACCATGGCGGGAATTTTCAGCGGTTTGCCATTCACATCAACCTCCTCGAACAGGCCCCGGGCGATAAAGTGCGGGTCTATCATCATGTCGGCCACGCTGTAAATGGGCCCGGAAGGCACACGCGCTTCTTCCAGCAAGCGCAATGCCGCCGCTGAATCCAGGGAACCGGTCCACTGCTCGATGACCGTATCGATCTCCGCCTCGTGCAGCACCCGGCCTGCATTATTTTCCAGGCGCGGGTCTGCCCCCATCCCGGGTTCGCCCATTACATCGCAAAGGCGCTTGAAAATAGAATCACCATTGGCGCCGATCACAATGAACCGCCCATCCGCGCAACGGTAGGTATTGGTTGGCACAATGCCGGTCAGGGTGGACCCGGAAGGCTCTCGCACCACGCCCGCGCCATCGTATTCCGGCACCACGCCTTCGAGCAGGTTGAACGTCGCTTCGTACAGGGCTGTATCGATCACCTGGCCGCGCGCTCCGGGGTTGCGTGCCTGGTACAGGCAGGCCATCACGATACCGAGCGCCGTGTGCAGGCCGGACACCGTGTCGCCAAGACTCAGGTTGGGCCGCATCGGCGCCTCGCCCGGCCGGCCATTGACGTAACGCAGGCCGCCAATCCCTTCGCATACCGAGGCAAACCCGGGTTTCGAGGAATAAGGGCCGTCCTGGCCGTAGCCGGAGATCCTTGCATAGACCAGGCCCGGGTTGTCCAACCACAGGTCCGCCGGCCCCAGCCCCCATTTTTCCATCACGCCGGGACGGAAGTTTTCAATCAACACGTTGCATTTCCGGGCCAGTTTTCCAACCAGCTCGCGGCCTGCGTCGCTTCGCAAGTCAGCCGTCACGCATTTCTTATTGCGTCCGAGGCTACGCCACCAGTAGGACGTACCCCCCTCGTCCAGTTCCCGCCACTGGCGCAAGGGATCACCGCCTCCGGGCGGTTCGACCTTGATGACTTCGGCGCCGTAATAGGCCAGCATGCTGCCGGCAAATGGTCCAGCCAGTAACTGGCCTACTTCCAGTACACGGATACCGTCAAGCGGCCGCTCGTCTGTATTCATCCCGTTTCACACCCAAGCGCAAATTTCTGTTTCAATATATCGCAAACCGGGTCATTGCCGCGCCCTGATTCAGGGCAACATCTAGGGTGGAAAACATGCTGAACCGACAGACGTACCGATTCGCCACCTGCCTGCTGGCCACGTGGGCTGCTCTTCTCCTGTCATCTCCCGGGTATGCGGAAGAAGGCCATTTCAGCAACCCGATACTACCCGGTGGGTATCCGGACCCTTCGATTTGCAGCGACGGCGATTACTGGTACCTGGTCAATTCCACGTTCGAGTACTTTCCGGCCCTGCCGATCCACCGCAGCAAGGATCTGGTCAACTGGGAACTGATCGGCCATGGCCTGAACCGGGAATCCCAGGTCACCGGTGCGGTCAACCTGGTCGATGTGCAGTCCAACGGCGGCATACATGCGCCCACCATCCGCTGCGGCAAGGGAAAGTTCTACATCATCACAACCAACGTGTACCAGGCGACAGACGGCAGTCCGACCCAAATGGTCAACTTCGTGATCACGGCTGATTCGGCTCAAGGCCCCTGGTCTGATCCACACGTTCTGGAGGGTGCACCGGGTATCGACCCGGATATCTTTTTCGACGACGACGGCAGGGTCTGGTACCTCGGCACGCACTCGCCGGAAAATCCTGCCTTTCCCGGTGAAGGTGAAATCTGGCTACAGGAAATTGACCCCGCAAACTGGTCGCTCAGCGGCCAACGGCATTTCCTGTGGCGCGGCGCCTGCGGCGGAACCTGGGTCGAAGGCCCACACCTGTACAAACACGACGGCCGCTATTACCTGGTCGTGGCCGAGGGCGGCACCAGCTTCAACCACGCGGTGATGGTCGCGGTGAGCGACACCATCACGGGGCCGTATCAGTCCAATCCGCGCAACCCGATCCTGACCTCGCGCCACCTGTCCTACGATCACTGGGTCAACAGCACGGGGCATGCCGACCTGTTCCAGTTAGCCGACGGCCGCTGGTACATGGTCGCGCTGGGTATCCGTGCCGAGTTCAACCGGCGGAGCAACATGGGCCGCGAAACCCACCTGGTGCCGGTTTCCTGGGAGCGGGAGCCGTTCGAATGGAAAGAAGTCAAGTACGACTGGCCTGTTGTCTCGCCGTTGAGCGGACGGGTCGAGCGGCAATACCCGCTGCCTTTTAGTGAAAACAAGCAAAACAGGGCAAGCGAATTCATCGACGACTTCGATCACGGGCAACTGAACCTGCAGTGGAATTTCAGGCGTTTTCCCAGGCCGGGCACCTGGTCACTGGAAGACAAGCCCGGCTACCTGAGGCTGCACAGCCAACCAGATGTCATCCACGAGCGCGGGCGGGCCAGCCTGCTGGGCATTCGGCAGACAGAGTCATCGTTCAGCTTCGAAACCCGGATGCTGTTTTCTCCAGTAAGCAATGGCAGTGAAAGTGGGATCGTGCTGATCCAGAAAGACGACAACTACATCAGCCTGACCCTGAAACGCGAAAACGACCAATACCTGTTGCAGTTGTCCCTGGCCACAGCCGGCGCAATGCCTGTTGTAATAAAAAAGGTTCCGGTTGAAAAATACCCTGGCGAAATCTACCTCAAAATCATCACCCGCGATGACGATTTCGCCTTCGACTGGGCACTGCACGAAACCGGGGAATACCGTGAGTTCGCCCGGCTGGATGGAGACCTGGTATTGAGCAATGGCTACACCGGCGCTTACCTGGGGCTTCACGGCACGACCAACGGACAGCAGCAGGCAGAACATGCTGATTTTGACTGGGTGATGTACCAGATTCGGCCTGCTAACGAATGAATGTTCCCGGTTTCCAGGTAAAAAAAACCCCGCCGGGCAGCGGGGTTTTCTAATTAGATGTGTGGCCTGTTCAGCCGTCGGGCTGCACGTTAGAAGCCTGCGGGCCTTTGGGGCCGTCTTCTACATCGAACGTGACTGCCTGTCCTTCAGCGAGGGACCGGAATCCGTCGGCCTGGATAGCTGAAAAATGAACGAAAACGTCTTTTCCGCCATCTGAGGGAGAAATGAATCCAAAGCCTTTGGATTCGTTGAACCACTTTACGGTACCTGTAGCCATTCTGATTTACCTGTTAAAAAAATGAATAAAATAAACTGATCGCCGTATTCAATTAAAATCAAAATCCAGGAGATACCATTAGATTACTTCTGAGACGACCTTAATGACCTGCAACCAATCTGTGACTCGGACGTAGCCGATACCCCACTTACCTTACCGGGCAATGCCCAAGAAACCCAAGAATATCCGTGCAGACAGTGAAAAACAAGCAATTTCAGGCTAAACAACGCCGTATGGGCCCCTTTAAGGGTTTCCTGGCCGCCCTGGTCTGGTTGACCGCGATAAGCCTACCGTCAACCCCGGTCGCCGCGGAAGACGGGCGATTGTACTTCCTGGTCCGTCATGCAGAAAAGGTTTTGCAGGGTGATGACCCCTTGCTGTCGCCCGCCGGGAAGTTACGTGCAGCAGCATTGTCCAGCTTGCTGGCCGATACCGGCATCGAGGGCATTCACAGCACCGACTTCAACCGCACCCGCAACACGGTTGCACCCCTGGCACAGCGCCTGGGATTGGCCGTCGAACTGTACGACCCTGCACGACCCGAGAACCTGCTGGCAGACTTGCGAAAAACCGGCGGCCGTCAGCTGGTCGTGGGCCACAGCAACACGGTACCGGATCTCGTGCGCCGGTTGGGCGGCGACGGTGGACCGGCGATAGACGAAGCACGGGAATACGACCGGCTGTACCTCGTCGCGGTCGATGGAAACGGTGTTGTAACGACTGTTCTGCTGCGTTACGGTACGCCATTCAATCCCTGAAGTACCGGGCGTTCTGCTCGGACACAGCCTCCAGTACATCACCCCGGAACTGGGGGTCGCGGCGCAAGTTGTACGCCCAGTCTCTCACCTCGTAAAGTCCGTTGGGAAAGGTGACGGTCACCTGGTCTGGTTCGAGTACCGCGTAATTGAAATAACTGCCCGCCACCATCCAGTCCCACTCCATCATGTCGAACAGGTTTTGTCCGACACTGTAATCAGAGGGCGGGTTGCCACAGGAAAAAAACTCTTGCATCAAGGTTGGCACGACATCGTAATGCGAGGTGCGGTGCTGGAGCACGACGCCCCGCGAGCGGCCGGGCCAGGCGACAATCATGGGTGTGACCAACTGGTAGCGAGTGAAGCCTGAACCATGACGCTCCAGCCCGGGGCCGCTTTCGGCAAACTCCTCTCCGTGGTCGGCCGTGATCAAAACCACCGTGTCGTCCTTGAGACCGCGATTCTCGAGGTCATCCAGGACCTCGCCAACCATGCCATCGACGAAATGCACCGCACTTTTATAATCAGCCAGCCTTTCCTGTTGCCGGCTTTCGCCTTCTGCTTCGAAGCGGACCGGGTATTCCGGCGGAGGCGCCACGGACATCGCCGCGTCATAAAACAGGAATCCGAAAAACGGGCTGTCCGGGTCCCGCCGGTCCATCCAGTCCATCCATTCGGCAGTCACTATCTGGTCGCGTTTCCACGGCGGAGCAGACACCGGCTCGGTCTCGATGCGCAGGTTCGGCACACCGGAAAATGCCGTGCGGTCGAGTAGCACAGGGCGGTACATCGTGGCGCTGCTGAAGAGTCCCAGCTGGTAGCCACGCTGCTGCAACTCATCGACAAGTACCGGTGAACGCTGCAGTGCGGCAAAACTGCTCCAGTATCCTGGCGGCAGGCCATAGAGCAGGCTGAACATACCCATGCGCGAAGAGTTTCCTCCGCTGAAGTGGTTGCGGAAATCCATCGCCTGTGTCGCGGCGTAGGCGCTCATGCGGGGCGCATACTGCGGCGTCAGCATACTGCCGCGCATCGAATCAACCACGATCAGCAGCAGGTTGAGCTGCGTTTCCTGCCCGCAGTTGAGTGGGCTTAAAGGATAATTGAGCACTTTGCTGGCAGATGACTCGTCGAAGTCTTGCGACATGCGCCTGGCCAGGGCGCGTTCACGGCTCTCCCTGACGTCCACCAGGCCTGTCCGGGTCAGAAAGGACTTCGCGGTAATACCCTTGTAGACGGGCAGCACCTGGCCCAGGCCCGTGACCGGCACGTAGTAACTGGCCTCGGCCCAGGCGTGGATGCTCTGCGAAATCAGGACCGCCAGTACACAGACCATTCCGACAGGTCCACCCTGCCGCTTTCTGGATTTTGTCACCCAGCTCCACGCCTGTTTCGCCAGCATCGATTCGAAAAACAGGCCAATGGCAAAAATGAATCCGGCAAATACCCAGCTCTGCCAGCCAAGAATTTTCATGGTCAATGCATTGATATGGAAGCGGCTCTGCGACCACAGCAGGCTGTCCAGCGTCATCAGGGCAAGCATCAGCGCAAACAGTACGACACCCAGGACGGTCAGGACACGGCGGTCTGGATACAGCAGGATGAGCGGGGTTGCCAGCAGGAACAGGGGTACCATGGCCAGCAGCACGTGGTGGCCGATGTAGACCGAAAAGAGGTAAACCAGTGAAATCCCGGTATCAGCCGAAACACCGCCACCGAGATAACGCAGGCTGACCACGCCGAAAACAACTGAATTGAACAGGGCGAACCAGCCCGCCCAGCGAAACAGCATACCGCGACCCATTTCCAACCCCCGGATGAAACAAGCCCATATTATGCCGCTTCAGGCGCCCCCAAGGGCACGCATGACGTCGCGGCGGCTGATGATGCCAACCAGGCGGCCCTGGTCGACCACCGGATAACGTCGGAATGTTCCGGAAATGAGTTTCTCGGCAACCGTCAGGATGCTCTGCTCCGGACTGACCGTTTCGGGATCCTTGCTCATGTAATCTCTGACCAGCCCGTAAGGATTCTCGTCAAAACCCGCATGCATGGCAACGCGGATACAGTCCCTCTCGGTGAGGATCCCGGTCAGCCGCCCGTGCTGATCGAGGACCGGTGCTCCGGATATGTCGTGCTCGATCAGCATCTTTATCGCCCCGGAAATCTCCAGGTTTGGAGCCAGCGAGGTAACCTTCCTTGTCATGTAATCCTTGACCAGAAGTGACTTCATTTTCTGCTTCCTCCTGCCCTGTCTAGAGCAAAGCGGTTAGTGGTGGTCGGCATTGGGACAACCCTCGCAGCGTGGGGCGCCCTCCGGCTTGTGGCCGCAGCCACCGGACAATTTTCTCTTGTCTATGATCATGCCGAGGCCAAGAAGCAGGCAGCAGACGGCAAACACAGCCAGGGTTCCCAGGAATATGCTCATCGGTTCATGGCCCAAAATCGTCGAATAAAATATTGTCTTCCTCTACGCCGAGGTCGTCCAACATCCGGTTGACCGCCGAGATCATCATGGGCGGCCCGCACATATAGTACTCGCAGTCCTCCGGCGCAGGATGGTCTTTCAGGTAGTGTTCATACAGAACGTTATGGATGAAGCCCTCCAGGCCGATCCATTCGTCTTCCGGAAGCGGGTCCGACAAGGCCAGGTGCCAGGTAAAATTCGGGAACTGTTTTTCCAGTTCATCAAATTCTTCCACGTAAAAGGCCTCGCGCAGGCTCCGCGCTCCATACCAGAAGGTGATTTTGCGGTCGCTGCCAAGGCGCTTCAGCTGGTCGAAGATATGTGAACGCATCGGCGCCATGCCGGCGCCGCCTCCGATGAACACCATTTCATTATCGGTATCCCTGGCCAGGAATTCGCCATAGGGGCCCGAAACGGTGACCGTATCGCCCGGCTTGAGGTTGAAAATAAAGGAGGACATCACGCCCGGTGGAATCTTGCCGCCGGATCCCGGTGGCGGTGTGGCAATACGCACGTTCAGCATGATGATCCGGTCTTCTTCAGGATAACTGGCCATCGAATAGGCCCGGATCGAGGGTTCTTTTACGACGGATTTGATGTCGAACAGGTCAAACCGTTGCCAGTCCTCGATAAACTCCTCGCCAATATCAAACTCGGAATAAACCAGTTCATGCGGCGGGCACTCGATTTGTATGTACCCGCCTGCTTTGAAATTCAATATCTCGCCCGGCGGAAGCGCCAGGACCAGTTCCTTGATGAAGGTGGCGACGTTGTAGTTCGAAAGGACCTCGCACTCCCACTTCTGCACACCGAACACGTCCTCCGGAACATGGATGTCCATGTCCTGGGTTACGGCTACCTGGCATGCGAGCCGCTCACCCTCGGCGGCTTCGCGTTTGGAAATCAGGGACGCCTCGGTCGGCAACAGGGAGCCGCCGCCGTCCAGCACTTTGACCCGGCATTGGCCGCAGGTTCCACCGCCGCCACAAGCCGACGGGACAAAAATCTCCGCGTCCGCAAGGGTGCCCAGCAACCTGCCGCCGGTTGGGACCTCGAGGTCGCGTTCACCGTTGACCCGGATGGTGACGTCGCCCTGCGGCACGAGCCGTGCCCTGATCCACAGAATCAATAGGGCCAGCAGCAGCATGATGCCGGTAAAGAGTAAGACGCTGTATACAATTTCCAGCATGACCGATCCCTAAAAAACGATTCCGGCGATGCCCATGAACGCCAGTGACAACAAGCCCGTCGTGATAAACGTGATGCCCAGGCCCTGCAAGCCGTCAGGGATATCGCTGTACCTCATTTTCTCCCGCAGGCCGGCAAGCGCGATGATGGCCAGCGCCCAGCCGATGCCGGCGCCCATTCCATAGGCCACGCTCTGCATAAAATTGTAGTCGCGCTGAACCATGAACAAAGAGGCGCCCAGGATGGCGCAGTTCACCGTGAGCAAAGGCAGAAAAATACCCAGCGTCTGGTACAGGGCGGGAAAGAACCGGTTCAGGATGATTTCCAGAATCTGGATCATCGCCGCGATCACGGCAATTTGGCTGAGCAGGCCGAGGAACGCGAAATCCATGTCACCGAGCCCGGCCCATGCCAGTGCGCCCTGCTTCAGCAACAGGTTGAAGATCAGGTTGTTGACCGGAACGCTGATCGTCTCGACCACGATGACCGCCACACCGAGCCCAATGGTGGTCTTGACCTGCTTGGAAACCGCAAGAAACGTGCACATACCCAGGAAATAGGCCAGGGCCAGGTTTTCCATGAAAATGGAACGGAAGAAGACGTCGAAGAACTCACTCATGGCCGCTTCTCCCTGTCTGGCAGGGGCATCGGTTTGAAGTCCGGCTGCTCATTCTGTTCCGGTTTCCAACTGCGAATGGCCCAGACCAGGAAACCAATGATGAAAAAGGCACTGGGCGCCAACAGGAAAAGGGCATTCTCCTGGAACCAGCCGCCCTCGTGGTAGAGCTTCAGCACCTGGTAGCCCATCAACTTTCCGCTACCGCCCAGCTCGCGGATAAAGGCGACAATGATCAGCACGAGGCTGTAGCCAAACCCGTTGCCGAGGGCATCGAAAAAGCTGGTCTTGAGACCACTGCTCATCGCGCAAGCCTCGGCCCGCCCAAGCACGATGCAGTTGGTCACGATCAGCGCGATGTAGACGCTGAGCGTGCGGGCCGCATCCGGCATGTAGGCCTTGAGGAACTGGTCAATCACCGTTACCGCCGAGGCGATGATGGTTATCTGGACGATCAGGCGAACACTGGACGGCAAGTGGTGGCGAACCAGGCTGATGGCCAGGTTGGAGATCACCAGTACCGTCGTAAGCGCCACGCTCATGATCAGCGAGGAGGTCAGCGAATTCGTGATGGCCAGCGCCGAACAGATGCCCAGCACGTGCAAGGTCACCGGGTTCTTGTCGATCAGGGGTTCGGTCACAGTCTGCTTGTATGACATCAGGATTCACCCTCCCTGCGCTGCGGCGGGTTCGCTTTCATATGCTCGAGAAAACCCTGGTAGCCATGGGGTCCGAACCAGTAGCGCACGACCCCGGTCACCGCGTTGCCGGTTACCGTGGCGCCGGTCAGCCCATCCACCTCGTACGGCGCGCTGACCGAGCCGGCGACGACTTCGCTCTCACTGACCTGGAACCTGGGCGAACCCTGGTCGTCGTAGACCTGCTTACCGCGCCACTGCTCGAGCCAGTGCTCATGCGTGATCTGATCACCAAGCCCCGGCGTCTCGTTCTGTTCGTAAAAAGACATGCCGGCAATGGTGGTGAAATCGGCTTCAAGGGCAATATAGCCATACAACATGGACCACATGCCCGCCCCGCGGACCGGGAGGATGACGCGGTCCAGGCCTTCATCGTTCCACACCATGTAAACAGGAGCGTAGCGACTGCGGCGGCCAATGCTGGCCAGGTCCTCGTCCGGGGGTACCTGAGTCCCCAGCTCCAGGTTGTTGACGGCCCGGCGCATGTCAAAGGTATTCGGGTCGATCGATTCATCGAACCGCCCTTCATCGATGTTGACCAGTCGTGTATCGAGGCTCTTGAACAGGCCCAGCATTTCGTCGTCTTCCGGCAGTTCATCTGCGCCAAGCAGGCCGGTCAGCACCATGATGTTGCGACTGCGGTCAAGCAGTTGGTTATTGAGCTGGATCGGACGCAGCACCACGACGGCGGCGGACACCAGCGAGGAGCAAACCAGTGCCGTCAGCAGCACCACCAGTATGGCCTTCCGGGGAGAGTCGTTACCCATCATGGCCCGCCTCCTGCAGTCTCAACCTGCGCTTGCGGATGTTCAGCTCCGTCACCACGTAGTCAATCATGGGTGAAAACATGCTGGCCAGCAGGATGGCGAATAACACGCCCTCGTAGTGAGACGGGTTACCGATCCGGATCAGCACGGTCAGACCGCCCACCAGGATGCCGAATCCCCAGCGGCCCGGGTCGGTCATCGGACCGGCGACCGGATCGGTCGCCAGAAAGACCGTTCCAAAAAAGAAGCCCCCCAGGATCATCTGCCAATGCCAGGGCAGGGAGAACAGTTCGTGCTCAGGCGCGATCGCGTTGCTGACCAGGGAAACCGCGATCAGGCCGATCAGGGAGCCGAGGATGATCCGCCACGAAGCCATGCCGGACCAAATCAGGAAAATGGCCCCAATCAGTGCGCCGAAGGTCGAAACCGAACCCATCGATCCAGGCCGGTCGCCAAAGAACAGGTGCCAGTAACTGTAATCAACCGCAGACACCACCTTCAGCCCGCCCTCGTCCGTGATCAGTTCCAGCACGGTTGGCTGGTCGTAACCGACCACCGGCACCCAGGCGCCCTCGGAAAACAGCATGGCGGGGTAGGAAAATGCCAGGAAAGTCAGTCCCAGCAAGGCCGGGTTGACCAGGTAACGGCCTGAGCCGCCATAGATCAGCTTGCCCACGACCATGCCGAAACTCATGCCCAGTGCAACCTGGTACATCGAGACGGTGGCCGGCAGGATCATCGCCAGGAACCAGGCAGTAACCAACAGGCCTTCGTCGATTGGCCTCTTGCGATAACGGGCAAAAACCACTTCCCAGAACGCTCCGACGGCCAGCGCCATCAAAAAGATTGGCATGAAGAACAAAAAGCCCTGAACCAGGCAGGCGCCAACATCGAAGGCGTTGAAACCGATTCCCGACCACTCGAGGAACGCGGCGCGCCAGCCCGGTATCTGCTGCAGCTTCAGGTCGGCGACGGCCAGGTTGGTTTGGTGGCCCAGGCTCCACATGCCAATCAACAGTGATGGCAGGCTCGCGATGACGAAATAGTTCCACATTCGCTGCACATTATTGGCGTCGCGAATATGTGGGGCGGACCGCGTCACCGTGTTCGATGACCAGATGAAGCGATCGATCAGCGTCAGGAATGACTGCGTAAGGTCTTTCATCATCCCTCCTTCTCAATCTGCGCCAGGTTGATTCGCAAAGCAGTGCCGTAATCGTTCTTCGCCGGGCAGACAAAAGAGCACAACGCCAGGTCCTCTTCGTCCAGTTCCAGGCAACCCAGGGCCTGTGCCTGGTCGGTGTCCCTGACCAGCAGGGCCCGGAACAAGGGAGAAGGCAGAATATCCAGGGGTAAGACTTTCTCAAACGCGCGCGTGGGAATCATGCCCGTGTAACGCCCGTTCTGTGCGGTTGTTATATTGAAACGGCGTCGATGACCCAGTTGCCGCAAAAAAGTGCGGGCCGCACTGTAGCGCCATGGAAAGATGCCGGTCCAACCGAAAAAATGCCTGTCGCCGCCTTCCGGTATCATGCAGACCTGCTCGTGGTAGCGTCCCAGGAATTCCAGTCCGCGCACGACCATTCGTCCGCCAAGAACCGACCCGGAAATCGTGCGGAAACCCTTGCAGTCTTCGCTGCACAAACCCGTCAGGTCTTCAATCGAAGCACCCATACGGGTCCGCACGAGACGCGGCCGGGACATGCAGGAACCGCCCAGAGAAACAACCCGCGAGAAATCCAAGATACCTTGCGAGAACAGTTTGCCAATGGCAATGACATCCTGGTAGGCAATATGCCATACGGCGCGTTCGGCGCCGACCGGGTCAAGATGATGAATATGCGTGCCGGGCAAGCCCGCGGGGTGTGGCCCGGAAAACTCAACGTGTTTTATGCCATCAGACCCGGGGATGTCGATGTCCCAGCCAGCCGCCGTACACAGAAAGACCGGCCCGGTTGTCAGCACCTTGAGCACCTCGAGTCCCGCCGCAAACACTTCTGCCTGTTCCTGGATGATCACGCGCGGATCTGCGGCAAGCGGCCGGGTATCGATTGCGGTCACGAAAATTGAGCGCGGCGCGGAACTGGGGCTCGGTACGTGACTGAAGGGTCTTTGCCGGAAAGCGGTCCACAATCCAGACTCCCGCAACCGCTCGGCTACCTCTTCGTGCCCGAGGCGATGCAGCCTGTTCTTGCTCATGGCGTCGTAGCGCTTTACGCTCGCTTGCTGGTCCTCCAGGCGGATCACGACCGAGTGCAGCACGCGGCGGGGACCACGATGAATTTTCACCACTTCGCCCGTTCCGGGTGCGCAGTAACTCGTGTCGGGGTGATGCTTGTCAATGAACAAGGGCTGGCCAATTTCCACGCGATCACCCTCGGCCACCAGCATACGGGGTTTGAGCCCGACGTAATCGGGGCCGCAAAGCGCAACATGGCCGATCTGCGGACCGTCATGAATGGACTGTGATGGCCGGCCTGAAACCGGGATATTCAGACCTTGCTTGATCTTGATGGTCAGACTCACTGCTTATCCCCCGCTCTTTTCGGGTTTTGGCGCCCGATGAACGCGATGGCAGCCAGCGCAACCCATCCTGCTGAAGTCCGGAACTTTCTTGCCAACCTTCCGGTGACCCTCTTTCTGTTTCATGTGGCAGCTGAAACAGATTTCTGCCTGCTGGCGGCGGTTCAGTACCGGGTCGGCTTGCGCGTGCGACTGGTGACAGGTGGAGCAATTGACGATCCACTTGTCATGCAGCACCCCGTCCCATTCCACGGCGCTGGCCGCTTCCCCCCCAACGCCGTGACAATCCAGGCAAAGGCCGACCTGCTCATCCCGCGGGGCGGATGCAGGCCCGTAACCAAACACGGTCAATGGAGGGTAGCCTTTGCCACCGTGTGCTCTTGAAACATGGATACTGCCCGGTCCATGACAGGACTCACAACCCTGTTTCGAGGCCGGTGTGCCGGCGACCTCGGAGTTTCCGTGGACGTTTTCCGACATCGCACGCATGTTGGCACCTGAGTGACACACAAGGCAGTCCTCCTCCCCGCCCTCGGTATAGGAAGGCATGCGATGCACCAGCAAGTCATTGACCCATGCCTGTGCGTGTACGTTGCTGGCAAACGCCAGCCACAACAGAAGCAGGGCAGCACTACGTTTTAATGGAACCATTAACAACCCTTTTTCCCGGGTCGAGCACCCGGGAATTCTCTCTCTACGGCACGACCACGAAACACACTTGATCTTCGGTGGCCTGAAGTAAGTCTACAATTTTTCTAATTTAGAAAACATTGATCAAGGTCACAAATTGACCCGATCCTGACGCGCATAACTTATTATATTTTAAGATTTTTCTAAGCTTCTACTAAGGTTGGAGAATCGCTCAACCACAGGTTCGCAGACAGGACCAGCCCCGGGCCTGTAATGAAGGCGGGCTATCAGCCGGCCGCCAGCCAAAGGCGGCCGCTGCCCCGCAGAAAACGGTTGACAGGCTTTGGGGCCTGTGTTTTTATCCGGCCTTATGTACGCGCGCGCAGCCACAAAGGTATTACCGGCACACGGTTTTCAGGGTGTGCGGGCACTGCGCGCGTCGAACCTCCTGCTGGACCTGCTCACGGGCGCTTCAATCGCGCTTCTTATCCTTATATACGGAGCGGGTTCGGGCTGAGGTAAAAAAACCAGATAGCCATGAAAACCCGCAACAAGGATTGCGGGTTTTTTTTTGGCGACCATCAAGGAGCTACAAGCATGGACAATTACGTATACATTTTCGACACCACGCTGCGCGATGGCGAGCAGTCTCCCGGCTGTTCCATGAACGTCCAGGAAAAACTGCAGGTTGCACGGGTCCTTGATGATCTTGGCGTCGATATCATCGAGGCCGGTTTCCCGGCCGCCAGTGATGGCGACTTTCTCTCGGTCAAGTCGGTTGGCGAACTGGGTTTGAGTTCCCGGGTTGCCGGCCTGGCCAGATCGCGCAAGGGTGATATCGAGGCGGTAGCCCGGTCCCTCGATAAATGCAAGCACAAACGATTGCACACCTTTATCGCGACCAGCCCGATCCATCGTGAATTCAAGCTCGACATGAGCAAGCAACAGATCATCGACAGCATGGTCGAGGCGGTCGAGTTCGGTAAGCAGTGGTTCGACGATATCGAGGTTTCTGCAGAGGACGCGTGTCGCACCGAGCTGGACTACCTGGTGGAGTTTTTCCAGGCTGCCATCGACGCCGGGGCGACCACGCTGAACGTCCCCGATACGGTCGGTTACACCACTCCACGCGAAGCCCGGCATATGTTCGAGTACATCGTGGATCACCTGCAAAATGCGGACCATGCCATCTTGAGCTGCCACAACCACAACGACCTGGGCCTGGCGGTGGCCAACAGCCTGAGCGCGGTGGATGGCGGTGCGCGGCAGGTTGAATGCACCATCAACGGCATCGGTGAACGTGCCGGCAACGCGTCCCTCGAAGAAGTCGTCATGGCCTTGCGCACCCGCCACGACCGCTATGGCCTGGAGACCGGTATCGATGCCTCGAAACTGTACCCGGCGAGCCGCATCGTGACGGCGGTGACGGGTTCCCGTGTGCAGCCCAACAAGGCGATCGTCGGCCGCAACGCTTTTGCGCACGAGGCAGGGATTCACCAGGACGGCATACTGAAACACGCCGAGACTTATGAAATCATGAAGCCGGAGACCGTGGGCGTACCGGAAAACAACCTGGTGCTGGGTAAACACAGCGGGCGGCACGCATTTGGAAAACGCCTCGAAGACCTGGGTTTCTCCATGGACCGCGAATCCATGGAAAACCTTTTTTTGAAGTTCAAGACCCTGGCCGACCGAAAAAAGAGCGTGTATGACGAGGATATCGAGGCACTGGTGCTGGGCACCCAGCAGAGCGGCCCCTGGCACCTGGACGCGATTTCCATCCACACCGAGGTGGACGATGCCGAGCAGTCAGCCGAGGCCAGCCTGAAACTCCGTTTTAACGGGCAGGCGCCACGCATCTATACCGGCCGCGGCGACGGCCCGGTCAATGCCATCGTCAATGCCATCCGTGCGATCATCGATGAGGAGCTGCACATGGAACGTTTCCAGGTCAGCGCTGTGTCCCGCGGCAGTGACGCCCAGGGCCGCGCCACGGTGCGTGCCACGATCGGGCCCAACCGCTACAAGGGCACGGGCGTGTCGACGGATATCGTCGAAGCTGCTGCCGAGGCCATGGTCAGCATCATGAACCGGCACCAGCAGCACCAGGGCCGGCTTCCCGACGAAGACCGCCTGAAGGCTGCTGTATGAGACCCGGGGGGACTGAAACATGAGTGAATCGACCACGCTGTTCGAAAAAATCTGGCAGCGTCACCTGGTCCGGCCCGAGACCGCGGATACACCGGCGGTACTCTATATCGACCTGCAACTGCTGCACGAGGTCACCTCGCCACAGGCTTTTGATGAGCTGAAGCAGCGCGGTCTGAACGTACGCCGTCCTGACCGGCACCTGGCCACCATCGACCATTCGACACCGACCACACCGCCTGATGAAAAGGGCGAATACGCCTGGTACACCGCGCAGGCGAAAAAACAGGTGGATACCGTGCACGTCAATTGTGCCGCTCACGGTATTGAGATGCACAGCTGGGACAGCCCGAACCGTGGCATCGTACACGTGATGGGCCCGGAAATGGGCGCCACGCAGCCCGGCATGACCATCGTATGCGGCGACAGCCACACGGCGACACACGGTGCATTCGGCGCCCTGGCGTTTGGTATCGGCACCACCGAAGTCGGCCACGTGATGGCAACCCAGTGCCTGTTGCAGAACAAGCCCAAAACACTGGGGATCCAGGTCGAAGGCAAATTGGGGCCAGGGGTCACGGCCAAGGACGTGATCCTGCACGTGATCGGCAAAATCGGTGTCGGCGGCGGAACGGGTTCGGTCATCGAGTACTTCGGGTCGACCATCCGCGCCATGGATATGGCGGGCCGCATGACGGTCTGCAACATGTCGATCGAGTGCGGCGCCCGGGCCGGGCTGGTCGCCCCTGATGAAACCACGTTTGCCTACCTGGAGGGCCGGCCAAAGGTGCCTGCGGGCGAAGCCTGGGAGGAGGCGGTGGCTGATTGGAAAACGCTGAAAACCGATCCTGGTGCCGTTTTCGACCGGCTGGTCGAGGTCGACGCGGCAGACATCGAACCTAGTGTGACCTGGGGCATCCACCCCGGCATGGTCATCGGAATCGGTGAGACCATACCCGGTGGCGAAAACGATGCGCTCGACTACATGCAATTGGAGAGTGGCGGCTTGCTGGCCGGCGAACCCGTCGACGTGGTGTTTATCGGCAGTTGCACCAACTCCCGCCTGGCCGACCTGCGCGCCGCGGCATCGATCCTGCGCAACCGCAAGGTTGCCGCCGGCACCCGGACCCTGGTCGTACCCGGCTCTGCGCTGACACGGGAACAGGCCGAGGCCGAGGGGCTGGACCAGGTATTCCGCACCGCCGGTGCGGAATGGCGCGAGCCCGGTTGCTCGATGTGCCTGGGCATGAACGGCGATATCGCCCGCCCCGGCGAACTGGTGGTCAGCACCAGTAACCGGAACTTCAAGGGCCGGCAGGGCCCGGGCGTCAGAACCATACTGGCCAGCCCCCTGACCGCCGCCGCCAGCGCAGTGACCGGGAAGGTCACCGACCCACGCAAATTCCTGGAGGAGTCGGCATGAGCAGGCCGGACATCGAATCCCGTACCTTCAACCTGGCCGTTGATAACATCGACACCGACCAGATCATCCCCGCCCATTTCCTTACCATGACCGGCCGTGAAGGGCTGGATCGGGCCTGTTTCCATGCCTGGCGTTTCAACGAGGACGGCAGTGAAAAAGCCGACAGCCCGCTACGGGAACACGACGTACAAGGTCAGAAGGTGCTGGTCACCGGCGAAAACTTCGGCTGCGGCTCATCCCGCGAACATGCGCCGTGGGCGTTGCTGGACTATGGCTTCAAGGCCGTGATCAGCAGTCGCTTTGCCGATATTTTCAGCGGCAATGCGCTTAAGAACGGGCTGTTGCCGGTGGTCGTCAAGCCGGAAGTCGCGGACTACCTCCTGGCGCACCCGGATAGCGAGGTCAGTATCGACATAGGCAGACGCAGCCTCAAAATCGAGGGATACGGCGAATTCGAATTCCCGCTGGACCCTTTTTCCGCCTATTGCCTGGTACGGGGAATTGACCAGCTGGATTTCATCCTGCAAGGTGCAGACGATATCAAACGTTACGAACAGGCCCATGGAAAATAAAGAAGAACAACATTACCGTATCGTCGGGTTGCCCGGCGACTGTATCGGGCCCGAGGTATACCACTCGGCCGAACAGGTTCTCAAGACACTTTCTGAATGCAGTGGTTTCAGCTACGAGCTGATCGAGTGCCATATTGGCGGCGCCGCGGTGGATGCCACCGGCGTACCGCTGCCACAGGAAACCATCGATGCCTGCCTGAAAGCTGACGCCGCTCTGCTGGGCGCGGTGGGCGGCCCGAAGTGGGACGGCAACCCGGCCGGGCAACGACCCGAACTGGGCCTGTTGCAGATCCGCTCTGCCCTGAACCTGTTCTGCAATCTGCGGCCCGTGGTCCTGCACCCGTCCCTGCAACACTTTTCGCCCTTGAAACCGGACCGCCTGGTCAACGTCGACATGATGATCGTGCGCGAACTGACCAGCGGCAGTTACTTCGGCAAGAAATGGCGCAATGACAATGAGGCAGAAGACGTTTGCCGTTATACGCGCGAAGAGATTGAACGCGTTACACGCGCTGCCGGACGCATTGCACAACAACGCGATGGCCGCGTCACCCTGGTCGACAAGGCCAACGTCCTGGAAACCTCGCGCCTCTGGCGTATCGTCGTCAACGACGTTTTTGAAAGGGAATTCCCGGAACTCGACCTCGAATTCCTCTATGTAGATGCCGCCGCCATGCACCTGCTGACCCGCCCGGGTGATTTCGACGTGATGCTGACCGAGAACATGTTTGGTGACATTCTCTCGGACGAGGCCTCGATGCTCTGCGGCTCACTGGGACTCCTGCCTTCAGCCTCCATCAACGAGGAACGTTTCGGCCTGTACGAACCCATCCACGGCTCGGCGCCGGATATCGCCGGCCAGGGCATCGCCAACCCCTACGCGATGCTGTTGTCCGTGGCCATGATGTTGCGTCACTCGCTGGACAACGTAGAAGCGGCCGATGCACTCGAGGAATGTATTTACGGATGCTGGGAAGACGGCATCCTGAGCAAAGACCTCGACCCAGAAGGCCTGGGCACCCAGGAGATCACCGATGCGGTCTGCGAACGGCTGGTTCGATAAATTCATGCCCGGCATCATGCGATGCCGGCTGGATGACCTGGTGCTGGAAACCCCGGTACAGGAAATGCCGGCCCTTTCGGCCCGGCTGGGTATTGACATCCGTATCAAGCGCGAGGACCTGCAACCTGTCTTCTCCTTCAAGCTGCGCGGCGCTTACGCCAAGTTGCAGACACTGACGGATGAACAGCGCCGGAACGGCGTGATCTGCGCCTCGGCCGGCAACCACGCCCAGGGCGTAGCCATGGCTGCCCGGCACCTCGGTATCTCGGCGCAGGTGGTCATGCCAGCCATTACCCCCGACATCAAAGTCAATGCGGTTAGAAAACTGGGGGCAGAGGTGATTATTCACGGCGACGATTTTGACACCGCCTGCGGGCGCGCCCTGGAAATCGCCGAAAAGGACAAGCTGACGTTCGTACACCCTTACGACGACCCCGACGTGATCACCGGGCAGGCGACCATCGCGGCGGAACTGTTCCGGCAGTGCCAGACGCCGCCGGATTTCCTGTTCATATGCATTGGTGGTGGCGGCCTGGCCGCCGGCATGTCCATCGTCAGCCGCTACCTGCAACCCGGCATCAAGATCATCGGTGTGGAAGCCGCGGAATCAGCCTCGATGAAGGCAGCCCTGGAAGCCGGCGAGCCGGTGACCCTGGAAACCATCGGGCATTTCGCCGAGGGCGTCGCCGTCAAGCGTACCGGTGACCTGACCTTCGATATCTGTTCCGACCTGCTGGATGAAGTCATCACCGTCGACAACGACGAAATCTGTGCCGCGGTTCAGGACGTGTACGAGGATACACGCGCCATCGCCGAACCGGCTGGTGTGCTGGCGGTGGCGGGTATCAAGAAGTACTTTTCGCAACATTCCGGCAGGGGTAAAACCGCGGCCGCGGTGCTGTCCGGAGCCAATGTGAACTTCGCCCGCCTGCGCCATATCGCCGAGCGCGCGGCCGTGGGTGAAGAATCAGAAGCGCTGTTTGGCGTAACCATTCCCGAAAAACCGGGCAGCTTCCTGGATTTTTGTGAAACCGTTGGACTGCGCGGTATCACGGAATTCAACTACCGTTACTCGGACGTGACCGAAGCCCACATTTTTGTCGGTGTACAGTTGAAACAGGGCATCGCCGAAAAGCAGGAAATCATCGACCAGCTTTCCACCCATGGTTTGCCCGTTATCGACCTGTCGACCAACGATAT
Source organism: Lysobacterales bacterium (assembly GCA_036351055.1). Classification (GTDB taxonomy): domain Bacteria; phylum Pseudomonadota; class Gammaproteobacteria; order Xanthomonadales; family SZUA-36; genus JABDPF01. The sequence continues at coordinate 19,651 of JAZBOH010000151.1, forward strand.
GGCCCGGCTGCATATCCGGCACATGGTGGGCGGCCGCGCCCCGGTGCAGAACGAGCGTATCCTGCGCTTCCAGTTCCCCGAGCGCCCCGGCGCCCTGCTGCAGTTTCTCAAGGGGATGCAGACCGACTGGAATATCAGCCTGTTCCACTACCGTAACTACGGCTCGGAGTACGGCCGCGTTCTGATGGGCATCCAGGTGCCGGACTCAGACCACGATCGTTTCCAGGCTTTCCTGGAACACACCGGCTACAACTACACCATCGAAGCGGACAATCCCGCTTACCATATGTTTGTCGGCTCGGCCTGAACCTCTGCTTGCTATGAGGACGCCAGCTGGCGGCCTGCGCTTCCCAGGGTCAGCATGGTGATGCCGGAGAATACCAGGCGGATGCCCACCAGCATACCGACCACCCACAGGGCGGTTTCAGGCCAGCCCTTGAGGATCATGACGCCCAGCACGACCGTTACCAGGCCATTGAAAACCAGCCAGCCCCAGCCGTTTTGCGGTTTTACGTTCCAGGCGACGACGAAGGTCATGAAACCGTCGACCAGGAAATAGACCCCCAGCAAGATGGTCAGGTTGACCAGCGCCATGCCGGGCTGGGCGACAACGGCGATACCGGCCAGTACAGTCAGGCCGCCAAACAGCAACTTGACCAGGACCTTGCCCAGGGAGGGCGCCTGGAAAGAAAAAATCGTCATCGAAATACCCGCGGCCAGCAGGGCGATTCCCACCAGCATGGCCACGGCCAGGCCGGATACGAATGGCGCCCCGATTGCCATGAATCCGAACAGCATGGTCAGGATTCCCCAAACCATGCCCCAGTTCGAAAGCTTTTTCAGTTGTTGGCTGCCTTCATTCATTGTGGTCTCCTCCAGGTAATTCAAACAGGCCTCGCATGACCTCAACGTGTTCGTTACTGTCGTTCAAGGCGGGGATATACTCCAGTTTCTCACCGCCCGCTTCTTCGAACAGCTCACTGTTTTGCATGGCAATTTCTTCCAGCGTTTCCAGGCAGTCAACGCCGAAACCGGGGCAAACCACCTGCACGTGCCTGACGCCGGATGCCGCAAGTTCCTGCAGACTGATATCCGTATAAGGCTGTAACCAGGGCTCACGCCCAACCCTCGACTGGTAGCACAGAAGCCACTCGCTGGCGTCCAGGCCCAGGCGCTCCGCGATCGCACTTACACTGGCCTCGCACTGATCGCGGTAAGGATCGCCCTGGGTCACGTAACGTTCCGGTATTCCGTGCAGCGAAAAGATCAATTTCTCAGCCGGTCCATGTTCCTCGCGAAAAGCCTTTATGCGGTTTGCAACCGCCGCGATCCAGCCTTTGTCAAGGTGATAGTCCATGATCCTTTGCTGACGGGGATTCCAGCCCATCGAATCCAGGGCCGCGTCTACTGCATCGTAGATCGAAGAAGTTGTCGTATGAGAAAACTGGGGGTACAGGGGAATGATAACGACTTCGTCGACACCTTCTCGCCGCAAGGCTTCAAGACCCCTGTGGATGGATGGCTCGCCATAACGCATACCCACTTCCACCGCCACTGACCCGGGTGCCGCCGCGGCAAGGCCCGCGGCCAGCCGTTGCGTCAGCACCAGCAGTGGCGAACCCTCTGGCCACCAGATTTTCCGGTAAGCCGCCGCAGAACGGCCGGAACGAAACGGGATGATCACCAGGTTGAGCAGCGGCAACCACAGGTACCGTGGAAGGTCGATGACCCTGGGATCGGACAGGAACTCCCGCAAAAACCGTGCGACTGGCCTGGTCTCGGGCGCCTCGGGTGTACCCAGGTTGGCCACAAGCACGCCGCAGCGCTTGTCTTTCTGATTGATTTCGATCATGAAACACCCTGAAAACTCATGTGGCATAAACACCACATTGGCAATCGCTATCTTCCAACAATCTGCCTGCAAATGATAGCCGTAGTTGAAGAATGGCCTGTAATCCCTTGCTATTGACCCGGAATCACGAGCAGACACGCCGGTCTCCTCGAAATATTTCCTGCCCCGGCCTGTTGCTATTCCACCACAGTTGCAGTAAACCGTTGACAAAACAACACTAAGGCCTTGTTTTATTTATTTATTCTGCTAGCATGGCTCTCCGCGTTCAGAATTACGAGGCAGAGGCCTGCGCCGATGCAAAAACTGGCGAAGATTGTACTGTTAACCCTGTTGACATCGGCTGTATCCGTGGCGGCGGCAGCACCCGTGGGTTACAGCATCAACTCGGACAGTGGCAGCAACCAGGCGGACAGCCTGTTCCGGATTGACCTCGCCACGGGCGACGAAACCTGGGTCGGCCCGGTATCTTCTTTCGGTGAAGCCAGGATTGACGTCGAAGGTCTCGCCTTCGCGCCGGACGGCACGCTCTACGGCATCGACGACCAGGCAATGACCCTTTTTCCGCTGAATCCCGATAACGGCATGGTTCAGACGGCCAATGAAGTGCAGGTCAAGGACCTCCCATTCGGCGGTAATAATGATTTTGGAATGACGTTCGCCTGCGATGGCAACCTTTACATCACGTCCGTGACCCGGGGTGCGCTCTATCGCCTGGACCTGGATGGAAAAACGACGCTGATCGGCAACGTCGGGAGCCTTGGCGCCAACATCAGCGCGCTGGCCGCCCACGGCGATCCGGTCAAGTTATACGGACTGGGCAACGGCCTGGACGCCAACCTGAATGAAGACAGCCCGGCGATTTTCGAAATCGATATTTCGACCGGTGTTGCCACCCAGCTCTTTTCACTGGCCGCCGATCCTTACGCTGAAGGCGGGCTCTCGTTCGACGACTCGGGCATGCTGTGGGCGATCACCGATCGCCGCAGTGAACTCGGCGCTGCGCTTCCCAGCCAGGTGCTCAAGATTGACCTGGATACGCAAACCATCAGCACAACGGGCAATACGTCCGAGTCCGGTTTCGAAAGCCTGGCCATTACCCTGCCCCGCGGTTGCAAAAGCAATGGCGGTGAAAACGCCGAGTTCAAAGTCCAAAAGGAATTTGTTGACGGCAACCAGGATTTACCGACCACGCTGAACATCAAGTGTAACGCCGGCCTGCCGCTGGAACAGTCCCTGACGACACAGCCGGGCAGCGGAATTGAAGTCACTTTCACCGTCACCGATTTCCAGGACGGCGAACTGGACTGCGAGATTTGGGAAACCACTTCTGAGGACTACTTTGCAACGTACGAGTGTTTCTCTACCGGCACCTGCGCCCCGACCGCTTCTTCCTGTACCTTTACGGATACGGGCATGGGACAGGACAACCTGTGTGTCATTCGCAATTACCCTGAATCGGTCCAGGTATCGGTCACATCCCAATGGGTGGACGAGCAGGAGATGCTCCAGGCCGAAGACGCCGTCATGGTCGATTTGTATTGCCGTAACATCCTCGGCGGAGACGGCGAGTGGAGCAGGGGCGGCATGGTTTGGTCCTGGTTATTCCATCCTGATACCCCCGCCCGGCTCGCAACACTGCAACCCGGCTTCGACGGATCCTCCGAGTGCCGTACCGAAACCCATGCACTGAGCAGTGCAATTGAATCGACCAGCAGCTGCGAAGACTGGACGAGTATTTTCCCGGGTGCAGGGCCGCTTGGCTGTACCGTGACCCATACCGCCTTCTTTGAAGGCATCCCGACGCTGGGCCGCGGCGGCCTGTTACTCTCTGCTTTGCTCCTGCTGTTTACCGGCATGGTTTTCGTCCGCCGTTTCTGAACGCAGCAGACCCTAAAACACCCTTTGTCTGAAGTTTACGTTAAACTTCCCCTGGTCTGAATCATGGAGTACTCACATGGGAATTGGTGGAATCAGCATGTGGCAGTTACTGATACTGCTGCTTATCGTGGTCCTCGTTTTCGGTACCAAGCGCCTGCGTAACATGGGCGGAGACCTCGGCGCCGCGGTCAAGGGTTTCCGCAAGGGCATGGAAGACGTTCAGAAGGACGATGAAAAACTGGAACCCGACCAGATCGCGTCCGAACCCGCCGCCAAGACCATGAGCGAAGAAGAGATTCGCGAGAAGGAACTGAACGGCTGACACCCGGCCCATGTTCGACGTCGGCTTCACAGAAATCCTGCTTCTTTCACTGGTAGGCCTGATGGTCCTGGGACCGGAACGCCTGCCGCGCGTCGCCCGAACCCTGGGCGGCATGGCCCGCAAAGCGCGCAGCAGTTGGCTCAGCCTCAAACGCTCGATCGAAGCGGAGATACGGGCCGAAGAGCTCAAGGAACCGCTCAGGCACTTCGAAAACGAGATAAAAGGGACCGTGGACGACCTCAAGAGCGGCGTGGACTCGATAAAAAACTTCGATCCGCTGAAGCCCGGAGAAGACAAAAAACCGGAACCGGGCAATGAATAACCCCCAGGACCAGGAGCTGAGTTTTATCGAACACCTGGTTGAACTGCGCGGCCGGCTGCTGAAGGCCTGCTCCGCCATCCTGATCATCCTGATCCTGCTCCTGCCGTTCGCCCGCAAACTCTATGCCATACTGGCGGCGCCGCTGACCGCCGTGCTGCCCGAAGGCAGCAGCATGATCGCGATCGACGTCGCTTCACCCTTCCTGACGCCCTTCAAGCTGGCCTTGTTGCTGGCCATCATCCTGGCCATCCCGGTCGTGCTCTACCAGTTGTGGGCCTTCGTCGCGCCCGCCCTCTACCGTGAGGAAAAAAAGCTGGCCCGGCCCCTGCTCTACACCAGCGTATTTCTGTTTTACACCGGCTGCGCTTTTGCTTACTTCGTGGTGTTCCCGCTGGTATTCGGCTTCTTTACCCGAGTCGCCCCGGAAGGCGTAACGGTCATGACCGACATCAGCAAGTACCTGGATTTTGTCATCACGCTGTTTCTGGCCTTTGGCATCACGTTCGAAGTGCCCATCGCAACCATCATCCTGGTGGCTACCGGCGTGACCACCATTGAGCAACTCAAGAAGATGCGTGCCTACGTGCTGGTCGGTGCGTTCGCCATGGGCATGCTGCTGACGCCGCCGGACGTGATATCGCAAACCCTGCTTGCCTTGCCGATGTGGGCCCTGTTTGAAGTCGGGCTGCTGATGGCAAAACTGCTGTTGCCACACCGCCAGGGTGAAAAAGCCGAAGGGGAAAACGGAGAAAAACCGGCCGATCAGGCCAGTAACTGACCCTCTTCCTGCGCCGGTTCCGGCGTCACTTCTGTTTCGAGGCCAAATATTTCCCTGAAAGAACAGTACTGTGTTCCAAACAACAGGAGTTGGAAGAGCAGCAGCAACATCATCACCAGGCCCATGCCCAGCATGGCCGCCAGACCGCCCAGCACGGTCAACTGGACAAAAAGCACCATCAAAAGGGAAACGGGCAGGAAAACCACGATCAGGCCGAGTCCCAGTACCAGCATGGGCCGCCAGTTTGCAATCAGGGCTTTCAGGCCTTCGCCAAGTGCACGCCCCAGCTTGCGGTCACGGAACCAGACCAGTGGAATCGAAAAAAACGTCATCGTCCCACCGATCGCCATGCTGATCAGGAATGCGAGAAACAGGCGGGTCATAAACGTCGGATCGAGTTCTTCCAGGGCCGCCAGGTCGCCCTGTTGCAAGCGCAACAGAAGCGCCTCGTCGATCTCGGTCGTGCTTCCCAGGACAAAGGAAACACAGACGATGCTGACGGCAACGATCAGCGCGCCCAGCAAGAAAAACCGGCCACGGTGCTTGCCCGAGGCCAACGCTGCAAACAGCAGGTGCAGACCCGGCGCACTGCCTCGTTGGGTCTGGTTGAATGCCTCGAGGATGCCCGCGCTCAGGGCGGGGATGGCAAGAATGACAAAAATACCCAGCAGCGGCACCTGCACCAGGCCGAGCAAAATCTGCATCAGCACCGCGATGAAGAGCAGGCGGCCAGCTTGCATGCGCAACAACCCCAGGCTTTGCACAAGCCAGGCCATACCGCGTGCGGCAGGCAGGACCTGGAACGGCTTTTCCGGTGATAAAGCCATGGTCAACCTCGCACCGCGGCAAAGTGCCGGGCGTCCGCATTCCACACCGCGGCGTCGTGCATGGCCTGGATGACCTGTTCGGGCTCATCCACCAGGGACCACATTTGCAGGTGCCGATCCGACATGAATTTCTCGCTGACCGCATTGTCCAGGAATGCCACCAGGCGGTCATAATACGACCGGGTATTGAGCAGGATGATCGGACCCAGGAACTGCCCCAGCCGTTTCATCGTGATGACTTCAAACAACTCCTCCAGCGTGCCGCTTCCGCCCGGCAAGGAGATCACCGCATCCGAACCCTCGATCATGCGCCGTTTGCGTTCGGGTATGTCGGCGACCACTTCCAGCCGGGTCAGGCTCTGGTGACCGTGCTCAACCGTGTTCAAGAACCCGGGGATCACGCCGTGCACGTCTGCACCCGCAGCCAGGGCGCTGTCTGCCATCGCACCCATCAGTCCGACACCACCGCCACCGTAGACGACTTCCAGCCCGGCCCGGCCCAGCGCGGCCCCCAGCCTGGCGGCTGCCTCGTAGTAAGTGCTTTCCAGGCCGTTACTGGAAGAGGCGTAGACGGTCACACGCCTGATATTTGCCGGTGCTCTATCCATTTTGTTTCCGTTTTTTCAATCGCTGCATGCCACAGGCCCGCTATTGTAATATGATCCCGGTTTCCAGGAGGCTTCCATTGAACCAGCAACCATTCAGCCACGGCAGTTCACTGTTTTCCGAGACACCGGTCTCCATTGGCGTCATCGTGCTTTGCGCGGTCGTGTACCTGACCGGGTTCCAGCCGCTTGGTTTCATGCTCTGGCCCCTGGAAAGCGGTGTGTTCGCACCCTGGCAATTGGCCAGCTATGGCTTTCTGCACGGCAATTTCAACCACCTCTTCTTCAACATGTTTGCCGTCTGGATGTTCGGGACACCACTCGAGCGGACCTGGGGAAGCGGACGCTTTGTCGGTTACTACGCGGCCTGCGTCATCGGCGCCGGAATTGTCCAGTTGCTGGTTCAGTTGGTCGAGGGCGGTATTTACCCCACCATTGGAGCATCTGGTGGTGTTTTCGGACTGCTGCTCGCTTACGGCGTCATGTGGCCCGAGAACCGGATCTTCCTGATCTTCCTCCCGGTCCCGATCAAGGCCAAGTGGTTCGTACTGATTTACGGTGCTATCGAACTGGTGCTCGGCTTTTCCAGGGCCATGCCCGGCATCGCCCACTTTGCACACCTGGGCGGCATGCTTTTCGGGGCAGGCCTGCTGTACAAATGGGGCTGGCGGCCACGCATGACCTGGAAAAGATAGCGGGCCCGGTTCCTAGCTTTCCAGGACGAACGTCACTTTCAGGATGACCCGGTACTCCACGATGTGACCCTGCCCGTCGCAAATGACTTTCTGGCCATCGACCCAGGCGCCGCGGACGTTCTTGAGGGTCTTGCTGGCACGCCTGATCCCCTGGCGGGTGGCGTCCTCGAAAGACTCGGCTGATGAAGAGATGATTTCGGTAACGCGTGCAACGGTCATGTTCTTTTCTCCGGTGATTGAATTTCAGCCGTACTTACTACTGATCATAGGTCGTTTTGTCACCCATTCCACCAAGACAGGCTGATTTCAGTCAAAGCGACTCACGCGAAACGGGTTACCCAGGTAGAAATAGACGGCGAGATCGCCGGTATCGCCATATCCCAGCGCCACGTAAGCCGGACCCAGGGGCGAGTCCGCACCGACAAAAAGGCTGCCCGAATAGCGCAGGTCGTCAAACCCGATAGCATCTCTCGAATTCCAGGTATTGCCCGCTTCCAGGGTGAACCCGGCGTACATGGAAACCAGGTCCAGGTCGTTCAGGCGGCGGTAGTAGGCCAGCGTCGCCAGCCCGATATGCCGCCCGGCGAGTTGGTTGGGCACCAGTCCTGACAGCCTGCCGAAGCCACCCAGGCGATACCAGCGTTCGATCGGGGCGTCGTCATCGAAGCTGTAGCCCAGCTCATAGTTGAGCAATGCGGTATTTCTTCCATGTGACAGCACCAGGGCGCCGTTGGCTCCGGCCTGGCGGTAGTCGAAACTCGCGCCCAGGCTTTCCGCGGCATACAGGTACTCCAGCCTGTGCATCTGGCCGGAAGTCGGGAACCAGACACTGTCCAGGCTGTCGTGGATGTACTGCAGCTCCATTTCCCCTATATCGATGTTGGGGTCGTCAATGATGTCCGGGTTGCCGGTGTTCACCGTCGCGGTGCCCCGGGCGAAACTGTAATTCAGTATCAGGCGGCTGGTCGTGGTGAAATTGCGCCCTACCCCGAAACTCGCCCCCCAGCCGGTAAATTCCAGGTCCGCGATATTGGTGTCTTCCAGCCAGATACCGTAGTTCTCACGCGACCAGAAGACTTCCGGCTCGATAAACCACTTGGCTCGGGAATCCACCGGCTGGTAGAAATCGAAAGAAATTTCGTCTTCACGACCCATCGAGGCAGTGACCCGCAACTCACCGCCCAGCGCGTTCAATGCATTCTTCGTGTAGGCAGCACCCAGCTTGAAATCCGAGCTGCCGGAAAAATCACTGGACAGTTCCAGTCCGAACTGCAGGTAGTTCGGCCCCCATTCCCGTGGCAAGGCGCGCACCACGATACCGGTGTTTCCGTCCTTCTCCACCAGGTCATAGGTTACGGATTTGAACAGGTCGAGGCTGTAGATCCGGTCGACGCTCTTGTCCAACGCCTTGAGATTGACCACCTCACCCACTTCCGCAGCCAGGCGTGAGAGGATGATCTCATCATTCAGCACCGAGCTGTTTTCAAGTTCGATAAAATTAACGACAAAGCCGGAAATTCGGCTTTGCGGCATGGCCGGCCTGTCGTGTCCGCCTGCGCTCAAGGCGGCCAGGTTCGTTTCCGGGTTCATCGCCGCCTCGTAACCGACCTTGACGATACTCCCTGCACCCTTGAAGTCGGCGGCACTGAAGTTACCGAGGTCCGGGACAATCAAGCGATCGGCCGGTTCCAGCAGCAAAATCTGGGCTTCGGTCGTCCTCCGGGTAAGAAAGTTGGTTAGTTGCTCGGTAACGCTCAGCACGGATGTCAGCTGATCCCGGTTCAGCAAAGGGCTTGAAATATCTACAGCAATGACGATATCGGCTCCCATTTCCCGTACCACGCTGACCGGGAGGTTGTTCGCCATGCCGCCGTCGATCAACAGGCGGCCCTCTATGGAAACCGGGGCAAAGACACCGGGGACAGACATGCTGGCGCGCAGGGAGTCGGGCAGGCTGCCCGTTGACAGGACCACTGCTTCACCGGTTACCAGGTCGGTGGCCACGGCACGGAACGGGATCGGCAAATGATGAAAATCATGGATTCCCACCACGGGCATCAGGATTTCCCTGAACACCTGGTCCAGGTGCTGTCCCTCGATCAGCCCCAGCGGCAGTTCAATCCTGCCCTTGTTCAAACCCATCCGGAACGGGATCAGGAACTGCGACTCCAGTTCCTTGGTGCGCATCGTTCGGTCAACGCGATCGGGCCGGTCCACCATGGCGCCTTCCCAATCCATGTTGAGCAGGATCTCTTCGATCTCCGCGGCGCGGTAGCCGGCGGCGTACATGCCGCCGATGATGGCGCCCATGCTCGTACCCGCAATGTAGTCGACCGGCACATCCAGATCCTCCAGCGCCTGCAGCACGCCGACATGGGCGCTGCCGCGCGCGCCGCCACCGCTGAGCGCCAGGCCGATTTTCGGGCGCCCGGCGTCTCGCTCGGCCATGGCCGGAAGCGTGAATAAAGGCAACGTCACGAGGACGGCAAGAATCAAGCGAATCGCCTTCATGGCGAACCTCCGAGGATGAAATACCCGGCAATTATAGGGAAATATGCACTTTCCGGACGCTTGAGCGCGTTTGAAATGATCCGGAACAAGAAAGTTGTGACAATCAGAAGATAGAATACGCGCATCTTCAAACACAGCAAAAAGGTTGTAACCATGAGCGATATTTATCCCGTACCTGAAAATTTCAAAGCAAAGGCCCATCTCGACGCCGAAGGCTACGAAAAGGCCTATCGCGAATCCGTTGAAAACGGCGAAGCATTCTGGGCAGAAACCGCCAAGCGCCTCGACTGGTCCACGTTCCCGACCAAGATCAAGGACGTATCCTTTGACAAGGCCGACCTCCACATCAAGTGGTTTGA
>JAZBOH010000152.1:0-4624 GCA_036351055.1 Lysobacterales bacterium
CACGGTCGTTGATCTCGGTATCGGTGTAACCAATGCTCCAGCTCATGGTAAACGACTCGTGCAGGCGAGCCTGCAGGTCCAGTTCAAAACCCTGGCCGTTTACTTCGTTGGCATTGATCACCTGGTTGAAGTTGGCCTGTCCGCCCACGGCGGTCAGCTGTGCGTCATCTACGACGTAGCTGAACAGGTTGAAATTGACACGCAGGCGGTCATCGGCCAGCAGCATCTTCACGCCGCCCTCGACGGAAGTGGACGTTTCGGAATCAGCCACGGATACGGTGTCGCCGAACAGCAGGCGGCCCTGGATCGAAGGCGCCCTGAATCCGGTCGCCACGCGGGCGTAAAAGTTGATGTCTTCGTTCATGAACCAGGTAGCGCTCAGGTCCCAGGTCGTCTTCGAGTCATCCGGGTTCGCATAAATCGGCCCGAGCGGACCAACACCGAGGAAAGACAATGGTGAGAGGTAGCGTTCGACCATGTAATCCTTTTCGTCGCTGGAGTAACGGACACCGGCGCCCAGGCGGAAGTTTTCAGCGATATCCCAGTTCATGGAACCAAAGAAGGCGTAAGCCTTGGTCTGCTGCTCCTGGTACACCAGGCCATTAATGTCGCCTGTAAATAATGTATCGTAGTTAATTGAATCAATTCCAAATTCTTCATCAAAATAGAAAAATCCGGCAATCCAGTTGAAGTCGCCCTCGTAGTTCGAGGTCAGGCGGAATTCCTGGGTCCACTGCGAGTGATCCGGTATGCCGTCGGCGCTTTGCGCATCGAAGGGAATAAAGCCGGGGCCACATTCGTTAACGACAAAGCAACCGCCGTAGCCGCCGTCGATATCACCGCGGCTGAACAACTCGACGCTCTCGTAACCCGTGATCGAGGTCAGGGTCAGATCGCCAAAATCCCATTCCAGTTTGGCGGAACCACCGAACGCAGACAGGGTCTGCTCGTTTTCACCGTCATACCAGACCGTTTCGCGATCGTAAAAATCCTTGTTGATGCCGTTGCTGCCCGGGGCAATGATATTGGCACGGAACAGGATGGCCGTTCCGTCCAGGTCGCGCCCGTGCAGGTTGAACAGGGCGCGGAAGTCGCCGCCGTTGTCGTAAGCCAACTGGAACCGTGCGGCCCATTCGCTGAAACCTTCGTAGGCATCCTTCTGACCGGTATAGCCGTTATCGACGTAGTCGTCCTGGCGCTGGTACAGCACGGAAAGACGGGTCGACCAGCCGTTACCAAAACCGGTACCGAAAGCGCCTTCCAGGCGTGACGCGTTGAACGTGCCATAGGAAGCCCGGAAATAGGCATCGGTTTCCTCACCCGGTTTGACCGAGTCGATCTTCACGATACCTGCCGGCGTATTGCGTCCGAACAGCGTGCCCTGCGGCCCACGGAGCGCTTCGATGCGCTGCACGTCAAATACCGGGAAACCTTTCAGGATCGGGTTTTCCTGCACGACCTCATCGACCACCAGTGAAACCGGCTGTGACGCGTTCAAGTCGAAATCGGTATTGCCGTATCCACGCATGTAGAAACGCGGGAACACCCGGCCAAAAGAGGACTCGACGGTCAGGTTGGCGACACGGCCGTTGAGGAAGCGGATGTCCGGAACGCCAGCGGAGATCTGCTGGATCTCTTCGGGCGACAGCGCCGTGACCGAAACCGCGATGTCCTGGATGTTTTCGGCACGCTTGGTAGCCGTTACGATGACTTCTTCAAGCGCATTGGATGAAGCCGCTTCATCGGCTTCCTGCGCCATGGCCTGCCCACCCAGGCCAAACGCGATAAGCGCGGTTGATAAACACAGGGGGCCCCACCGCTTAACGTGAGGAAGGTTGCTATTCTTCATTTTTCTTACCGCCGTTGACTGTTTGATTGCTTCGCCCCGAGGGGCACAGGGGATTGAGTAGAACCTATATATCGCACGCAGCGATTAGCGCGTTTTATACCACATCGGGCTTTGGGCCGGCTATGGAAGCGGACGATTTTCTGACGCTGGCTTGACCTGTGTTGCCTCACCCGCGCCGTGTCGGCTTCCGGCCCTTACAGGGTGCCCGGGTAGAGGCCGCCGTCCATCAGGATATTCTGCGCCGTGACATAGGCCGCCTGGCTGCTGCACAGGAAGGCGCAGATCGCACCGAACTCGTCCGGATCACCCGGCCGCCTGGCGCCGATCCTTGCGAACATCGCTTGCTGGAAGGCTTCGGGATCCTGACCGGTTTTCCGCGCGCCGTCTTCGAGCACAGCCCACATGCGGTCGGTGGCGACATAACCCGGCAACAGGTTGTTGATAGTCACGTTGTACTGCGCGGGGTCCCGGGCGATGCCCGAAACGAAACCGGTCAGGCCCGCGCGCGCGCCGTTGGACAGCCCCAGCGTGGTGACCGGCATTTTCACCGCCACGCTGGTGATATTCACGATACGGCCGAAACGGCGTTCGATCATGCCGTCCAGGCAGCGACGGATCATGTCGATGGCGCTGAACATGTTGGCGTTGACCGCGTCGAACCAGTCCTGCTGTCGCCAGTCGCGGAAATCACCCGGCGGCGGGCCACCCGCATTGTTCACCAGGATGTCGGGTTGCGGGCAGGCTTCCAGCAGGGCATCGCGGCCTTCGTCGGCCGTTATGTCCGCAACGACGTGGCGAACCTCACCCTGTGCGGCCGCCTGGATTTCATCGGCTGCCTGTTGCAGGGTTTCTTCCGTGCGCCCGCAGATCCAGACATCTGCACCTTCTTTTGCCAGCGCCAACGCGCAGGCCTTGCCCAGGCCTTTGCTCGAAGCGCAAACGATTGCTTTCCTGCCCCTGATATCGAGATCCATGATCCTGTCCACCTTGCCATTGCCTGCATGCATCTTAGCACTGCCGTTGAATAGCGGTCAGTCATCGCGGTGCGCTGGAAGATCGAAGCGAAGTCCCCTATCATCCTTCCCCAACAGCAAAAAGAAAAACCCGCTGAATCAGAGGCATCGATGGCTACCATCTACACCAAGCACGAAAAATGGACCTCCCGTTTCACTTTCCTGATGGCCGCCGTCGGCGCCGCGGTCGGGCTCGGCAATATCTGGAAATTTCCGTACGTCACGGGGCAGAACGGCGGCAGCGCGTTTGTACTGGTTTACCTGGTTGCGGTTGTCTTCGTGGCCCTGCCGATCCTGATCGCCGAGATCATGCTGGGCCGCTGGGGCAGGCAAAGCCCGCCCAACGCGATGGCCAACGTGGCGAGCAGCCAGAAACGCTCCAGGCACTGGTCCCTGATCGGCTGGACCGGCATGCTGACGGCCTACCTGATCGCAACCTACTACAGCGTGATATCCGGCTGGGCCGTGGCCTACATCTTCAAGAACGGAAGCGGCGGCTTCAGCAGCCAGGACGCGCCCGCGATCGCCGCGGCATTCGATACCTTCCTTGCCGACCCGGTGGCCCTGAGCACCTGGCATGGCGTTTTCATGATCATCGTCACCCTGATCATGCTGCGAGGACTCAAGTCCGGCCTCGAAAAAGCGGTGAAGTACCTGATGCCTTCGCTGTTCATTCTGCTGCTGGCGATGGTCGGCTACGGGGTGGTCCGCGGCGATATGCCGGCCGCCCTGCACTTCATGTTCGACTTCGACCTGTCCGCGATCAACGGCCAGGTCATCCTGGTAGCCGTCGGCCAGGCCTTTTTCTCGATTGGCGTCGCGATGGGCCTGATGATGGCCTACGGCGCCTACCTGCCAAAAGAAATTTCCATTGCCCGTTCCGCGGTGATTATCGTGACCCTCGACACCATGGTGGCCATCGTGGCAGGCCTGGCCATTTTCCCCGTGGTGTTCGCCAACGGACTGGACCCCGCTGAAGGCCCTGGCCTGATATTCGTGAGCCTGCCAATCGCTTTCGGTTCGGTTACCGGCGGCCTGCTGTTTGGCACGCTGTTTTTCATCCTGCTGTTCTTCGCCGCCCTGACCTCGGTCCTGGGCTGCATCGAACCGGCCATTGCATGGGCACAGGAAAGGCTGGGCATGAACCGTGTGCTGGCATCGATTTCTGCTTGCGGCACGGTATTTCTCCTCGGCCTTGCAACGGTGTTTTCTTTCAACCTGTGGTCCGAGTGGCGCCCGCTGGCATCCATGCCGGAACCCTACGCCGGCTTCGGCTACTTTGAAATCCTGGACTACCTCACCGCCAACATCATGATGCCGGTGACCGGCCTCCTGCTGGCCGTGTTCGTGGGTTGGATGATCAAGCCGGAAGCCATCCAGGAGCAGCTGAACATCGACAACCCGAAGCTGTTCCGGGCCTGGTTCTGGCTGCTGCGCTGGGTCGTCCCCATCTCGATCGCCACGATCCTGGTTTCCGGGCTGTAACAGCCCCTTCGGGATTAATCTTGTGGGAGCGGCTTTAGCGCAGGCAATGAAACAAGTGCGGTTTCGCCGTAGCCAAAGAAGCGCTTGTGGAATGCCGTTGCGCGTCGCAATTGTAGCTTTAGAGTTCTAAACCCGGTCGCGCTGGCGTATACCCCCTTTCCGGGGCCGCTCTGAAGGTACGTCCCTATACCGTCAGAGCTCGATTGACCATCCAGGTCAATCGTCCCCTACTCCACGCAAATACTCGGCGCTTCTATATTCGCCCAAACAGGGGATG
>JAZBOH010000153.1:0-14286 GCA_036351055.1 Lysobacterales bacterium
GCTATCCGCTTTGGGTGGTTGTGGACATTGCGTTACACTTCTCCCGATGTCTTCACCAGCCCCAACCAACAAGGATTCCATAACAGCCCGGCACACCCCCCTGATGCAGCAGTATTTTGGCATCAAGGCGGAATTCCCGGACACGATGTTGCTGTTCCGCATGGGCGATTTTTACGAGGTCTTTTTCGACGACGCACGCCGCGCTGCGAAGCTGCTGGACATCACGCTGACCACGCGCGGCGAGTCCGGCGGTGCGCCGATCCCGATGGCCGGGGTGCCCTACCATGCGCTGGACAACTACCTCGCCCGTCTCGTTCGCCAGGGTGAGTCCGCCGCCATTTGCGAGCAGGTCAGCGAAGCCACGCCCGGCAAGGGCATTGTTGACCGCAAGGTGGTCCGGGTTGTCACGCCGGGCACGATCACCGAGGAAGCCCTGCTGGAGTCCCGCCAGGAAAACCTGCTCGCCGCCCTGGCAGGTTCAGGTAATGAACTGGCCCTGGCCTGGCTGGAATTGGCGTCAGGCCGATTTATGGTGCGTGAACTGGGTTCCAAAGAAGAAGTCGAGGCGCAACTGGAGCGTTTGCAACCCGCCGAACTGCTGGTCGAGGAGGGCACCGACCTGGTGCTTTCCAATACCCGGCGCGTGCGGCAGCGGGCGCCATGGAAGTTTGAGTCCAGGCAGTGCCGCAAGATGCTGCGCGAGCAGTTCCACACCACGGACCTGATCGGCTTCGGCATCGAGGACCTGCCGTTGTGCATCAGCGCGACCGGGGTGCTGCTGGACTACCTGCAGGAAACACAGCGCACCGCCCTGCCCCATCTGCGCGGCATCCAGGTCGAGCAGGCCGAGACTTTCCTGCACCTGGACGCGATCAGCCGCCGCAACCTGGAAATCGAGACCAGCATGAGCGGCGAGAAGAAACACACGCTGGTCGGCATCATGGATTCCTCGGTCACCGCCATGGGCGGCCGCCTGTTGCGGCGCTGGATCGGCAACCCCCTGCGCAGCAGCCATCGACTGGCCCAGCGGCACAAGGCGATTGGCGCCTTGCTGGCGGAGTACGGCTACGAGCCGTTCCGTGACGAATTGCGCGGTGTCGGCGACGTGGAACGCATCCTTTCACGCGTCGCACTGAAAACCGCCCGCCCGCGCGACCTGACCACGCTGCGCCATGCGCTGGGCGCGATCCCCCGCCTGCAGGCCATCGCCGACAAGGGCGATGAAGACCTGCGCCAGGCGGCCGGTGATCTGCCCGCTTTTCCTGAACTGCATGACCTGCTGGAACGGGCCATTATCGAAAACCCGCCGGTCCTGATCCGTGACGGTGGCGTGATCGCCAGGGGCTACGACGAGAAACTCGACGAGCTACGCGGCCTGTCGGAAGACGCCAGTGAATTTTTGCTCAATTACGAACTCGAGCAGAAGGAGAAAACGGCCATCCCCAGCCTGAAAGTGGGCTACAACCGGGTGCACGGCTACTACATCGAGGTCACGCACACCCACCAGCACCTGGTGCCGCCGGAATACACCCGCAAGCAGACATTGAAATCGGCGGAGCGCTACATCACCGAGGAACTGAAGGTGTTTGAAGACCAGGTGCTGTCCAGCCGCGAGCGCGCCCTGGCCCGGGAAAAACACTGTTACGCAGCGCTGCTGGAAGTCCTGCTGGAGCAAATCAAGCCTTTGCAGCACATGGCTGCACGCCTCGCGCGGCTCGACGTGCTGTGCGCTTTTGCCGAGCGCGCCGGCGCGCTGAACCTGGTGCAACCGGAAATGACGGACCGCGAAGGCCTGCATATCAAGGGCGGACGGCACCCGGTGGTCGAGCAGGTCCAGGAAGAGCCGTTCACTCCGAACGATACCGACTTTGACGAAGACACCCGGATGCTGATCATCACCGGTCCGAACATGGGCGGTAAATCGACCTATATGCGCCAGGCCGCACTGATCGTGCTGCTGGCGCACGCGGGCAGCTGGGTGCCGGCCAACTCGGCGCTGATCGGGCCGATCGACCGGATTTTCACGCGCATCGGCGCCGGTGACGACCTGGCACGCGGGCGTTCCACTTTCATGGTGGAAATGTCGGAAACGGCCAACATCCTGCACAACGCGACCAGCCGCAGCCTGGTGCTGATGGACGAGATCGGCCGCGGAACCAGCACCTACGACGGCCTGGCCCTGGCCTGGGCCAGCGCGGTTTACCTGGCGCGCCGGGTGGGTGCGTACACGCTGTTCGCCACGCATTATTTCGAGCTGACCCGGCTGGAAGAAAAGGAGGCCTCGGTCGCCAACGTGCACCTCAAGGCAGTGGAGCACAAGGACCGTATCGTCTTCCTGCACGCGGTGGAGCGTGGACCCGCCAGCCAGAGCTACGGCCTGCAGGTAGCGGCGCTGGCCGGTGTTCCAGCCGCGGTGCTGAAGCAGGCGCGCAAACACCTGGCCCTGCTGGAGAAACAGCAGCGCGCAGAAGGCCCGCAACTTGCCTTGTTCGACCAGGCGGTTTACGAAGAACACGAGGTCGAGGAGGAAAAACGCGAAGACGCGCTGAAAGCGAAAGTGGACGCGATCGATCCGGATACACTGACGCCAAGAGAGGCGCTGGCGTTGCTGTATGAATTGAAAGAATTGTAGGCGCGACGTAAGCCGATGGATATATTTCCGGCATAGCGCATAATGTAGGCATGGTTTTCGAGTACCTGACCGTCCTTGTATCCGTCGTTGTCGGATTGTCCGTGACGTCGTTTCTGACAAACGTCGCACGAATCATCCACGTCCGGGGTGACGTGACGATATCCTGGGTTCAACTGATGTGGTCCATAACCATCCTGGTTTGGACCGTCGCATTCTGGTGGTTTACGTTTGTCCTCGCAGAGCAGCGGCAGTGGACGTATCCGTTGTTCGTATTCTTGCTTGCTTATGCGACGATTTTATTTCTGCTGATGGCGCTTTTGTTCCCCGAGGGCGTGCCGGCGGATCACAATTACCGGACGCAATTCATGCGGAATCGGGTCTGGTATTTCGGTGTATTTTTGCTCTTTCTATGCATGGATGTATTCGACTATTTCGTCAAGCTGGACAAAGACGTATCGATAGTTAGTCATATGCCTTATTTCGCATTTATCGGGCCATTGTTCGTATTGTCGCTGATTGCATTGACGACCAAAAACTTGTTGTTTCATCGAAGTTTTGCGGCTTATTCGATACTGGCAGTGCTGGTAATGAGCGTGACAACACTGGTTCCCTTGACGAACTGAGTTCCGATTAGCCGTAACGGGTGGTGGACTCAAGCGGTCATTAGCGCCTTCAGCTAATCTTTCCCTTTGAACCTGACAATCTGCCTTCTCTGCCGCTTGTCCGGCCTCCTTGGCCTGTCCTGCCGGGCGTGGTAATCCAGTTTGCGCTGTTCAGCAGCGGCCTCGCGGCGGATTTTGCTGACTTCATCCTCGGTGTATTTTCCCTGTGCCAGGGGGGCGGACAGGCGGCGATCGCCCAGTTCGTTGACAGTGACCACGTACTCGTCCTCGCCCTTGCGGATACTCAAGGTATCGCCCAGCGACAGGGTGCGGCCCGGTTTGACCCGAACACCCTCGATCTGCACCTTGCCGCCCTTGATGGCGTCACGGGCCAGGGCCCGCGTGCGGTAGAAGCGCGCGGCCCAGAGCCATTTGTCGATACGGACCTTTTCACTCATATACGAATTGTATCCCGTTTGAAGGGAAGGACGGCCGTGGGAGCACCGTTAGCCGCGATTGTTATCTTCTGGAATTGAAAAACGGGCCTTGGCGGCCCGTTTTCCTTCGCGGCTGAAGCCGCTCCTACCCGTAGGCTGATTACCCCACCAGCAGTTGGTTTACGCGCCTTACAAAATCCGCGGGATCATCCAGTACGGCGCCTTCGGACAGCAGAGCCTGCTCGAACAGGACCAGGGAAAGGTCGTCGAAACGCTGGCCTTCGCCCTCGGAACCGAGTTTTTCCACCAGTGGGTGGCCCGGGTTCAATTCCAGGATCGGTTTGCTCTGCGGGATTTCCTGGCCGGCCTGTTCCAGCATGCGCTGCAGGTGCAGGGCCATTTCCTGGTCACCAAGGACCAGGCAGGAAGCAGAATCGGTCAGGCGCTGGCTGCTGCGCACTTCCGCCACGCGGTCGCCCAGGGAGGCCTGGACCTTCTCCAGCAGCGCAGAATCGATGAAAGACGTTTCGCTGTCATCGGCACTCTCGTCCTCGGCTTTTTCCGCCTTTTTGATGGCGCCAAGATCGATATCACCCTTGGCAACCGACTTGAACGGCTTGCCGTCGAACTCGTTGAAGTAGGCCATCATCCACTCGTCCACGCGGTCGGACATCAGCAGCACCTCGATACCCTTCTTGCGGAAGACTTCCAGGTGCGGGCTGTGGGATGCCGCGGCGTGGTTCTCGGCCGTGATGTAGTAGATCGCGTCCTGGCCTTTGGGCATGCGATCGATATAGGACGCCAGGTCGACCACGTGCTTGTCACCATCGCCCCGGGTCGAGGCAAAGCGCAGCAGCGGTGCAATACGGTCACGGTTGGCGAAGTCTTCGACGATGCCTTCTTTCAGCACCGGGCCGAACTGGGCCCAGAAGGTTTTGTACTTCTCATCGTCCTTGGCCAGTTTGCCGACCAGGTCGAGGCTGCGCCGGATCACGGCAGAACGGATCTTGTTGGACAGGTCGTTTTCCTGCAGCAGTTCACGCGACACGTTGAGCGGCAAGTCACCGGAGTCGACCACGCCGCGCATAAAACGCAGGTAGTGCGGCAGAAGGTTTTGCGCGGCATCCATGATGAACACGCGGTTCACGTACAGGCGCAGGCCGCTGCGCTCGTCGCGCTGCAGCATCATGTCCATGGGCGCGGTGGACGGGACATAAAGCAGCGTGGTGTAGGTCTGGCTGCCTTCGACCTTGTTGTGCGCCCAGCCCAGGGCGTCGTCCATGTCGTGCGTCAGGTACTTGTAGAAGGACTGGTATTCCTCGTCGCTGATTTCGCTCTTGGGCAGGGTCCACAGGGCCGAGGCCTTGTTGATATCCTTCCATTCAAGCTCGTCTTCTTCGCCTTTTTCCTGCATGCGGATCGGGAAGCCAATGTGGTCGGAATAGCGGCTGACCAGGGACTTCAGGGTCCAGGCGTTGAGAAATTCCTTTTCATCTTCCTTCAGGTGCAGGATCACCTCGGTTCCGTGCTTCGGCGTTTCCACGTTTTCCAGCGTGTATTCACCTCCACCATCGGACACCCAGCGTACGCCTTCAGACGCACCGTCACCGGCCTTGCGGGTGATGACCGTGACCATGTCGGCCACGATAAAGGAAGAATAAAAACCGACGCCAAACTGGCCGATCAGGTGAGCGTCGGCCTTTTCATCGCCCGAAAGACGGTCGAGAAACATCTTTGTGCCGGATTTTGCGATGGTGCCGATGTTTTCGACCACGTCGTCATGGTTCATACCAATGCCGTTGTCGCGCACGGTCAGCAGGCCCTTTTCTTCGTCCACCTCGATTTCGATGCGCAGGTCGCCGTCGCCTTCGTAGACGGAATCGTCACCGATCCCGACAAACCGCAAACGGTCCAGGGCATCGGATGCGTTGGAGATCAGCTCGCGCAGGAAAATCTCCTTGTTGGAATACAGGGAGTGGATCATCAGGTGCATGACCTGCTTGGTTTCCGCCTGGAAGGCGTGTGTTTCTACTTTGTTTTGTTCGCTCATGTCACTCGTGGCTTAAATTGTCGGATGCCACTTTAAATGAGGCTTAGTAACCAGGAATCAAGGCAGGAAGGTAAAGCGAAAGAGCCCATTGATCAGGGGCTTTGCCACTCGACCACAGGCTTATCAAGCATGCCCATGAAATGCCGCACCCTGGTAAGCCGCCCATGGTAAGCAGCCGGCCGCCGATCGAGAATGGCGTTTAACAGGCCGCCAATGGCTGATTTAAGCAGGTAGCACTTAAAGCGTTCATCGAAATTTTCCGAGTGGCCGAGTTTCTCGATGAACAGGCCGAACCAGGCCTTGCCTAGCGGCGAGTGGCCATACCAGAAATGGCTGGTGGCGAAATCGAATACCTCATCACCGGCTGAGCAGTACTGCCAATCCACTACGCCGGTGATTCTTCTGCCGTCGGACAGGATGTTATTGAAACTGAAGTCACCGTGCACCAGGCGTCTTCTTTCGGGACAGCAGGGAATAAAAACCTCCATCCGCTTCAGGCAGTGGTCCAGTAGTCCGGCACCCGGAATATTGCCGGCCAAATCCTTTTTCCATTGATCGCTGTCACGGTATCGGTGGTAGGAAAGCAGAAATTCCTTCCAGCTTGAAGCAACACCATTTCCTGCATGGTCAAACACGCCAAAACCCCGTGAGCCGGAAATATCGGCAGCATGGATCCGACCGGCTGTCTCCGACAACAGCGGCAACATTTTCAGGGCCTTGTTCAGCGGCAACATCCTGAGTTCCCAGCCAGGCATTTTTTCTGAAATGGCGTAATGCCGGGTCTCGTCGAAGTTCCCGGTTTCGAAAACTCTCGGAACCGGGAAATGCCCGGCAAACCGCGCCACGAGGCTATCGCGGCAATAAGCGGACACGTCGAGCCCAATACGCATGACGAAATCCTGGTCTTGCAGGCGAAAGGAAAATACAGTCGAATTTGCGCCGAGGGAGAAAAACCGGAATTTCGAAGCCTCGCGCCATGCGCCTGACCGGTCAAGAAATGCTTTGGCCGCGGATTTCAATTGAAGCTGCCGAAGCAACGCGCCTGGGCGCTTCAGCTGCTGAAGATAGCCTTGGGTCCTGGGGAAATACACTTCATTTCTACATTTGTTGTTTGTGCCAGTGTACCAATACGAGTGCATGGTTTTTTATGCAGGGTGCAGGCCTGTCGACGCTGTTGTAAGGCCATGAGACAGCGTTCCGTCGCCCCAAAACAAAACCCCGGCAAAATACCGGGGTTGTCATCCATCTGAAGTCCCGCCGAAGCGGTACTTTTTGTTTTGGCCGATTGCTGCCTAGCCCAGTTTTTCCTTGATACGCGCACTCTTGCCTTCGCGCTCGCGCAGGTAGTAGAGCTTGGCGCGGCGCACGTCACCGCGACGCTTCACCTTGACGGAGTCAATCATCGGGCTGTAGGTCTGGAAAACACGTTCCACACCGGTACCGTGAGAGATTTTCCGAACCGTGAACGCGGAGTTCAGGCCGCGGTTACGGATGGCGATGCAAACACCTTCAAACGCCTGCAGGCGCTCGCGGTTGCCCTCTTTCACCTTTACGCTGACAACGATGGTGTCACCCGGTGCGAACTGGGGGACTTCCTTGTTCAGCTGTTCGGCGTTGATTTCGTCGATAATGTTCGTCATTTTCCCGATCCTGTTTTACTTTGTTTGCATGGGTCCAGAGTAAATTTTTACCCTGACCCCGGTTTTTCTTCAGCCTGGAACTCAGCAAGCAGAACTTTTGCCTCATCGTCCAGTTCCAGTCTGTCCAGCAGGTCCGGCCTTCTCAGCCAGGTCCGCCCCAGGGACTGTTTCCTGCGCCACCGCTCGATGGCCCCGTGGTCTCCGGATAACAACACCGGCGGCACGCTCATGTCTTCGACCTGTTCCGGGCGGGTGTAATGCTGACAATCCAGCAGACCCTCCGTGAACGAGTCCTGTTGCGCCGATTGCTCGTCTCCAAGCACGCCCGGCAGCAGGCGGGTGACGGCGTCTATCATCACCGCCGCGGCGAGTTCCCCGCCGCTGAGGACGTAGTCACCAATCGACCATTCCTCGTCAACTTCCAGTTCGATCAGCCGCTCGTCGATACCTTCGTAGCGGCCGCAGACCAGGATCAGCTCCTGTCTCTGCGCCAGTTCGCGAATCGCGGCCTGGTCGACTACCTGCCCCTGGGGGCTCAACAATGCAACCCTGGCGCCTTCACCGGCCCGGTCTCTCGCCGCGCGTATCGTGCTGCGCAGCGGTTCGACGGCCATGACCATTCCGGGTCCGCCGCCGTAAGGCCGGTCATCGACTGTGCGGTGCCGGTCGGTGGCAAAGTCCCTCGGATTCAACATTTCCAGTTGTACCGTGCCCTCGCGAATCGCGCGGCCGGTAACACCGAGGTCTACCAGCGGTCCGAATTCCTCCGGAAACAGCGTGATGACCTGTACCCGCATCACTCAGAAGTCCGGATCCCAGTCCACGACGACCACGCCGTTTTCCAGGTCGACCTGCTTCACGTACTGCCCCTGCACAAAAGGCACCAGTCTTTCCCGGTCGCCCTTCACCACCATTACGTCGTTCGCGCCGGTGGCCAGCAGGTTGCTAATCTCTCCCAGGACGGTGCCGTCTTCCAGTTTTACCGATAAACCCACCAGGTCCATCCAGTAATACTCACCGTCTTCCGTCTCCGGGAACTGATCGCGATAGGCGGCAACCGTCCTGGTGACCAGTTCTTCCGCGGCTTCGCGATCGTTTATGTTTTCAAACAGGGCAATCAGCCGACTGCCGTGTTTTTTTCCCTGGAGGATGCGTACTTCTTCAAGTGACTCACCCAGCAACCAGGGCTGGTATTCAAATATTGCTTCCCTGGGTTCGGTCAGGGAGTGGATTTTCACCCAGCCCCTGACACCATGAACCCCGGAGATGTGACCCAGCGGAACGACTTGCTTATCCACGGTCCACTCCAGGGAGCAGGTTTCAGGAAGCTGCTTTGCGAGCCTCGGAAACCAGGGTTTTAACGCGGTCGGTTACCTGGGCACCCGTGCCCGTCCAGTAGTCGACGCGTTCCAGGTCCAGGCGCAGACGCACTTCCTGGCCACGCGCTACCGGGTTGAAAAACCCGAGGCGCTCGATATTACGGCCATCGCGGGGCTTGCGGCTGTCGGCCACCACGATGTGGTAAAACGGCTGCTTCTTGGCGCCGCCGCGTGACAATCTGATTTTAACCATTTTTCTTGAATCCAATAAGGTACTAGCGAACCACCCATTTTAACCGGGTTTTTTCTAAAAGAAAACCACTATCACGATCAGAAAGGCATCTTTCCGCCGGGGAACTTACCGCCCGGCAGCTGTTTTTGCATCTGGCCCATCTTGCGCATCATGCGCGCCATGCCGCCCTTGCCCATTTTTTTCATCATTTTCTGCATCTGTCCGTGCTGTTTCAGCAGGCGGTTGACGGTCTGGATCTGGGTTCCGGAACCGTTGGCGATGCGTTTTTTACGCGACCCCCGGATGCATTCGGGAAAACGGCGTTCGTGTGGTGTCATCGAGTTGATAATGGCGATCATCTGGCGCGTCTGGCGGTCGTCGACCTGTGACTTGACGTGGTCCGGCAGGTTGCTCATGCCGGGCAGCTTGTCCATCATGCCGCCGAGGCCGCCCATGTTCTGCATCTGCTCCAGTTGGGAGCGGAAGTCTTCGAGGTCGAAGCCCCTGCCCTTGCGGATCTTGCTGACCAGTTTCTGCGCTTCGTCCTGGTCAACCTTGCGGTGGACTTCCTCGACCAGCGACAGCACGTCACCCATGCCGAGGATGCGCGAAGCTACGCGATCCGGGTGAAACGGCTCCAGGGCATCGACTTTTTCACCGGCGCCCATGAATTTCACCGGTTTCCCGGTGATCTGGCGCACCGACAGGGCCGCGCCTCCGCGCGCGTCACCGTCGGTCTTGGTCAAGACAATACCGGTCAACGGCAGGGCGTCATTGAAGGCCGAAGCCGTGTTGGCGGCGTCCTGGCCGGTCATCGCATCGACAACGAACAGTGTTTCATGCGGGCTGATCGCCGCGTGGACTTCCTTGATCTCCCCCATCATGGCTTCGTCGACGTGCAGGCGGCCGGCGGTATCCACCAGCAATACGTCACACATCTGGCGTTTCGCCTCAGCCATCGCGTCGCGGGCAATGTCGGCCGGCTTCTGGCTGACTTCGGAAGGCTGGAACACGGCGCCGACCTGGGCGGCCAGGGTTTTCAGCTGCTCGATGGCGGCCGGGCGGTATACGTCACAACTCACCACCATGACCTTCTTCTTTTCCTGCTCGATCAGCAGGCGGGCCAGCTTGGCCGTGGTGGTGGTTTTGCCCGAGCCTTGCAGGCCGGCCATCAGGACGGCGACAGGCGGCTGCGCCCGCAGGTCCAGCGCCTCGTTCTGCTCGCCCATGATCTTGACCAGTTCGTCGTGAACCAGCTTTACCATGGCCTGCCCCGGCGTCAGGCTCTTGAGGACCTCCTGGCCCAGGGCCTTCTCACGCACCTCGCTGATAAAGGTCTGCACCACCGGCAAGGCAACGTCGGCCTCGAGCAAGGCAATGCGCACTTCACGCAGGGTTGCCCTGATTCCATCCTCGGTGAGGCGGCCCTTGCCGCGAAGTTGGTTTACCGTTCGCGACAGGCGCTCGGTCAAATTTTCAAACATGCACTGCTCCGGAAAAGAAGTTTGTCGACCTTTCAAATTGATCGGGTATTATAGCCAAAGAACACAGCGATACGCGGTACGAAATGACCCACGATTTTCCACTGATCCTCGCGGCAGTCCTTTACATGGTGTCTGCAGTGCTGCTTTACCAATCCATCGGGAGCCGATCCGAGTCCCTGCAAAAGGCGGCGTTCTGGCTGACCGTGACGGGTGGCCTGGCGCACTCCGTGGCCCAGTTTTCGCACTGGTTCGGCATCGATGAACCCCAAGTGGGGGTGGCGCCCCTACTCTCGCTTTGCGCCCTGGTCATCATCCTGTTGCTGATCACCTCGACCCTGACCAGGAAACGCCTGTTCGCAGCAGGCCTGGTGGCGCTGCCCATCGCCACGGTCGTTCTGCTGCTGGAGCTGTTTTTACCGGCACAGCCTTTTACCATGCACCATGCTTCACCGGGCATCACGATCCACCTGGTCAGCTCGGTGCTGGCTTTCGGCCTGCTCAGCATCGCTGGCGTGTATGCCTTTTTCGTATTTATCATCGATCACTTCCTGCGCCACCATCATCTGAACCCGTTGGTTCGCAGCCTGCCGCCGCTCGAGGTGCTGGAAAACCTGCTGTTCAAGCTGATTGGCGCCGGATTCCTGATGCTCACCATCTCCCTGTTGTCGGGCATCATCTTTATCAACGACATCTTTGCCCAGCACCTGGTGCATAAAACCATCCTGTCGATACTGACCTGGCTGGTATTTGGCGTATTGTTGTTCGGCCGTTGGCGCTACGGCTGGCGCGGCAGCCTGGCCGTGCGCATGACACTGGCCGGCGTACTGCTGCTGGTCCTGTCCTACTTTGGCACCAAGCTGGTACTGGAGGTTATCCTGGGCCGCAGTTGGCAATCCTGATAGATGGAAGACATACCTCTCGGCAGCCTGTACTTCACGCTTTTCATTTTGATCTTGTTGTCAGGCTTCTTTTCCAGCTCGGAAACGGGCCTGATGGCGATCAACAAGTACCGCCTGCGACACTTGGCCAACAAGGGGCACCGGGGCGCGAAACTGGCGCAGAAACTGTTACGTAAACCCGACCGCCTGATCGGCCTGATCCTGCTGGGCAACAACCTGGTCAATATCCTGGCCGCGTCGATCGCCACGGTGATCGGCATTCGGCTATTTGGCGTCAACGGTGTCTGGATCAGCTCACTGATTCTGACCGTGGTGATCCTGATTTTCTCGGAGGTCGCGCCAAAAACCGTTGCCGCCGTGAACCCGGAACGCATCGCTTTTCCTGCTTCGTACCCGCTGTTTGCCCTGCTCAAAATCCTGTACCCCGTGGTCTGGCTGGTCAATGGGCTGGCCAACCTGGTGTTGCGGCCGTTCAAAGTCCGCACCAATGTCGAGTTGATGGAGCACCTCAACCGCGAAGAGCTCCGCACCCTGGTCAAAGAAGGCGGTGAACAGATCCCCGATGACCACCAGCGCATGCTGGTCAACATCCTCGACCTCGAGCAGGCCACGGTCGAAGACGTGATGATCCCACGGCAGGATATCGTGGGGATCGACCTCGATGACGACTGGGATGACATCCTCACCCAGTTGACGCAAACGGTATACACCCGGATGCCGGTATTCCGGGAGAGCGTCGACCACGTGGAAGGCCTGCTTCATATCCGTACGATTATCGCCAAGCTGGCGCTGGGCGGCCTGACCTTCGAAGACCTGAAACGGTCGGTGCAACGGCCTTATTTCATTCCCGAGGGCACCGCGCTGACCCAGCAACTGCTGGAGTTCCAGCGCCGTGAACGGCGCATGGGCCTGGTGGTCGACGAGTACGGCGATATCCAGGGCCTGGTGACACTCGACGATATCCTCGAGGAAATCGTAGGTGAGTACACCGCGGAAAGCCGCGCCAAGACCCGCGACATCCGTGTGCTGGACGACGGCAACTACCTGGTCAATGGCGGCGCTTCGATCCGCGGCTTGAACCGCAACATGGACTGGCGGCTACCCGAGGACGAAGCCAGCACGCTCAATGGTTTACTGCTGGAGGAACTGGGTGATATTCCTTCCGGAAAGGCCAGCATCAGGATCGGCCCACACATCATGACGGTACTGGAAATCAGGGACAACATGATCGGCAAGGTGCTGGTCAAGCCCGAACGGGTGCCCGGCAACGACGATTCATGATCCGGACCCGTAGCATGGGGGAGGCTCGGCAACTGGCATGGTGGACCTTGCTGGTCATGGCCATGGCGTCCGTGGCGTTTGCGCTCATCGCCTATGGTGCCGGGCAGGACGCGAACTGGGATTTTTACAACTACCACTTCTACAACGCCTACGCGTTTCTCAACGACCGTTTCTGGTTCGATATCGCACCGGCGCAGCGGCAGACCTTCTTCAGCCCGATCATGGATGTCCCATTCTTCTGGCTGACCCAGGCATTCGGCGTCGTGACCGCCAGCCTGGGCTATGCCGTTTTCCAGGCATGGCAGGCGCCCGCCGTATTCCTTATTGCTTACCTCGTCATCGATGGTTTCAAGCGTTCACGCGGTGTAACGGTGACCCTTTCCCTCGCGCTGACCGTGCTTGCCGTGTTCGCTCCGCTAAACCTGCAACTGGCCGGAACCACCACGGGGGACAACACGACAGCCGTATTTGTCCTGTGGGCCGTCGCCTGCTTCATGATCGCGAATTCAAACCACCTGTCACTGCGAGGCCAGGGCATCCGAATCGCGCTCAACGCCCTGGCGGCCTTGTTGGCAGGATTGGCGGTCGGCCTGAAACTGACCAACGGTCCGTTTGCCGTGGCCCTGCTCGCCTGGGCCTTGCTCATTGGCGATACCTGGTCCGCCAGGCTGCGCCTGTTCACCCTGATGGCGCTGTCCAGCCTGCTGGGCTTTTTGCTGGCCTACGGATACTGGGGGTGGTTCCTCTACGATCAGTTCCAGAACCCCCTGTTCCCCCTGTTCAACCACCTGTTCCAGTCCGAATACATGAAACCGGTCCAGTTGAACGACGAAACCTTCAAGGCAACATCCATCGCCGGCACCGTTTTTTACCCTTTTCTTTACAACGCCTATGCAGGCGCCATCAAATACCAACAGTTCCTGGACTTGCGGATCCCGGTGCTTTACGTCTCGACCGTCGTGGCCGGCGCATCGCTGCTGTTCTCACCCAACGCCCGGCGGCAGGTGGCGGAAAAACCGCTCCCCTCTGGAATGCTGCTGTTTGTCCTCGTTTGCTATGTGACCTGGCTGCTGCTGTTTTCCATTACACGCTACCTCGTGGTCCTGGAGGTCCTTACCCCGGTCGCTGTCGTCGTCGCCGCCTCGATCGTCTTCCGGCGCAAATGGGGCATGACTGCCGCCATTCTTTTATGCCTGCTGACGGTTGCCCTGTCATCGTGGCAGGCTTCCCAACGCGGGCACGCATTCGGGCACCGCACCGCCTGGACCGAGACGGTATTCGAAATCGACTTTCCCGAATTCGATATCGACGGGAGCATGGTCCTGATTACCGGCGGCCAGGCCATGGCTTTCCTGATTCCGGAGGCGCCGGAAAACACCCGTTTTGTGCGCATCGACAGCAACCTCAATTACGTGGGTTACTCATCCGTTGAGGAGCGCTATCAAAACCGCCTGGGTGAACGCCTGGCAGCGGAGGTTGGGGCGCACGACGGCGAATTTTTCATCATGTATGCAGACGGTGAGGAGCACTACGCAGGCCCGGACCTGGCTTACTTTGGAATTGAGCGGTATGCCGACACTTGCCGGGTCATTAGCAGCAAGGGGCCGGATATGAATATTTGCCGCGCAGGCCGTTTTCGAAAGCCCTGAATCGGCTCAGCGGGATCGCAGCCAGCTTATTCCCCCGGGAACCGAGGCAATGATCGAAGCC
>JAZBOH010000154.1:0-26657 GCA_036351055.1 Lysobacterales bacterium
GCGGAGTGATACACGGATGTACCCGCAAGGGAACGTCCCCGGAAAGGGGGTATACGCCAACGCGACCGGGTTAAAAACCCCGAAGCAGGTACGGTTTCGCAGCGCAGGCAGCGAGGCAGGAACGGTTTTCAGCGCAGCTGAAAGAAGAGCCTGCTGAGCGCCGTTGCGCGTAGGCGAAGAAGTGCCTGTTGAGTGTCGTCGTGCGTGCCCCCGGAAAGGGGGTATACGGTACTGCGGCCGGGTTAATTGACGGGGTTAGTGATTCGGGACCTCTCCACCGCTAAACGGAGCGGCCGTAGAACAAGGTGACCACGTGTTTCGCCTCAGCAAAGAACAGCCAGCGCTCCATGATGATCCCCAGAAAACCGCAAATCATGGCCAGTAACAGGCAGATCACATGTGAGATACCGCTGGCCATTCCCGCTGCCAAAAGCAAAAACAGGGGTAGAAACATGCCCATGACGAGGCAATAGCGCCGCAAAACGACTGCGTGTTTCTGTGCGACCTGATAGCCCATTTCTTTCAACAGGTAGTTTTCGGAGGTGTGCGGGGCTTCCAGCTGAGTGACGGTGCCAAGATGCCCCAGACCAGTCGCTGTACCGGTGTCACTTTCGGCCTTTGCGGAGTCGATGAAGCGCCAGTAGTACCACTTGACGATCCAGGCAATGGACACGACGAAAAACAGGAGGATGATGGTGGTTAAGTCGGCCAAACCTGCCACGCCCAGTGTCACGGCGAATAACAGACCACCGCTGGCCAGTGCAAATACCAGGTAGAGCGGCGAGACGAAGCCATTGCTCCAGCGCGGTATTGTTTTCAGCGAAGCGTAAATCATGCTGGTGCAGTAAACCGTTATCAATGACAGGACCAGGGTTATTGCGGCCGCAGCGGTCATCTGCGACTCCGAGATGCTGCCCCAGAACCAGCCCACGGTGAACACCAATGCGGCCGGGTAGGTCAGCACGGCAACGACGCCTTCGCGACTCAGCCAGGAACTGCGCCACTGCGTCATCGCCCGCCAGGCGCGTTCGGGGTGTCCGAGATGGAAGGTCGACGACAGCAAACCGGCCGTGACCAGTGCCAAGGCGACCAGGCAGGCACCCACAGCCACGACGGGACTCAAGTTCCAGGCCCCGGTCAGGCGTGCCAGGGCCAGCCAGATCAGCAAGCCGTAGCCTGCGCCGGAGGAGGATGTGAAAATGATGACGGAATATGCCGGATGCATGTTTCTGTTCTCCCCTCTATCTCGAGAGCTTCTTGTCCAGCCAGCTGAAGAAATCGCTGGATGGTTTGCTGTCTTCGGCCGCTTCCAGGCGGGCCATGGCGCCGGTGTCACCCACCCGGGTTTTACGCGGACGTGGCGGCAGGTAGCGGTTGACCGGCTCGTAACCGGTTTCGGGCATCAACTGGAAACCACCGCGTTTTTCGACCAGCTTCGAGATATCCGATTCCGGGTCGCCCAGGTCACCGAAATGGCGCGCCCGGGTCGGGCAGGTGATCACGCAGGCCGGTTGTCGCTCGCTTTCTTCGAGGTTCTCGTTGTAAATGCGGTCGATGCACAGGGTGCACTTTTTCATGATGCCGTCGGTTTCATCGTACTCGCGCGCACCGTAGGCGCAGGCCCAGGAACACAGTTTGCAGCCGATGCACTTCTCGGCGTCGACCAGCACGATGCCGTCTTCCTCGCGCTTGTACGACGCGCCGGTGGGGCAGACGGTCACGCAATCCGGTTGCTCGCAGTGCAGGCAGGAACGCGGGAAGTTCACCGTCCTTGAGTTCTGGCCGTCGTCGGTTTCGTAGACGTGTACGCGGTTGAACCACACCCCGTTGGGATCCTTGGCGTAAGCGTCCAGGTCGGTCAGCGGGGCGGAGTGGCCGCCGGTGTTCCATTCCTTGCAATTCACGGCACAGGCGTGGCAGCCAACACAGATATCCAGGTCGGTTACCAGGCCCAGTTTCTTTTTCGTGGATTTCGGCAGCATGGTCATGACTGCTTCCTCCGCCAGCTGCCTTTTGGCAGGAATTCTTCACCGAAACGCACGTCTTTGGGCCTGTCCATCTCGCCGGGGACCCGGTGCAGTGGTTCGAACTGGGGTTCACTCTGTCCCGCACCAGCTTCTGCCTTGCTGATTTTCACGCGCAGGTCGAACCATGCCGCCTGGCCCGTCACCGGGTCGGAATTACTCATGCGCCGACCACCGGTTTCTTCCGGAAGCAATTCGGAGATCAGGTGGTTGAGCAGGAAGCCCTTTTCACCTTCGGCTGCGTCCTTGTCCAGGTTCCAGGAGCCACGGCGCTTGCCGATCGCGTTCCAGGTCCAGACCGTGTTGCGTTCCACGCCGCTCATGGTGCGCACCTGGCACTTGATGCGGCCGTTGTGGCTCTCGACGTAAACCCAGTCGTCGTCGCCTACACCGATTTCCCTGGCCAGGTCGCGGCTCATGCACAGGCGGTTGTAACCATGGATCTGCCGCAGCCAGGCGTTCTGGGCACCCCAGGAGTGGTACATGGCCATCGGGCGCTGGGTGATCGCGTGGATGGGGTACTCCTCCAGGTCCACCATGGATTCCTCGATCGGCTGGTACCAGATCGGAAGCGGATCGAAGTAGTTGCGAATGCGTTCGCGCAGGTTTTCAGGCGGCTGCACGTCACCATGTCCCTCGGCGGCCAGCTTGAACTTCTGCATGGGCTCACTGTAGAGCTGCATGATCACCTGTTCGGCTTTCGGAATGAAACCCATGTGCTCGGCGAACTCAAGGTAATCCTTGTTGGCGTGTTTATAGTATTGCTGCGATTCCGGCAGGTGGTGCTGCCAGAAGCCGCCGTTTTCGATGTACTGCTCGAGCTGCTTCGGGTTGACCGCGCCGCGGCCAAAGCTTTCACCATCCTCGCCGCGCCAGCCGGCCAGTGGCCCAATGCCGGGTAGACGTTCGTGATTGACGATGTAGTCTGAATAGCCACCGGGATAGAGTGCGGTGCCGTCGTCTTTCGTAAAGCCGGGCAGCCCCAGCCGTGCGCCGAGGTCGATCAGTACATCCTGGAAAGGACGGACGTTGCGGCCCGGGTCGACGATCGGGTGGCGAATGGAGTCCGCTGGCCCGTGTGCCGTGCTGATCGGCCGGTCGAGCAGGCTGATGCAGTCCCAGCGTTCCAGGTAGCTGGTGTCGGGCAGGATCAGGTCCGCGTAGTAGGTCATCTCCGATGCATAGGCATCCGAGTAGATGATATGTGGAATCTTGTACTCACCGCTTTCCTCGTCGATGTCGGTGAGCATCTCCATCGTGCCCTTGGTATTCATCGAAGAGTTCCACGCCATGTTCGCCATGTACAGGAACAAGGTGTCGACCGGGTAGGGGTCGGCCGCCCAGGCGTTATGGATGACCATGTGCATCAGGCCATGCGAGGAGACCGGGTGTTCCCAGGAGAAACCCTTGTCGATGCGGCAGGGGTTGCCCTCGGCATCGACCAGCAGGTCCTCGGGGCCCGTGGTAAAGCCCAACGGCGGGCCCGGCATGGCCTCGTTGGCCTTGATGTGCTCCGGTTTTCCGACCGGTTTTGGCCCCGGCGGGCAAGGCCGTGGAAACGGCGGTTTGTAGCGGAAACCACCCGGACAGTCGATGCTGCCGAGCAACATCTGCAGGACGTGTATGGCACGGCAGGTGTGGAACCCGTTGGAGTGAGCGGAAATACCGCGCATCGCGTGCATCGCCACCGGCCGGCCAATCATTTTGTCGTGTTTACGGCCGGCCCAGTCCGTCCATTCGATGTCGAGCTCGATCTCCTGCTCAAATGCGGCGTGGGCCAGTTCGGCGGCCAGGCGGCGTATGGTATCGGCCGGAACCCCGGTGCGATCCTCCACCTCGTTTGCGGAATACTGCGGCTCGAGATAACGGTTGGCCATGATTTCGAACGAGGGGCGCGCCTTGCTGCCGTCGGGCAGGGTGAACAGGCCGCCCAGTGCAGGGCTGATTTCCGGTAGCAAGGCATTGACGGGTCCGTCGCTGTCGCGGTCCCAGGCCAGCGGGTTGCCGTTCTCGTCGCGTAGGAACAGCCCGTGTTCGGCGTGGCCGGGGTCCTCTCGCACCAGCCAGGGTGCGTTGGTATAGCGCACCAGGAAATCCAGGTCCACTTTCTGCGCCTTGATCAGTTCATGGATCAGTGCCATCACGAACAGGCCGTCGGTGCCCGGGCGGATGCCTACCCACTCATCGGCGATGGCCGAGTATCCGGTGCGCACGGGATTGATTGATACGAACTTGGTATTCTCGCGGCCCTTGATCTGGCCCAGGCCGGTCTTGATCGGGTTGGAGTCGTGGTCTTCGGCCACACCGAACATCATGAAATAACGGGTATTTTCCCAGTCCGGTTCACCAAACTCCCAGAAAGAGCCACCGATCGTGTAGAGGCCGGCGGCGGCCATGTTGACCGAGCAGAAACCACCATGGGCGGCGTGGTTGAGGGTGCCAAACTTGGTCGCCCAGAACGCGGTCAGCGACTGGCTTTGGTCACGGCCGGTAAAGAAGGCCAGTTTGCGCGGGTCGTCCTTGCGAATATCCCCCATCCACCGGGTGGCGGTTTCCAACGCCTCGTCCCAGGATATCTCTTCGTAGTCGCCGCTGCCGCGCTCTCCAATGCGTTTCAGCGGGTTGGTTAGCCGCGCCGGGGACAGGTGCTGCATGATGCCCGAGGAGCCCTTGCCGCATAACACGCCCTTGTTGACCGGGTGGTCGGGGTTGCCTTCGATATAGCGAACCTCACCGTCTTTCAGGTGCACCCTGATGCCGCAGCGGCAGGCACACATGTAACACGTCGTTTTCTTGACTTCGTCGGAGATTTTGGGGGAGGTGTCTACTCGTTCCTGCTGAAAGGCCATACGCCGTTTCCTGCTCTTTTTCCAAACGCGGGAGAATCGTGCAACCTTAGCATATTAGCAAAAGTTAATAAAATGATAAGAACGGATGAATTAATTAATCAGGCGTCGCTGTAATACACCCGCAATTTCCCGTTTGTAAAGACCAGGCCTGACAGCGCGGTCAGCAGGGCGACCGTTCCCAGTATCACGGCCAGGCGGGTCCAGGGTTCGTCCCAGGCCATGCGCATGGCGATAAGGAAATACAGGCTGCGAAGCCATTCGATGGCGCCGAGGACAAGCAGGATCTGGAAAAGGCGCGGAACCCATTTTTTCCTGACAAAAAGCAGAAACGGAACAGCGAGACTCAGACCGGTCAACACCAGCATACCCGAGCGGTAAAAATGAGCGCCCAGCAGCAGGAAGCTGAGAACAACGGGTAACAACCTCAGAATATTCATGACTTCACATTTCACCCAAAAGAGGGCAAGTCTAGCAGCCCTTCGACGGCCATCAAACCGTTGGCTTGACCCCGGTATCCGGCTGCCCATCATTCCGGCTGTCCGGATTTCCACGGAATTCTGGTGCGCGTCGTCAGCTGGCTCGCACAAAGGCATTAAAGCGTTTCTCATGCCCGATCCGGGTTTCCGGGCCGTGGCCCGTGATCACCACGGTTGAATCGTCCAGCACATAGAGCCTTTCCTGGATGGAGGCCTTCAGCTGTGCGCTGCTGCCTCCCGGCAGGTCGGTTCTGCCTACCGAACCCTGGAACAGGGTATCGCCGGCGATCAGCAGTTTTTCATTCCTGAAATAAAAGCTGACCGATCCAGGCGTATGGCCGGGTGTGTGGATGCAGCGGCAGCCAAACTGCAGTTCCTGTCCATGTTCCAGTTCGCAGGCCGGATCTGGCAAGGGGGAATAAGGCAGTCCCCACATCCGGCATTGTTGCTCGGCGCCGTCCCAGAGAAAGCGGTCCGCGGGATGCAGCCACACGGGCGACCCGGTAGCGTCATGCACCTGGCCGGCGGCCAGGATATGGTCGAGGTGGGCATGGGTTTGCACAATTCCGGTGATCTCCAGCCCCAATGCGCCAGCCACATCCAGGATGCGCTGTGCATCCCCGCCGGCGTCAAACACGTAGCCTTTTCCCGTACCCGGATCGCCGAGCACGGTGCAGTTGCTCTGCAATGGGCCAACCGGGAAGGTTTTCCAGATGATATTCATGGCTGCACATGGTGCCCGGTCCGGGCCCGGCGGGAAAGGAGCCGGGTCATAAAAAGTGAAAAATTCGCGGTAAAATGCGATTTCCAGCATTTGATGATAAACCGTCAACGATGAGCAATAGCGATCACTTACTGGCCGAAGCGCGTGCCCTTTTCGAACGGGGTGAGTTACGCCGGGCGCTCCCTGTCTGTGAGAAGGTGATGCAGACCGACCCGGACCGGCTCGAAGGTTTGCTGCTGCTGGCGGCGGTACTCGAAAAACTCGAAGAATACGAAAAATTGACCACCCTGCTGGACCAGGCCGTGGCGCGGTGGCCGCAGAACAACGACCTTTGGATGTTACGGTCGCGGGTTTACGCCTCGCTGGGTCGTTTCGAAGCATCGTTGCAGGGTTACCGCGCCGTCCTGGAAAACACGCCGGGCCATGTAGACGCCGTTTGCGCCCTGGTACAGAGTGGGGAAGGGCTTGCAGCAGGAGGTTTGGCTGCTGTCGAGGCCATGCTTACAAAGGCAGACGCCGCGAACCCGGATCGATACAAGCTGGTTTACGCGCGTGCGCGGCTGCTGGAGGATAAGGGCCGATTCGATGAAGCATTCGAAGCATTCAGCGAGGCCAACCAGTTGCAGGCGTCGGCCGGCGGCATGGACATACGCGCCAAGCAGAGAGCCGCGGTAACCGTCATACGTGACCTGAGCCCGGGCTTGATCGAACGGTTCAGGGGCAGGGGCCACCCCTCGGACCGGCCGCTGTTCATCGTCGGCATGCCACGCTCGGGCACCTCCTTGACCGAGCAGATACTGTCCCGCCACCCCGGCATTCATTCTGCCGGGGAACAGACCATTCTTGGTGAAGTGTTGAAAGACCTGATCAGCCTGGCGCCTAAAGAGAGCAAGGTTCCATTGCTGGAGTCGATCGACAGCATGGCAGCGGATATCTGGTACCTGGCCGGGAGCAGATACCTGCGCCGCCTGGACGAAATCGATGCCGGGTCGCAACGCATCAGCGACAAGTTGCCGGCCAATTTCGCCCTGTTGCCCTGGATCCGCCTGTTGCTCCCGGGCGCGCGCGTGATCCACGTTCGGCGTCATCCCATGGCCACGTTGGCGTCTTGCATCCGTACACCGTTTGCCGACCCATTGCTCTCGTTTTCCCTGGAAGACTGGGGCCGCTTTTACGGTTTGTACGAGGCCATGATGGAACAGTGGCGGCCGCTAATGGGTAGGCAGATGCTGGAAGTTGAATACGAGAACCTGGTTGGCGACTTGCCGGCCGAAACCCGGCGCATGCTCGATTTTCTCTCCCTGGAATGGCATGGAGACTGCCTGCACCCGGAGCGTGCCCGGCGGGCCGTGCGCACAGCCAGCTGGAGACAGGTGCGGCATGGCGTGCACACGGATTCGGTGGACAGGTGGCGCCGTTACGAAAAACAACTTGCAGCCATCGAGCCGTTCGTCCGGCAAAGCCATGAGACAATCGCCGCGCAAAGCCATGATGGAGCGCGCCGTGAATAACGCTTGGTGCTAAGCTAGGGGCCATGGTCGAGAATATGAGAGACGGGGCCCACCTCAGAAAGTTCGACATGTTTCAAAACCTGTCGGACGATGAGTTGTCCCTGATTGCCAAGGAAACCCGGGCGCGCGAATTCGCGGCCGATGTAGTCGTGTGCGAGGAAGGCAGCCGGTCTGACACCATGTTCTTCATCGACAGCGGCTCGGTGGTTATCAGCAAACAAGGCGTTTCACTCGCACGGCTGGAACCCGGGGACTATTTTGGCGAGATGTCGCTGATTACCGGTGATCCTCGCAATGCGACCGTGACTACGAATGAAAGCTCGGTTTTGCTGGAAGTTTCCGCGCCTGTTTTCCATGTGATCATCGAGCGCTCCCCGCGGGCGATGCGCAACCTGCTCGCCACCTTCGACAGGCGCCTGCGGCGCCACAACGACAAGGTGGTCGAGCAGTACCTGGAATTGAAAAAACAGTACGAAGAACTGGAGAACAGCCACCAGCGTCTCCTGCTGAGTGACAAGATGGCCTCGGTTGGACTTTTGACCGCGGGTATTGCGCATGAAATCAACAACCCGCTTTTTGTCATCACGGGTTACCTCGACGTGATCAACGACATGGTCCGAACAGGCGACGTGTCGGTTGGCGAGCTGAAAGGAATATCAGACAAACTGAACACGGCGAGCAAGTCCATCGTGAAGCTGGTTTCAGGCATCAAGACTTACGTCCGTATCGAAGACACGCGGCTGGTTCCCATCGACCTCAACTCCGCCACCCTGGAATCGATGGACCTGGTGTCATTCCTGTACCAGCGGGACCACATCGAGTTGAGGCATGAGCTGGCCGAGGGGTTTCCGGTCATCCTGGGCAATATCGGAAAGTTACAGCAGGTTTTGATGAACCTGCTGTCCAACGCAAGAGATGCGATGGAGTCGCGCGATTCCAAGGTCATTTCGGTCTCAACCCGCGAGGAGAACGGAAAAGTCTTACTCAAGCTGGCGGATACCGGCAGCGGCATCTCGCCGGAGGACCTGGACAACATCTTCGTCAGCGGCTACACGACCAAGCCGGTCGGCAAGGGCAGCGGCATGGGGCTGGACCTGGTGCGCAAGATTGTCGAGGAAATGAACGGGGTCATCTCGGTCGAATCCGAAGTGGGCGTGGGCACGACCTTTCGGGTGGAATTTCCCAGCCACCCGTCCTGAGCGGTTTTTCAGTCCTTTTCTTTGCCCGGGAACAGGCAGCGCCAACCCGGGCGGTTTGTCAGCGCTGGATACGCAAGCCGAGGCCGACAAAGCGGGGCCGGCCGATCTCGATGGCGCCGTTGTTTTCCACCTTGATTTCGTAGGCTTCGTCCAGCAGGTTTTCGATCGCCAGGAACAACTCGGTCGATTCGCTGAGGCGGCGTGAGAAACGCAGGTCGAAGAGCAGGAAATCATCCACTTCCAACTGGTTCAGGTCGTCTTCGTAGCGCTTGCCAACGTAGCGCGCCAGCAAGCTGCCATTGAACCACCGGTTGCTGTTGCGCAGGCGTGTAGTGAAGGCGTGTTTTGGCGCCTGGCGCACCTGGTTTCCCACCAGTTGAGGGTTGTCCGGCGATTTGCTGATTTCCGTGTCGTTGAACAGGTAGCTCAGCTGCAAATCCCAGCCCGGCGACAATTGCACATCGCCTTCCAGTTCGAGGCCGGTGGCGCGCATTTCACCGACATTGTCCAGTTCGCGACAGGTTTCATTGGCGCCCATCAAGCCGCAGGGTTCGACGATGCCGGGCTGGTCGCCGGTCTGGCCGCGCGTGATGTTCTGCACCAGGTCTTTTACCGTGTTTCGGAACAAGGTCAGCCGCAGCAGCGTGGACCCGCCGAGGTCAAAATCCGCGCCAGCCTCCAGCCCGACCAGGCGTTCCGGTTCCAGGTCCGGGTTGTTGACCAGGATGACGCCGCCCCGGGTGCTGGCGGCGTAATACAATTCCCGCAGCGTGGGAGCTCGAAAACCGGTGTACGCCGCGGCGCGCAGGGATATTCCATCCATCGCCTGGAAGCGGAAGCCGAGGTTTCCATTGGGTGTTGATTCGGAGTTGGCCTGATAGGTTTCGGCGCCGCTGATTTCACCGGTTTCGAGGTCGGTTTCGAGGCTCGATGCCGAGTTGACGATGTAGTCATAACGCAGGGAGGCGCTGGCCCGCCAGCGCGCATCGATACGCCATGTATCCTGGACGAAAACGCCGCCCATGTCCTGGCGGCTGTCGGTAGTGAGCCGCCTGGCCGGCCTATTTTCCGTATAACGGCTCCATTCATCAACGCTGACGTCGGCCCAGCGGTAGTCGGCGCCAAATGACAGGTCGTGGCCGCGGACGGTGGGCAGTGAGTGCACAAGTCCGGCACCGAGAACGCTTGCCGGCCTCGATTCGAAGCCGCGCAGGGTTTCGCTCTCGTTGTCACCGACGATGCTCACGCTGGCGTCCTCCAGTCCTGAATCCTCGTAGAACAGCTTCAGGCGCCACCAGCCTCCGCCAGACGCCTGGCGGTCCACGCCGACGCCCAGGGTTCGGATTTCTGTTTCGTTGATATCAAGCGCGCTGCCTCCATGACGTGTTTCCCGAAAGGCTCCGGCTTGGAAGTTGACCCGGGTGCGCTCGTCGGGAGCCCAGCTTGCCCGGCCAGAGACGGTTCCATGGTCCTTGCGCACGGCCTCGTCCACCGGGCCCTGCTGCTCGGGCGGCAGGTTCATGTACCCGTCTGTGGTGTAGCCCGAAGCGCTCCCGCCGAGGTTCCAGTCGCCCAGTTTCCGGTTTCCGGAAACGGCCAGGTCGGCCGTCTTCGGGTAGCCCACCATGGCGTTGAAATCGAGGTCACGATCACCCGGCTTTTTTGTCACGATATTGATCACGCCGCCCAGTGACAGGTTGCCCCAGGCATTTGCACCCCCTCCGCGGATGACCTCGACCCGTTCGATCCGGTGGCGCGGGACCCGCGCCCAGAAAATCTCCGTCGAATAGGGGCTGTGTATCGGGAAGCCATCAAGCAGGACCAGGGTCCGGCTGGCGGCATTTCCGCCCAGCCCCCTGAGGGAAACCGTGCTGGTTGTCGGCGCGGCGGCGATGCTGTCCGCGGCTCGCAGCAGGCTGAATCCCGGTATCTGCCGCAGGATCTCATCGGTTGGCTTGTAGGCCGATTCGAGCACATCCTGCCGGGACAGGATCGAGGTGTTCACGGGGATGTCGCGTATCGTCAGGTCGGCCCGGGTGGCTGCGACGATCACCTCTTCAATTTCGGTTTTATCCTGTCCGTGGGAATCCTGCGGCGGTTCCATGGCGAGAGCATTTCCCGGCGCCAGCAGCCATGCCGTAAAAAAGAGAAATAGCGCCTGTTTCATCAAGTCATGACGAGTGGGCTATGCCCGAACAGCAGTCCATTGAGCCGCACGTAGACGAAGCCGCCCGCCGCACCGGCTGCGCCCTGGACCAACAGGCCGAACGTGGAACGGGCGATGGCCACGGGTGTTAGGTCAAATGCCAGGTTCATGGCGAGGTGCATGGCGACCAGGGCGGTCGCGCCGGCGAGCAGGTAGAGCGGCGTACGCCAGCGGCCCAGCCAGCGGCACAGCAGCGCTGTAAAAAGAAATGCAACAAGCAAGGCAAAGGCGACCAGGGGCAGAAACATGCCGGCCATGCCCACGACATCGCCCAGGGTCATGACGACGCGGTCACCCAGGCCAACGGGTACACCCATTGACGACAGGCTGGCCACCACGGACTGTGTGGCGCTGGCAGAAGCCAGCAGGTAGGCGGTCAGAACAGCCGCAAGGTAGATGCCGAGTTTTTTGGCCAGCATTTCGATCACATTCATGTATGCTTCTCCTTCGAGGAAAGGCTATCACAAGCACAGGCAACGCTCATGCGCCCCACCTGCAAAATCCTGTTTTACCTGGCCCTGTTGCTTAACGGCGGCAGCCTGGCCGCCGCGGAGTACCGGATCGATACCTGGGCGGAAGGCCTCGACCAGCCGTGGAGCATTGCTTTTCTGCCTGGTGGAGCTGCCCTGGTAAGCGAATTGGGGGGCAGGCTTCGGCCCGTATCGGCGGAAGGTGAAGTGGGTGCACCACTGAAAAACCTGCCGCCGGTCTATTTTGCGGGCCAGGGCGGCCTGTTCGACGTCGTGCTGCACCCTGATTTCAAAAACAACGGCCTGGTCTACCTGTCCTTTGCCGAGGGCAGCCCCGGCGACAATGGAACAGCCGTGGCGCGCGGCCGCCTGTCTGGGGACTCACTGGAAGAGGTTGAGATCATCTTTCGCAATTTCAGCCGCAAGGACACACCGGTCCATTACGGCGGCCGCCTGGCGTTCATGCGCGACGGCAGCCTGTTGCTGACCACCGGTGAAGGATTCGATTACCGGGAGGCCGCTCAGGACATCAGCAGCGGCCTGGGGAAGGTCCTCAGGTTGAACGACGATGGCGGTCCGGCGGCGGGTAATCCTTTCCCCGAATCCCCCTATGTCTTCAGCTACGGACACCGCAATCCGCAAGGCCTGGCGCTCGATCGGAACGGCGGGGTCTGGTTGCACGAGCATGGACCCAAAGGCGGGGACGAGTTGAACCGCATCGAGGCGGGCGCGAACTACGGTTGGCCGGCGATTACTTTTGGCAAAGACTACAGTGGTGCTTCGATTTCACCGTACACCGCCTGGGAAGGCATGACCCAACCCCTGTGGCAATGGACGCCGTCCATCGCGCCATCCGGGCTCGCCATCTACGACGGGGACCTGTTTCCAGGGTGGAAAGGCGACCTGTTTGTCGGCGCGCTGGTGGACCGGGAGGTGCGGCGCATTGTTCTCTCCAATGGCCGGGTGGTGAAAGAAGAAGTGCTCTTCAGTGAGTTGGCTGTCCGCATCCGGGACGTTCGAAACGGGCCGGAGGGTGCACTTTACATCCTGGTGCCTGACCGCGTGCTCCGGGTGGTTCCCGCGGTGCCGGCTCCATAACGGCCGGACAGCCTGATTATCGCCGATCCCGCAGCAGCAGAAATACCGGAAGCCATCCGCGAATTGCGAAAACAGCGGTCAGGTTCGAGGAACCTGACCCCATTCTTTTGTGACTCAGTCCAACCGCTTGTGGAAGCGGCTTACCGCGACGGTCATGGCCACCAGGATAAACCCACCCAGGATCATCAATTCACTGGAAAGCTCCTGCAGGCTGGCCCCGCGCAGCACCACGCCGCGGATCAGGCGCATGAAATGCGTCATCGGCAGGATTTCGGCAAGCCACTGCGCTGGTTGGGGCATGCCGTCGAACGGGAACATGAAGCCGGATAGCAGGATCGAGGGCAACAGGATGAAGAAAGTCATCTGCATGGCCTGGAACTGGGTCTGGGCGATGGTCGAAACCGCCAGGCCCATCGCGAGGTTGGCCACGATGAACATGAGGCTTACCCAGTAAACGTTCATCAGGGTGCCACGCAAGGGAACGTCGAACAGGAACTTGCCCAGCAGCAATACCAGGCTGACCTGGATAAGGCCGATAAACACGTAGGGCAGGATCTTGGCCAGCATCAGTTCGGACGATCGCACCGGCGTGGTGATCAGCAGTTCCAGGTTGCCGCGCTCGCGTTCACGTACGATGGCGCCTGCCGTGAACATGGTCATGGTCATGGTCAGGATAATGCCGATCAGGCCCGGCACGGTATTCACCGGAGAGCGTCGCTCCGGGTTGTAGTAATTCCTGATTTCCGTGTTCGGCGGCTGGTCGTTGTAGGGTGAAGCGCGCGCGGGGGAGGCCAACATCGAGGCGGCGCCCAGCACCACGTTGTCCGAACCGTCCACCAGCAGTTGCACGGCCGCTCGCCCGGGTTGCTGCAGCCTGCGTTCAAAATCCTGCGGAATGTAGATGCCGACGCTGATCCTGCCCTGCCTCATCAGGCGCTCCAGTTCCCCGGTATCGGCAGCCTGGTAGTTGATATCGATGACCTGGCTGTTGGCGAGTTGCATGACGTACTGCCTTGAAGCCGCCGTGCCGGACAGGTCGACCAGGCCTGCGGACAGGTGGCGTACATCCATGTTGATGGCGTAGCCGAACAGCAGCAGTTGCATGACCGGGATGCCGACAATCATGCCGAAGGTCAGCCGGTCGCGTCGCAGTTGGCGGACCTCCTTGACCAGGATGGCATTGATGCGCCGCAGTGCCTTCATCCTGCCTCCCTCCTTCGCGCCTTGCGTTCCTGCGTGGCAGCGACAAACACGTCTTCCAGGCTGGGGCGTACGATTTCGCAGGACTGGGATGACAATCCACCGTCCCGGATGACTCTGGCGGCGAATTCAGCGGCGCCTTCAAGGTCCTGGTCGATCAGCACCCTGAGGTTGTTGCCGATCTGCGCGGTACTGTGCACAAACGTCTGCTGGTCGAGGAACTTGGCTACCTTGCGCGGTGTGTCTGATTGCACCACCACGACCTGGGCGTGGATGTTGTCGGCCAGTTCTGCCGGCGTGCCGGCCGCCACCAGTATGCCCTGATCGAGGATGGCAATGTCGTGGCAGCGTTCCGCCTCGTCCATGTAGTGGGTGGATACCAGGATCGTCGTGTCTTCGGCGATCAGGTCGAACAGGATTTCCCAGAACGCTCGGCGGTTTTCGGGGTCCACGGCGGACGTGGGCTCGTCCAGGAACAGCAGTTCAGGCTTGTGCAGCATGGAGGCGGCCAGCGCGAGGCGCTGTTTTTGCCCCCCGCTCAGGGTCCCGGCGCGCTGCTCCAGGAAGCGGCCCAACTCGTAGCGTTCGATGGCCTGATCGATCCGTTCGCCGCGAACATCACGGGGCAGGGTGTAAATATCCGCCATGAAGCGCAGGTTCTCATCCACGGTGAGATCCTCGAAGAGAGAAAACTTCTGGGTCATGTAGCCCACTTTCTGTTTGAGCGCCTCGGCGTCACGCGGGATTTCGTGACCCAGGACCGTGATTTCTCCCGCCGAGGGCATCAGCAAACCGCAAAGCATGCGGATGGTGGTGGATTTGCCGGACCCGTTCGGGCCCAGGAAGCCAAATATCCGGGAGCGCGGAATGTCGAGGTCCAGGTCGTTAACCGCGCGCAGGGATCCGAAATCCTTGCTCAATCCGCGGCAGCGGATGGCCATGTTGCTGGAAACAGCCCGGGTCATGTTTTTTCACTCACCGGGAAAGTCAGCTTCCAGCGGCAGTCCGCTCGGAAGACCGGATGCTTCCGGTACGTCAATTTCCGCCAGGTAGCTCAGGCGTGAGCGGTCGTGCTCGGTCAATGCAAAGTAGGGTGTAAACGTCGCGTCCGCGGATACCCAGCGCACACAGCCTTCGATACTGTCGCTGACACCGTCCAGGCGCACATCGATGGGGTCTCCGGGCTG
This sequence comes from Lysobacterales bacterium, assembly GCA_036351055.1. Classification (GTDB taxonomy): domain Bacteria; phylum Pseudomonadota; class Gammaproteobacteria; order Xanthomonadales; family SZUA-36; genus JABDPF01. Next base: position 14,945 of record JAZBOH010000154.1, read on the forward strand.
CATCCGCGCACGCAATTGCTCCGGCACGTAAACCCTGGCAAAGGCACGGGAACTGTCCAGCACGACGGCGATCGTGGTGCCGGGAGCGGGACGTTCACCCAGTTGGAACAGGACCTTGTCGACCACCCCGGCCACGGGGGCGTGGATACGGGTCCGTTCCAGGTCGACAGTTGCCGCGAGTACCTGCGCCTCGGCGGCCAGCAATGCGGCTTCGGCCTGCTGAAGTTCCTCCACCGTGGCGCCATTGAGCAGCCGCTCGAGTGCTTCGGTGGCTGCCTGTTCCTGGGCCGAAGCGGTTTTGAAACTGGTTTCGCTCATATCCAGCAGGCCCTGGCTGGACAGCCCGCGGTCAAATACCTCGCGTGTCCGTTTCAGGTTGGCTGCAGCGTTTACCCGGCTCGCCCTGGCCGCGCCGAGGTTGGCGCGAGCTTCCCGGATGGATTCTTCGCGCGGGCCGCGCACCAATTCGGCAAGACGTGCCGCCGCCTGGTCCCGCAAGGCTTTCATTTGCGCCAGTTTTGCCTCTGCACGCGCCGGATCCTGTTCCAGGACCAGGTCACCGGCAGCGACTTCCTGCCCGTCCCGCACATGGATGCCGCGGATGGGCTCGTTGCTTTCGACTTTGAGTTCGACCCGGTCACGTTCCAGCGTGCCGACCATGTAGGTTGTTTCGGATTGCTTACAAGCACCGAGTGTCAACAGCAGCGCCGTTGCGAAAAGCGGCCGTAGGGAAACTTTCATGGGCGTACTCCTCCTTCGAGCAGGCGACTTATGTGTCGTTCCAGCTCCGAAAGGCCTCTGTCGTCATAGGAAATGTCGAGCCCCTGTCTGGCGATATTCCGGGCGATAAACGGAAAAATCGACAGGGAAAGCAGCAGCAGGGAGATGATGTTCGGGTCCAGGTCCGTTGCGATGCGCCCCCGTTCCTGTTCACCGGCCAGGATGCCCGGGAATGCGCCGCCCAGCCGGGGTGCGATTTCTGCCAGGAAATGATCGCGCATGGTGCCGCCCGGAAGCATCACTTCGCGAACCATCAGCAGAGGCATATTGGGGTTCATTTTCAGGGCGGAGAACAGCAGTCTGACCAGGTCTTCTGACCCGACCTGGCCGGCAGCCTTCATTTCCGCCAGGCTTGCCGCGAGGGGTTCGGTGATCCGTTCGACCACCTGCCGGAGCAGGGCTTCCTTGCTGCCAAAATAGTAGTGCACCATGGCCGGATTGGCCCCGACCACCTCGGCTACCTCGCGCAGGGAGGTGGCGGCAAAGCCCTGGCGCGCGAACAGGTCCTCGGCCGCATCCAGGATATCTTCACGCATCAGGGTCGAGCCCTGGCCCGGCGGCCGGCCGCGGGTCTTGTTGTTGGCGGCTTTGCTCACGCTTGCTTCCTGCTCGTTCCAGACAGGCGCATTATAAATTAATTAACCAATTAATTAAATACTTGGATCATTGGCTCCTTGCAGGAGGTCCCGGCTCACGTCCCAGGCCACGGCCATGCAAACGTGGAACACGCCTACTTGTCGGGCCTGGAGAAGTCCATCGTCTCCCAGTAATTCTTGACCTCGCTCTTCATTTCCTTGCGCAGCAGCAGGATGCCGATGATATTGGGTATCGTCATCAACGCGATCGCGATGCCGGAGAAGGTCCAGATGATGGTGGTGTCGATAATGGCCGCGAAGAAAAAGCCCAGCACGTAAACCATCCGGTAATAACGCACGTACTTCACACCCCACAGGAAGGTCACCGCCCGGTCACCGTAGTAGGACCAGGCGATGGCGGTTGAAAAAGCGAAGAGCAGGAGGCTGACCGGGATGATGAAGCTGCCCATGTCGCCCATAAAGCCGCGGCTGAAGGCGATGGTGGTCAATGGCGCACTGTGCACCAGTGATTTACCCGTGAAACGAATATTGCTGTCGACCTGGAACACACGGCCGCTCTCCACCGCAAGCTCTCCGCTGTACGGGCGGCCGGAACCCTGGTCGGTGACCTGTATGTCTTCCGCGATGGAGCGTGCGTGGATCACGGTAACCGGTCCCTGGAGCGTGCCGTCTACTACCCGAAGGGCGCCATTGAACAGTTCCACGTTCGAATCGGCATTGGGATCCAGGAAGCGGAACAGTTCGTCGCGTTGCCCGGCATCTGTCTCGTCGTAATGTCCGGCCAGGACCACAAGGTCGCTGCGCTGAAAAATATTTTCATGCTTTTCTTTCCACACGCCCGATGAAAGCAGCACCAGTCCGGTCAGCGTGCAGATAATGATGGTATCGATAAAGGGCTCGAGAATGGCCACCATGCCTTCTGAAACCGGGTGGTCGGCCTTGGCCGCGGCGTGCGCGATGGGTGCGCTGCCCTGACCGGCTTCATTCGAAAACAGGCCGCGGTTAACGCCGCGGTTGAGCGCATAGGCCAGTGTCGCGCCCAGGAAACCGCCGGTTGCGGAAGAGCCGGTAAAGATGTCGCTGGCGATGGTGACAACCGAGGGTATGATATTTTCCGCGTTGTATAAAATGACCGACAGGGCGCCAAAGAAGTACACCACGGCCATGACCGGCACCAGTTTGGACGTGACGGCTGCGATGCGCCGGATGCCGCCCAGGATAATCATCGCCAAGAGAACCGACAGCACCAGCCCGGTAATGGCCGGATGGATACCAAAAGCCGTGTTCATGGAGTTGGAAATGCTATTGATCTGCGGCATATTGCCGGTGCCAAAGGAAGAAATGATGGTCGCCAGCGCAAACAGGACCGCCATCCATTTCATGTTGAGGCGGTTTTTCATGTAGTACATCGGACCGCCTGCCGCTGTTCCGTCCTCGGTAAATTCCCGGTGTTTGTGCGACAGGGTTACCTCGACAAACTTGGTGGTCATGCCCACCATGGCCGTGACCAGCATCCAGAACAGCGCGGCCGGGCCGCCGAGGTGGATGGCCAGTGCGACCCCGGCGATATTGCCGGTGCCCACGGTGCCGGAAAGCGCGGTGGTCAGTGCGCGGAAATGAGTGGTATCGCCTTTGGCGCCTTTCTCATCGTATTTACCCGTAACCATCAGCAAGGCGTGTCGGAAATAGCGAATCTGGGGGAATTTGAGGTAAAACGTGAAAAACAGGCCGGTACCGATCAGCAGGTAAACGAACCAGGCGGAACCGCCTATATAACCATCGATGGTGGCGAAAAACTCATTGAGTGCGTGCATGGTAACTCCCGGGGAACCGGCATATATTAACCTTAAACAGGGCCGGTGCTGCAAACAGCCCATCTACGTAGATTGACCACCAGCGGTGATTGCCGGAATATAGCTTGAGTGAAACGGGAGAGGGCCAATGACCTTCAAACTGACGATGTCGCTAGTCTCCGAGAGCCAGGAAGGCGACTGCGGCGATAGCTGGATGTACGAACTGGAAGCCAAGGCCTTTTGTGAAGGACTCAAAGGCAATGCCATTATCAAGGTGCCGAAGCACACGCTGGAACCGGGTGAGGTGCAAAAGCCCCATGGGTCACCTGACCCGGTGTTGCTGTTCGAAGGGGAGTGCGGGGACGAAATTCTCGTCAGGTTGATGTTGACCGCCACCGAGGTCGACATGTTTATCAACGATGTGGGCAAGGTCAGCAAGGACATCCGGATTGAAATGCCCGGGCCCGGCAACCCACGGGCAACGCGCGAGGTCGAGATTGCCGCGGGTGTGCGTGAATCACCCGGGATTCGCAACAAGAGTTCCGTTTTCACCCTGAGAGTGAGGTTTACGGTGGAAAACACCGCTTGAGCGTTGAAACGAAGGCTGTTTGAGACCAATCGGTGTCAGTTTTCGACAGGGCGTAGCCTTTTCAGTCTATTTTGGGGCTAGAATGGCGGCGCTATGATAAGGGATCTCCTCAAGGACCAATCGAAACTGTTCTGGGTATTGCACCTGGGCGGTTGGCTTTTGTGGGGGCTGGTCGCCAAGTTCGGCTATACGGTAGTCCTCCTGCCGGAAGTGCCACCCGGATATTTCGGGTACTGCATGTTGATTTCCTTTATCGGCATGCTGCTGAGCCTGGTGCTTCGCTATATCTATCGATTTTTCTGGAGCAAGGCTTTCTGGATGCAGTCGATCGCGTTCATCGCCGCGTCTTTTGCCGCCGCCTATACCTGGATGCACGCGAGAAGTTATATCTACGTCGGTTGGATCGAAAAAGAAAAAGACATGGAAGAGTGGTACGAGAAAATGGGGGACGCCGCCGAACTCTATTCCAAGATGTCCTACGTAGAATCGTACACCATTGCATTCATCGTAATGGCAGCCTGGAGCTTCCTCTATTTTGGCATCAAGTACTACCAGATCTTCCAGGAGGTTCAGAAAAGCGCACTGAAATCGGCTGCCATGGCACACGAGGCCCAGCTGAAAATGCTGCGTTACCAGCTGAATCCTCATTTCCTGTTCAATACCCTGAACGCCATTTCCACGCTGATTCTCGAACAGGCGACCGACGATGCGAACCGCATGGTCACGCGCCTGTCCAGTTTCCTGCGCCATTCGCTGGACAACGATCCGATGAAGATGGTGACGCTGAAGCAGGAACTTGCAGCCCTGAAGCTCTACCTGGATATTGAGAAGGTGCGCTTCGAAGAGCGTCTCAACCTGGAGCTGGACATTGAGGACGAGGCATTCGAAGCGCTGATCCCCAGCCTGCTGCTGCAGCCGCTGGTCGAGAACGCCATCAAGTATGGCATCGCCCGCTCCGTCGACGGCGGCCGCCTGAAGATCGCGGCGCGGGTGTTTGCCGGGGACCTCTTGCTGGAATTGAGTGACGATGGTCCCGGCGTGGAACTGCTCGACGGCCAGATTCCAGGCGCCAACGGTGTCGGCCTGAGAAACACGCGTGAGCGCCTGGCCGAGCTGTACGGCAGCCATCACTCCTTCCGCCTCAGTGAGACTGACCCGCATGGCCTCACCATTCGTATCCGGATCCCCTTCGAATCGAAATCAATTAATACCTGATCTCATCTTGAAATAGACGCCCGAATACTTAAAACTGAAAAGATTCGCTTTTATACTTTAATGCGGCGAGGCTGCGTTAAACCCTTTTATTGAAACCAGACGAGGAACAATCGATGTCCGAGAAAACCCTGAAGCCCGGTGTGGTCACCGGCGAAGGTTACAAAACACTTGTTGAAGCCGCGAAAGCGGGCGGTTATGCGCTGCCCGCGGTCAACGTGGTTGGAACCAACAGCCTGAACGCCTGCATGGAAGCGGCCGCCAAGGCCCATTCCGATATCATTATCCAGCTCTCCAACAGCGGCGGCGCATTCTATGCCGGCGCCGGCATGCCGGACGGCTTCCAGGCCAAGGTCATGGGCTCGGTCGCCGCGGCCCAGCACGCCCACCTGCTGGCGGAGCACTACGGCATCTGTGTCGCCATGCACACGGATCACGCCAACAAGGCCCTGATCCCCTGGATCGAAGCCCTGCTGGACCACGGCGAGGCCTACTACGAGATACACGGCAAACCCCTGTTCAGTTCACATATGCTGGATCTTTCAGCAGACCCGATCGATTTCAACCTGGGCGAATGCGCCCGCATCCTGGAACGCATGGCCAAAATCGACATGTCCCTGGAAATCGAGCTGGGCGTGACCGGTGGCGAGGAAGACGGAATCGGCAGCGAGTTCGACGAGGCGGCCGACAACTCCAAGCTCTACACACAGCCCGCAGACGTACTGCGTGCCTACGAACTGCTGAACCCGATTGGCCACTTCTCGGTTGCCGCCTCCTTTGGCAACGTGCACGGTGTCTACAAGCCGGGTAATGTCAAGCTGCGCCCGGAAATCCTGAAGAACTCCCAGGCACTGGTCGAGGAAACCCATGGCACGGGCCACAACCCGCTGCACCTGGTGTTCCACGGCGGTTCCGGTTCAGAAAAAGCCAAGATCTCCGAAGCGGTCAGCTACGGCGTATTCAAGATGAACATCGATACCGATACCCAGTTCGCGTTCTCCGAGCCGGTCGGCAAGTTCATTAACGAAAACCCGAAAGCCTTCCTGTACCAGGTGGATCCGGAAGACGGCACCCCGTACAAGAAGTTCTACGATCCGCGCAAATACCTGCGCGCCGGCGAAGCGGGCATCGTTGATCGCCTGCAGGAAGCCTGCGAAGACCTGGGTTCAAAAGGCAAATCCATCGCTTCAGCCTGATAAACCTTGCAAGAAAAAAGGCGGGCCTGTTCTCAGGTCCGCCTTTTTCTTGAACTGATCCCGCTGACTTTCAGAGCCAGCATTCAGGTCAGGTCAAACGTTTAGTGTTTTTTCGACTTGTAGAGCCGGTTGTCACTGCACTCCATCAGGTCGTCAAAAGCCGCCTCGATGGCTGAGCCTTCTTCGGAATCTTCAGCGGACTTGGCCGCACCCCAGGCTTTCATGTCGGGGTAGGCATCAGCGAACAGGAACTTGGTCTGGTCGCCTACCACGGTGGTCATCATGTAGCTGTTCACTTCGTCGCTGCCCGCCACCTTTCGCGTCATGGCAAGCCACTTCTTGTTATTGGCCTCGACGTCTTCCATCTTTTTGCCGTCCTTCAATTCACATTTCCACATTTCCACGATGGCCGTGTCGTGGTTATCGGCCAGGCACAGCCCGGGTAACAGCAGGAATACCAGTACCAAAATCATTTTTTTCAATGTAACTCTCCTCAATGGTTATCTAACGCCTGCATTGGGCGCATGGAACTAAGTATAGGCAAGATCTTGAAAACCGCCCGAACGCGGTTAGAATCACGTATGCCTCTGGTACAACATTCCAAATTACCGACGTTCAGCCGCCTTCGCGACTCCGGTCACGAGGTGCTTTCACTCGAGCGCGCCATGCACCAGGATATCCGTGAACTACACATCGGGTTTCTGAACATGATGCCGGACGCGGCGTTGCAGGCGACCGAGCGCCAGTTCATCCGTCTCGTTGGCGGTTGTAACCGTATCGCCCAGTTTTACGTGTATCCGTTTTCACTGGCCGGCCTGCCACGTTCGCAAAATACGCTGGACTACATCGAACGCTACTACAGTACGTTTGACGAATTAAAAGAAACCGGCATCGATGCCCTGATCATCACGGGGGCCAACGTGGCAACCCCCAGTCTCGAGCAGGAACCCTTCTGGGGGCCGCTGATGGAAGTGGTGGACTGGGCGCGCGAAAACGTGGCTTCCACCTTGTGTTCCTGCCTGGCGACCCATGCCGTGTTGAAAAGGTTTTATGGCATCGAGCGCCGGCCCATGCCGGAAAAACGCTGGGGTGTATTCAGCCACCGCACCAGTTACCCGGGCCACCCGCTTCTGCGCGGTATCAATACCCGGTTCGACGTGCCGCACTCGCGCTTCAACGACATTTCCAGGGAACAACTCGAAGCGGCCGGCTTGAAGGTGCTGGTCGAAAGCGACGATGGCGGGGTGCACATGGCCGTGAGCCAGGATCATTTTCGCGCCATTTTTTTCCAGGGCCATCCCGAGTACGACATCAACAGCCTGCTCAAGGAATACAAGCGCGAGGTACTACGTTACCTGGGCGGTGAATTGCCAAATCCGCCACCCTATCCGGAACACTACCTGCCGCAGGAAGCAACAGCGGCTGCAGAGCGTTTCCTGGACCAGGCAAAGTCGGCTTTGCAAAAGGGCCTGCCCCTGCCGGACTTTATCGATGATGAAATAGCGCCGCTGCTGGACAACACCTGGGGCGACACGGGCCGGGCGATCATCAGTAACTGGCTTGGGCTGGTGTACCAACTGACCAACCTCGACCGGAAATTGCAGTACATGGAGGGAGTCGATCCGGATGATCCCCTGAAATTGAAGTGATTTTGAAAACTTATCGCGGCTTTCGCCGCTCCAACAAAACCCAGGAGAGTTCATGAAAGACCAGACACTGGCTATTCACGCCGGCTTCAAGGCCGACCCGGCCACCAAGGCCGTGACCGTACCCATTTACCAGACCGTTGCCTACGAGTTCGATGACGCCCAGCACGGCGCGGACCTGTTCAACCTGGCGGTGCCGGGCAATATCTATACCCGCATCATGAACCCGACCACGGACGTGCTGGAACAGCGTTGCGCCGCCCTGGAAGGCGGCATCGCCGGCCTGGGGCTGAGCGCCGGCAGCGCCGCAATCAACTACTCGGTCCTGAACATCGCCGAACAGGGCAATAACATTGTCAGCGTACCGCTGTTGTACGGTGGCACCTACACCCTGTTCAAACACATGCTGCCGCGGCAGGGGATCGAATGCCGTTTCGCTGCCGACGACAGCGCCGAGGCCATGGCGGCCCTCATCGATGAGAAGACAACGGCGATCTTTTGTGAGTCCATCGGCAACCCGGCCGGCAATATCGTCGACATCGAGGCCCTGGCGGACATGGCCCACGAGCACGGCGTTCCGCTGATCGTGGACAATACCGTGGCAACACCTGCCCTGATCAAGCCGATCGAGTGGGGTGCCGACGTGGTGGTCAATTCCCTGACCAAGTACATGGGCGGCCACGGCAACTCGCTGGGCGGTGTGATCGTGGACAGTGGTGAATTTCCCTGGCAGGACTATCCGGAAAAATTTCACATGCTGAACCAGCCGGAAGAGTCCTACCACGGCGTGGTTTATACCGAGGCGATGGGTGCAGCAGCGTACGCGGGCCGCGCGCGCACGGTCGCGCTGCGCAACACCGGTTCGGCCATCAGCCCGATGAACGCTTTCCTGATCCTGCAGGGCATGCAGACCCTGCCCTTGCGCATGCAGCGCCATTGCGACAATGCGCTGGCGGTAGCCAATTACCTGAACGAGCATCCGAAAGTAGACTGGGTCAATTTTGCCGGGCTGCCCGACTCGCCCTATTACGACCTGGCGCAGAAATACACGAATGGTAAACCGTCAGCTCTGTTGACGTTCGGCATCAAGGGCGGGTTTGACGCCGGCGTGAAATTTTACGACGCCCTCCAAATGTTCCTGCGCCTGGTCAACATCGGCGATGTGAAATCACTGGCCGCGCACCCGGCCTCGACCACGCACCGCCAGCTGTCCGGGGACGAACTCACCTCGGCGGGCGTCACGCCGGACATGATCCGCCTGTGTGTCGGTATCGAAGACATCGAGGACATCATCGCCGACCTGGAGCAGGCCCTGGATGCCGCTGGATAAAGAAGGGAAACGAAACCCTTTATTTTATTTTCATGGTTTCAACTCGGCCATCCCGGAAGATATTTCGAGCAGTCCGAAAATCTCCGCGGTGGCCGATTTCTGCCGCGCCACCGGTCGCGCCTTCCTGCCGCAAAACATCGACTACCGTTACGCTGACCGGCACAGCCAGGAGCTGCTCGATTCGGTACCCGGGGACGTGGACAGCGTCCTGTTCTGCGGTGCATCGATGGGTGGCTGGTTCGCCCGCATCATGCAGTTGTTGCTGGCCCGGCGGCGCCCGGGGCTGCGCGTTGAGGCGGTGGTATTCAACCCCGCTTTCAACCTGGCGGAGTTCAGCCACCACCTGGAGGGCCACCAGCTCAACTACGTGACCGGCGCCGAGCATGACTTCACACCAGAGCACGGCGCGATGCTGGTGGCCCTGGAGCATTCGGTCGACTACGGGGCCAAGCTGCCGTTCTGGGTCTATGTTGATCGGGACGACGAGGTCATCAACGCGGAATGGAGCCGACGCTGGCACTCCGGATATGCGCATTTCCTCGCTTTTCCAGGGGGGTGTCACAGCTTTGACCATGCCCGCGAGGCGCTGGAAAATTTTCAACCGGGTTGCTGGAATGGCCCCGGGCAGTGATAGAATGACTGCCCCTTTCAGAAAGTAAGATCAGAATTATGGCGATGTTCGACAAGCACAAAAGCAGCAAGCAACCCCCCCAGAGAGAGGAAGAGCCCATGGTTACACGACAGGCGCCGAGCCCCAGCGTTCCACCCACGGCCAGCGCGCCTTCCAAGGTGGCCATGATCGGCGACGGCATCAGCGTTACCGGCGATGTGAATGCCAATTCCAATCTCAAGGTAGAGGGCCGGATCGAAGGCCGCGGGGTAAGCAGTTCACAGGATATCGAGGTTGCTGAAAGCGGCGTGATCAAGGCCAGCATCACGGCAAAGGTCATTCGCATTGCCGGCGCGGTTGCAGGCGACCTTTCCGCCAGCGAAAAAGTGGTCATTTCCAAGAGCGGACGGGTCCAGGGTAATATCGTGGCGCCCCGCGTCCAGTTGGACGACGGCGCACTGTTCCGGGGCAGCATCGACATGAACCCGGCGGAGCCTGCCCAGGCCAGCAAACCGGCCGTTGCAAAACCGGCCGCTGAGGCCAGGCCGGCCTCCCCCGCGCCCAAGCCAGCACAAGGTGACAAGTCCAGTGCACCAGGCGCCAAGAAGGAGCCCGGCCTGACGCTCAAGAGCGGTTGAGCCTCGCAGCCCGGAAACCGAGCGTGAGCGTGCCATCACGCCGTACCGGTCCCATCACCGCCCGGCACCAGAGCAAACTTCTGGCCGGGCTGTTCCGGCGTTTTGAACCGGAACACAGGCTCACCGTGCTGGAAATCGGCCCGGCTTTGCCCGAAACAGTCGAGTTTTTTTCCCGGTTCCGTTGCCGCCTGCACTTCCTGGACCTGTACGATGAACCCTTCCTGAGGGACCAGCAAGAAGAGCTTTCGGAAAAAGAGCTTCGGCACTGTTTTGAAGAGCAATTCACCTTCCCGGAAGGTTCCCAACTGGACATCTGCCTGTTTGGCGATTTTCTCAGCTTCCTCAACGACCGCGCCCTGCGGGCGTTCAATTCCGCCTTGCGCCCCTGGATTCATCCTGAGACCCGGGCCCATGGATTTGGTGTGCACCACCTGGCCGTCAAGCTGGAGCATCACCAGTACGGAATCATCGATCGTGACCATCTGAGCATCCGTTCGAGGCACTCCGACACCATGACTTATCACCCTCACTCCCAGGTGGAGATGGCTGATATGCTCAATTGCTTCGCTTTTGAGCGCGGCCTGTTGTTGCCAAGCGGCAAGCTGGAAATGATGTTGAAACCCAAGGCCGCGTGAAGCCGGCCAACGAGGAAGGGACAGTGAACAGACCATCTCTTGACGAGCTCAAGATCGAACGTTCCGAACCATCCGGCTCGAAGTCGTCATGGCGCTGGCTGCTGCCCCTGCTGATCCTGGCAGCGGCCGCCCTGACCGCCGCCTATTTCCTGCTGTTTCCTGCTGCCGCGCTGGAAGTCAGCACGGTGCGGGCTGTCGAGTTGAAAGGCGGAACACAGCAGGCCGGAACCGTGCTGAACGCTTCCGGTTACGTCAACGCACGCCGCTACGCTACCGTTTCGTCGAAAATTACCGGGCGTGTCAGCGAAGTCCTGATCGAAGAGGGTATGGCGGTCGAGGAAGGCCAGGTGCTGGCGCGACTGGATGACTCCAATATCCGGGCGGCCTGGGAACTTGCCCGGGCCCAGGAAGTCTCCTCACAGCGCGGCCTGGATGAAACACGGGCCCTGCTGGTGGAGGCGCAAGCCAACTTTGAACGGCAAAGAGAACTGCTCAGGCAGAACCTCACCAGCGCGGCCGAACTGGACAGGGCCCGGGCCCTTGCTTCGTCACTGATGGCGCGCGAACAGCGGAACCTGGCCGACGTAGAGGTCGCGCGCCGCCAGATAGACATCTACCAGCGCCAGCTCGACGACACCGTAATCCGCGCGCCTTTTGCCGGAATTGTTGTCGCCAAGAACGCCCAGCC